>JANMZR010000209.1:0-63329 GCA_031383555.1 Cytophagaceae bacterium | reverse complement strand
CGATGTGCTGCAAAGCCAGGTGCAGGCCGAGGGCGCGGCCTGCCTGCTGGTATGAAGGCAATACTTGCAATATGCATTTGAACGGCCTTTCGGTTCATATAAAAAAAGGGGTTCAGGAAAATGGAATGGTGGGTCTCATTTTTCATACAATTGGAGTTTCTGATGGCATGACCAACGGCAACGACGGTATGAGTTATTCATTACCCAGCCGTGATATCATTGCCGATTCGATTGAAAATGTGGTAGGCGGTCAATGGTACGATGGGGTGATTGCAGTGGTTGGTTGTGATAAAAATATGCCTGGCGCCATGATAGCCTTGGCTCGCTTGAATCGTCCAGGCATGCTTGTGTATGGCGGTACTATAAAAACGGGTGAATATAAAGGCAAGAAATTAGACATAGTTTCAGCTTTTGAGGCTTTGGGTCAAAAATTTGCTGGCACCATTTCTGATGAAGATTATGAGGGTATAATTAAAAATGCTATTCCGGGAGCTGGTGCTTGCGGAGGCATGTACACAGCCAATACGATGGCAAGTAGCATGGAAGCAATGGGCTTAACATTGCCAAATTCAAGTAGTTACCCAGCCACACATGAAGGTAAAAAGGCCGAATGTTTGGCCATTGGTGCTGCTATGAAAGTGATGTTGGAGAAAAACATTTGTCCACGTGACATTATGACCCGCCATGCTTTTGAAAACGCTATGACAATGGTGATGGTGTTGGGCGGCTCAACAAACGCAGTTTTACACTATTTGGCCATTGCTCATGCAGCCGGTATCGATTTTACTTTGAAAGATATTCAAGATATTTCTGATCGCACACCGCTTTTAGGTGATTTGAAGCCATCGGGAAAATATTACATGGAAGACGTACTTTCTTTTGGTGGAATTCCTTCTATTATGAAATATTTATTGGAGCAAGGCCTTTTCCATGGTGATTGCCTAACAGTAAGTGGCCAAACAATGTCTGATTATTTGGCAGATGTACCTAGTTTAGATTTTGAAAAGCAAGTTATTATCCGCCCGGTTACCAACCCCATAAAAGCCACGGGTCATTTACAAATTCTTTATGGAAACTTAGCTACCGAAGGTGCTGTAGCCAAAATAACAGGAAAAGAAGGCACCAAATTTGAAGGTATTGCTAAGGTTTGTGAGCGAGAGGAAGAGGTAATTGAATATTTGGAAAAAGGAGAAATTAAAGAAGGCATGGTGATTGTTATAAGAAACGAAGGCCCAAAAGGTGGTCCAGGCATGCCAGAAATGCTTAAACCAACCAGTGCTGTAATGGGTGCTGGCTTAGGCGGTAAGGTTGCTATGATTACTGATGGCCGTTTTTCAGGTGGCACACATGGTTTTGTGGTGGGGCATATTACGCCCGAGGCACAAGATGGTGGCAATTTAGCTTTGGTAAAAGATGGTGATAAAATAACCATTGATGCCGTTGAAAATAAATTGCATTTACATGTTTCAGATGAGGAGTTGGCCGAAAGAAGAAAACTTTGGAAGCCAACAGAAAGCCCTTTTAAACAAGGAGTTTTAAGAAAATATATAAAAAATGTGAGCAGTGCAAGTTTGGGTTGTGTGACGGATTTGTAGGTGAATAATTGAAATTTAAATAAGCCCAAAAGACAGCTATAAAATTCCTGAAGATATAAATGATTGAAGATATTTAAAAGGATTTATAAAAGATATCTAAAATTATTTCATTAACACAAAGTGATGAAACTTTAACAGAAGCTAAATAGAATTTAAAATGAAACTAGATAGAACTGCATTTAAAATGAGTACACATCAAAATAGTGGCGATAACAGAGAATATTGGAAGGCTAAAAGTATAACTGAAAGATTAAAGTATGCATTTTATTTAAATAGTGTAGCCTATAATTTTGATATTAATAATAGCCCCAAAATGAATAGAGCGGTATTTGAAATGAGAAAACACAATGAATAATATTTTTAATGCCGACTTCCAAGATTTTATTTCGGCATTTAACAATAATAAAGTTAAATATATGCTGGTGGGTGGTTATTAAGTTATTATCCATGCCCACGAACTACTGGAGCCATGGATTTTTGGGTTGAAAAAACAGAGGACAATTATAAAAGAATTGTAGACGCTTTTCACGATTTTGGAATGCCAATTTTTGATATGACGAAAGAAATTTTTTTAAATAACCCAAACTCCTATGTCTTTACTTTTGGAAGGCCGCCGATTGCAATTGATATATTAACAAATGTAAAGGGGTTAAAATTTGAAGAAGCTTATTCGAATAAGTTAACTAATGAAATTGAAGTCGATTTATTTAAATATCTAATAAATTACAACGATTTGATAACATCAAAAAAAGCAGCAGGAAGATCTAGAGATTTGAATGATATTGAAAACTTAGAATTATAGTTATTGTAAAATTCAGATCATAAAATTAAATTGAAAATTACCTCATTAACACAAAATAATGAATACAGATACACTAATAGCACCCGAAACAATAATTATTCCAAGCAAAACTACCCCATTGGGGGTTGGGAGGTTTTTAACTGGCGCACAAGCTATCATGGAAAGCCTTGTGGCACAGGGAGTTGATACTATTTTTGGCTACCCAGGTGGCGCCATCATGCCAACTTATGATGCTCTTTTTGACTATCAAGACAAGATTAAACATATTCTTGTACGTCACGAGCAAGGTGCTGGCCATGCTGCACAAGGTTACGCACGCATGACCAATCGTGCAGGAGTGGCATTGGTAACTTCTGGCCCTGGAGCAACAAATTTAATGACTCCAATTGCCGATGCCATGTTGGACAGCACTCCAATGGTTTGTTTGGTTGGTCAAGTAAAAGCCAATTTATTAGGTACTGACGCTTTTCAGGAATGTGATATTATTGGCGTATCCATGCCTATTACCAAATGGAATTATCAGATTGTAGATGCAAATGAAATCCCTGAAATGATAGCAAAAGCCTTTCATATTGCTGAAACAGGTCGCCCAGGCCCAGTATTGTTGGATTTGACTCGCACCTCCCAAACAGATTTAATGACAATCCCTTTTGAATACCCCCAAAAGGTAGAATTAATAAGCTATAACCCTAGAATAAAAGCAAAACGAAGCCAAATCGAAGTGGCAGCCAAAATGATAAATGAGGCCAAAAAGCCCTATATTTTTGCAGGCCATGGCATTTTAATTTCCGATGCAAAGGAAGAATTAGATGCATTTCTTCGAAAAACAGGTATTCCACTTGCAACCACACTTTTAGGAATGAGTTGTGTACCTTCCGACCACCCCAATTATGTAGGTTGGCTAGGTATGCATGGTAATTATGGGGCAAATGTAAAAACCGATGAATGTGATTTGGTAATTGCCATAGGTATGCGATTCGATGACCGTGTTACTGGGGATCTAACCAAATTTATCCAAAATGCCAAAGTAGTACATATTGAAATTGACCCAGCTGAGGTCGGGAAAAACGTGAAAACAGAAGGCCCAGTTGTAGGCGATGCTAAAGAAATTTTAACAGAAATATTGCCACTCGTAAACAAGGCAGAGCATAAGGTTTGGCGTGATTCTTTCCGCAAATTTGATGAAGAGGAATTTGAGAAAATCACAAAGAAAGACGTATATCATGATGGCGACCAAATTCGTATGGGCGAAGCCGTAACTATGCTTTCGAATAAAACAAAAGGAATGGCCGTTACTGTTACCGATGTAGGTCAGCATCAGATGGTTACCAATCGATATTACCAATACAATAGTTGGAATTCATTGGTTACTTCTGGCGGTGCTGGCACAATGGGCTTTGCCTTACCAGCTGCTTTTGGGGCAAAAGTAGGAGCTCCGGATCGTGAGGTAATCGCTATTATTGGTGATGGCGGCTTTCAAATGACCTTGCAGGAATTAGGCACAATTGCACAATCAGGCTTACCTGTAAAAATAATAATTTTAAATAATAATTTCCTAGGTATGGTGCGCCAATGGCAAGCCTTATTTTTTGATAAACGATATTCATTTGTAGAGCTCCAAAATCCTGATTTTATTATGATTGCAAAAGGCTTTGGAATCGATGGACATAAAGTTGAAGACCGTGCAGAACTTTCAGCATCATTAGATACTTTACTGGCTTCAGACAAACCTTATCTATTAGAAATAGTATGTGAAAAAGAGGAAAACGTATTCCCAATGGTACCAGCGGGTACTTGTGTGGCTAATATTAGGTTGGAGTAGATTTTTTATGGTTTATGGTTAAATTGTTTTTAGTTTGTTGTATGAAGCTGATAGTTTCGAAAAAGGATATTTTCCTTTTTTGTAAAAGGAAGAGTTAGAACAATATATAGATTTCAATTAGTTTAAAAAAATCACTTAAAAAAATGAAATCAAAATATACCGAATTGGAAGTTTGGCAAAAAGGTAGAGTTTTAGTAAGATCTATTTATTTAATTACAAAAGAATTCCCAAAAGAAGAAATGTTTGTTTTAAATCAACAAATGAGAAGATCGGTTATTTCTATTCCCTCAAATATCGCAGAAGGTTTGGGTAGAAATAGTTCAAAAGATACTTTAAATTTTTTATTTATTGCCAATGGGTCAGCTAATGAACTCGAAACTCAATTGTATCTTTGTTTGGATCTAGAATATATTAATAACAATTTATTTGAATTAAAACTTCAAGAAATTATCACAGTAAAAAAACTATTAGCCGGTTTTATTAATTACTTTGAAAAATTAGTTTTAAAAGGGACAAAGTCCTCTGATTTTTGAGCCCATAAACCACAAACAAAAAACTACAAACAATTAAAATGACAACCTACACTCTTTCCATATTCACAACCAACACAATCGGGGTTTTGAACCGAATAACTATCATATTCACTCGCCGTCGGTTGAACATTGAGTCGCTAACTGTTTGTGAAACTGAGCGACAAGGGGTATCTCGTTTTACAATTGTAATTCGTCACGACAGTCGAGATTTTGTGGAAAAATTGGTACGCCAAATCAGAAAAGTGGTTGATGTGCTAGCTGTATTTGGCTACCTTGACGATGAAATTGTTTTTAATGAAATTGCATTATTCAAAATAGCAACACCAATCGGCGGTAATGTATTGGATATCAAGGAAATAAACCTTGATTGGAATGCAAAAGTAGTATTTTGGGGGCTTGATTATGTGGTGATTGAAAAAAATGGAACTGAAACTGAAATTGCGGAATTTTATAATTACGTTAAGCCTTACGAAATTTTAGAATACCTTAAAAGTGGCCGAGTTGCTGTTGGAAAAACTGAAAAAGGCTTGGTTGAATATCTGCCTGAAGGGGAGTGGAAAGTAGTGTAAATTTTTAAAAAAAAATAGAAAAATAACATCCCCTTGATGCAATTCAGGGGGTTTTTTTTTAAAATTAAAATAATTTCATGTAATTTAAAAACCCTAAAAAATGAGAAAAGTTACATTATTAATATTCCTATTTTTCTCCATATTAAATGCAAAAGCTGATGATGGTTATAAGTTGTGGTTGAAATATAATTTATTAAAAAATGAACCAAAAAAAATGGCAGAATATAAAACCTTCACAAATTTTATTTTAAATGATTTTGAAGAAACAGAAATTACCCAAACAGCTATAAATGAACTAGAGATTGGATTATTTGGCCTTTTAGGCAGAAAACCTGTATCGAAGTCAATCTTAAAATCAGGTGAAGCGAGCAAAACAAAATCAGCAGGAATTATTTTCACTACTGATAAAAACATAATTAAAGATGGTTTTCACATTCAACATTCTGGTGCAAATATCATAATATCAGCAGGCACTGACACTGGAATATTATATGGAGTGTTTGAGCTGTTACGGCAAATGCAACTAAGGAATAGTTTAGATGGAATCAATATTGAATCGTCACCCAAAATACAACTTCGGATGCTTAACCATTGGGATAATGTTTTGGGCACAATTGAGCGAGGCTATGCAGGTTCTTCCCTCTGGAAATGGTATGAGTTACCAGAAACATTAGACCCCCGTTATAAAGATTATGCTCGAGCCAATGCTTCAATTGGAATTAATGCTGTTTCAATAAATAATGTAAATGCTAGTCCTAGATTCCTTACAAAAGAATATATTCCAAAGGTGAAAGCCCTAGCCGATGTGTTCCGCCCATATGGCATAAAAGTTTTTTTAAGTCTAAATTTTGCCTCACCTAAAATATTAGGAAAACTCAAAACATCTGACCCACTTGACCCTGATGTACGTAAATTTTGGGCTGAAAAAACAAAAGAAATATATACTCAAATACCTGATTTTGGTGGCTTTTTGGTAAAAGCAAACTCAGAAGGTGAACCTGGCCCACAAGAATATGGCCGTAACCATATCGACGGAGCCAATATGTTAGCAGAAGCCATTAAACCATTTGGAGGAATTGTAATTTGGCGGGCTTTTGTATACAGCCCAAATCCAAATGGTGACAGGTCCAAAGAGGCTTTTAACGAATTCACACCATTAGATGGGCTTTTCGATGAAAACGTAATAGTACAGGTAAAGAATGGTCCAATCGACTTTATGCCTCGTGAGCCTTTTCACCCACTTTTTGGTGCTATGCCTAAAACTCCACTTGCTATAGAATTTCAAATTACTCAAGAATATTTGGGACAATCGACAAACTTGGTTTTTCTTCCAAATATGTTTAGAGAAGTATTACAATCAGATACTTACGCTTACGGGAAAGGCAGCACAATTGCTAAAATTATTAGCTCCAACACAATAAATAACAAACTCAAACCAACCATGATGGTAGGCGTAGCCAATACTGGCTCAGACCGAAATTGGACAGGTCATTTTATGAGTCAAGCCAACTGGTATGGTTTTGGAAGATTGGCATGGAATTATGAAATTTCGTCTGAACAAATAGCCGACGAGTGGATAAAAATGACCTTAACAAATGACAATAATTCTGTAAAGACAATAAAAGATATTTTACTCAATTCAAGGGAAACATATATCGATTTTACCTATCCACTAGGGCTAGCACACATGATGGGACAAAGTATCCATTTTGGGCCCGAGCCATGGCTAGAAAAAAGCCAGAGACCCGACTGGACTTCAATTTATTACCACCAGGCTGATTCCATTGGTTTAGGATTTGATAGAACTAATGCTGGCAGCAACGCCTTAGGTTTGTACAAAACAGAAGTGCAAGCCCAATGGAACAATCCTAAAAATTGTGATTTAAATTACCTACTTTGGTTTCATCACATAGATTGGAATCAAACACTTAGCAATAACAAAACCTTGTGGGAAGACCTTTTTTTCAAATATTATAATGGGGTAAAAAAAGTAGAAAAAATGCAATCTGATTGGTCAAAAGTTAAAACTAATATTGACCAACAAATTTTTGAAGATGTAAATGGAAGGCTTGCAAGACAGCGTCAAGAAGCATTAAATTGGAGAGATGCATGCGTTTTGTATTTTCAAACCTATTCAAAAATGCCTATTCCATCAGGTTATGAAAAGCCTAGCAGAACATTAACTGAAATGAAAGAAATTGTTCGTATTTATCAGATGCGCTAGAAAACTATAATATTATTGATTTTTTTTACGCCCAAAAAAATACCTCCAAATAACTCCAGAGGTATTTTTTTACTAACATCAAACATCTAATTTTTAAGCTCCCACTGCAATCGCTTTCATCGCCGTCATTGCACCTCGAAGCTCAGCACCAACTATTTCAATTGGATGTGTTCTAATCGCCTCATTTACAGCAATTAAATCACGGTTATCTACGCCATTGTCACGGCCTTCATTGTAATTTTTACCCATAATATTGGTTTCAACTGTGCTCATAAAATCTGCCAAAAGAGGCTTACAAGCATGGTCGAAAAGGTAGCAACCGTACTCAGCTGTATCAGAAATTACTCTATTCATTTCAAATAATTTGCGGCGAGCAATGGTATTGGCAATTAATGGCGTTTCGTGAAGTGACTCATAATAAGCTGATTCCTCTACAATACCTGATTCCACCATCGTTTCAAAAGCCAATTCAACACCCGCACGTACCATTGCCACCATCAGAAGGCCATTATCAAAATACTCTTGTTCCGTTATTTTTACATCACCAGCTGGTGTTTTTTCAAAAGCCGTTTCGCCAGTGGCAGCACGCCAAGTTAATAAATTTTTATCGTCAGCTGCCCAGTCGGCCATCATGGTTGCCGAAAAATGACCACTCATAATATCGTCTTGATGCTTTTCAAAAAGCGGACGCATAATATCTTTCAACACTTCCGAAATATCATAAGCCAATATTTTTCCAGGATTGCTCAAACGATCCATCATGGCCGTAATTCCACCTTGTTTCAAGGCTTCGGTGATGGTTTCCCAACCATATTGCACTAGTTTTGAGGCATATCCAGCATCAATTCCTTTTTCAATCATTTTATCAAAACAGAGTATCGAACCCGTTTGCAACAAGCCACATAGAATGGTTTGTTCGCCCATTAAGTCCGACTTTACTTCGGCCACAAACGAGCTTTTCAACACGCCCGCACGATGGCCACCTGTACCTGCACAATAAGCTTTTGCCTGCTCCCATCCCTTTTCTTCAGGGTCGTTTTATGGGTGAACAGCTATCAAAGTTGGCACGCCAAAACCACGAACAAATTCCGCACGCACTTCAGTTCCTGGGCATTTTGGCGCCACCATTATTACAGTTATATCCTTACGTATTTGCATGCCTTCCTCTACAATGTTGAAGCCATGCGAATACAAAAGTGTAGAACCGTGTTTCATCAAAGGCATTACAGCGTTCACAACTCCCGTATGTTGTTTATCAGGCGTTAGGTTCACCACAATATCAGCAGTAGGAATTAGCGACTCAAAAGTACCTACTGTGAAATTGTTTTCAGTTGCCTTTTTCCAGCTTTCACGTTTGCTGTCAATCGCTTCTTGGCGCAAAGCATAGCTTACATCAAGGCCAGAATCACGCAAGTTCAAACCTTGGTTTAAGCCCTGAGCACCACAGCCCAACACCACAATTTTCTTGCCTTTTAGTGCCTCTACGCCATCTGTGAAAGCCGATCCGTCCAAAAATTCACAAACGCCCAACTGATTTAACTGCTCACGAAGTGATAATGTATTAAAATAATTTGCCATAATTTGATTTTATATTTTTGATTTAAAACCCCTTCTGGGGGCTGTGGGATTTACCCATACAAATTTCCAAAAATATCTACACAATCCCTTTGTAAAAATCAAAATAATTTAGGTAATTTTAATGGCTAAATATTTCATTTTAAATGAATATTCTTTTAACATGTTGATTTTAAATTAAATAAATATCTGATATTTTGTAAAAACCCAAATAATAAAACCAAGATTTAAAACCCAATTATTTGTGCACCACTTGTTTAAGATGGTCAAAATCCTCCCCTTTGGGATGGTGGCAGCCGGACCTAGTCGGCTGACGGAAGGGGTTGATTTTCAAAAAGATGAAAAAAGCAATAGCCAAAGAAATACCCGTTTACAGCATCGATTCTTTTGTTAAAAACACAAAAAGCATTGGTGCTTATGAGGTGAAAACTTTTGAGGTAAATCGCAATTATCCTGTGGTGTACCCACACCGGCACCACGATTTTTATGAGCTTCTTTTTATCACCCAAGGCACTGGCAATCATTCGATTGATGGACTTGATTTTGAAATAAAACCCAATTCCGTATTCTTTTTATCACCTGGTCAAATACATGATTTAAGCTTGTCTGACGATGTGCAAGGTTTTATTTTTCTGTTTTCATCAGCCTTTTATCATTTCAACAAAACGGATCCATTTAAGCTTTTTGAACTGCCTTTTTTTTACAATCTAACAGCCCATTCGCCACCCATTTATTTAAGAGAAAGTGCCGATATTGAGCTTATCGGCCAATATTTTCAAAAATCAATCGTTGAAAGCGACCAAAATTTACCAGAATCAGACGAAGTAATTCGGGCCTATTTAGATTTACTCTTGATTTTTTGTAAACGCATTTACCCAATTCAAGAAGCGGCAGAAAGCCAAAATAAAAGCAAAATTTTAGTGAAGCGATTCAAGCAATTGATTGAGCAAAATTGCCAAAGTAATTGGAGCATTAGCCAGTATGCAAGCCAATTAGGCATCAGTCAAAACCACCTTTCCGAAACAGTAAAAGCTGTTACGGGCCGCACCAGTAACAACCTTGTAACCGACCGTATGTTGCTAGAAATCAAAAGGATGCTTACTAATACCACACTTACAATTTCAGAAATCGCCTACCAACTTAACTTTGCAGATCAGTCCTATTTTTCGAAATATTTTAAGAAGTTAGCGGGGGTACCACCTAGAGAATTTAGAGGTTACAACTAAATTTAGGAAATACTGTTTGAACATTAAATTAATTGTTCGGATATTTGATAAAAAAGATTAATATGAAAAATATACTTTTAGTATTAATCTCTCAAATCGCAATTAATAGTTTCCGTACCGACTCAGGCAATGAAAAACCCGCCAATGCCAGTAAAAATGTTGGCCAATCGGCTGCCAAGGTAGTTTCAGGTTTAAAATCAGGTATAGAAAAATTAGCTAAAATAAATAATGAGCTCAGCGAAAACCTTAAAAATCATGGCCTTACATAGGGCAAAACAAAGCTTGATAGTAAAAAAGGAGGTCGCCATAATATGCTCAATGTCTATGTGATTTTTGACGTAAAAATAAACAAAAATGTAATTGTAAAAGTATTCAGCAATCAAAATGAAGAGATTGGCAGAATAAAATCTTTAATTACAAGCGAGGCTGACGAGGCCAAGTATTTTGATTTTATTTTCGAGAAACTTAGCAAAATTGATCGTGATTTTAAGATTGTGATGGAGTAGGTCAATTTGAAAATGTAGGAATTAGCTAATTTGAAAATTAATTTGCCAATTCAAATTTCCAAATTAATAAAATTTAAAATTTAAAAATGCTCCGCATACCCTCTTCCATAACTGACCACCAATTCGAATCCCTAAAAATTCAGGATATGACTTTTGTAGCCTATAGAAGTGATGTGTATCCTGCAAAAACCGAGGTCTTTTTTGAAGAATATGCCGTTATATTTGTAATGGAAGGCGAGAAAAAATTTAGTAACCCGAGCCAAGAAGTAATTGTAAAAAAAGGCAATGTACTTTTTGTACAGCGGGGATATTATTTGATGAGTGAGAGTATTGATAAGGAATATAAAAGTCTAGTGTTCTTTTTCAACGAAAAGCTTTTGAAAGAGTTCGTTAATCAAAATAAAGACTTATTTCAGTCTGACAATGATACGATTAGCCCTATATTAATCTTAAATGCCACCCCCAATTTTCTTACTTTTGCTAAAAGCCTTTTCCCTTATTTTCAAAACGAATCGGCTTATCAAAATCAGTTTTTAAAAATTAAATTTCAAGAATTAATTCTCCATTTGTTAGAAATTGACCATACTAAAGAGTTACGATCTATTCTTTTTAGAATATTTCAAGGCCAGAAAATGGAGCTTGATTTTGTGATGAATAAATACTTTTTGAAGCCGCTTACTTTGGCTGAATTATCCAAACTTTCAGGTAGAAGTTTATCAGCTTTTAAGCGGGATTTTGAAGAGGAATATAAAACTACTCCAGCCGCTTGGATCAAAGAAAAGCGATTAAACCATGCTCACTTTCTTCTAAAAAATACCCAACAAAACGTATCAGAAATAAGTCAATTAATTGGCTATGAATCAGTTAGTCATTTTATAAAAGCCTTTTCATTTAAGTTTGGAGTAACACCCAATAAGATTTGAATTTGGTATAATTGGCAAATGGAAAGAAAAAAAATTATGCTGATAGTGTATTATATAAAAACCTTCATTAAAACTTATAATTATTAAAAAGAAACCAAATTTTGTTCCAAATCATTCAAAATCAATGTTTTTTATTGCTAAGCTTTAAACCTATGTATAAGCCCAATAAAGTGAGCACCAAAACCAAAATATAATAATAACCTATAATAAAATCAGGAATTATTGTTGCCGAACTTGATACAATCATTTGATATTTTGGAATAATCCATGTGAAAAGGTAGGCCTGGGCAATCACAATAAGGCAGACGAAAAGCAGCATAATGAAGCTGTGTTTTACGGTGAACCTAAACAAATCTGACTCCCTACCCACCAAATTACCAGCTGCAGCGGCTACTGCTATTGACTGAGGCGAAATCATTTTGCCCACTACCCCACCCGACACATTGGCCGCAACAGTAATTACAGGGTCTACCCCAATTGAAGTTGCTGTTGATGCCTGAAGTTTGCCAAACAAAGCATTGGCCGACGTATCGGAACCCGTGATAAATACGCCCAACCAACCAAGCATGGGCGAAAAAAATGGGAATACTAAACCAGTGGTTGCCAAGGCAGCTGCCATGGAAATGGTTATGCCTGAGTCGTTTACAATATAAGCAAAACCCAAAATGGTGGAAATGGTAATAATTGGAAATTTGAGTTGAACCAAGGTTACTAAAAATATTTTCCACGCTTCTCCAAATTTTAGGCCAATAATTGGAATGGTAATCAGTGCGGTAACCAGTATTGCAGTGCCCGAAGCGGAAAGGTAATTGAATTTGAAAATATGGGCAATTGGCTTTCCATTATGATCAATAATTGAATTATGCAGCCCCGGAAACTCAAACTGAGTGGCGGCAAGCGCATTAAAAACTTCCTTAATTGGCTTTATGCCCCAAGCAATAATCACTATTGTGAGAATAATAAAAGGCGACCAGGCCCGAATAATTTCGGCAGCCGAATAGTTGATATCGGTATTGATGGTTGGCTCAGGTTCATTTTGAAAGCGCCAAATAGTTTTTGGTTTCCAGTATTTCAAAAGTACAATCATGCTCACAATGGAGCCAATTCCAGCAATTACATCGGGAAGGGCTGGACCAATATAATTAGAGGTAAACCATTGCAAAAAGGCAAAGGATACTCCCGAAACCAAAATTGCTGGTAAAACTTCACGGGTTTTATTATAACCAGCCATTATTACTACCAAATAAAAAGGCAGAATTACTGATAAAATAGGAAGCGTGCGACCCACCATTTGTGAAATTGCCAGCTCGGGAATAGATGTAACCTGTGAAGCTACGGTGATTGGGGTGCCTATTGCACCGAAAGCTACTGGTGCGGTATTGGCAATGAGACAAATGCCAGCTGCATAAAGCGGATTGAAACCAAGCCCTACCAACATGGCAGCGGTAATGGCTACGGGTGCGCCAAAGCCAGCGGTGCCCTCCAAAAAAGAGCCAAATGAAAAGGCAATTAAAATAGCCTGCAACCGCCTATCGGATGTGATGGAGGCCATATAATTTTTTATGATTTCAAATTGACCGCTTTTTATGGTTAAATTAAAAAGAAACACAGCAGTGATTACGATCCAACAAATGGGGAATAAGCCATACAAAACTCCATTCAATGTAGAAAGTAATGCCAACTTTATAGGCATGCCATAGGCGGAAATGGCAATAATGACGGCTAAAGTAGTCGCTATTAAACTTGACTGATAACCCTTCATTTTTTTGATTATCAGTGCCCAAAAGATAAATAAAATGGGCAGTAAGGCCAACATTGCCGATAAGCCAATGTTGTTAAGGGGGTCAATAACCTGATTCCAATGCATGTTTTAAAGGTTTTCTTTATATTTGTAAAAAATAAATTTAGGCAAAAAGAATTTAAAAAAAGAAGCAACTGTACTGCAACATTAATTAAGATGCAACATTGCTCGACAGAACAAACAACCTTTAGTGAATTACAGAAATACCTAATAGTGAAAAACATTGCTTTTTGACTCGAAAAACGAGATGAAAGATTGGGTCTAAAATTGAAATATAAATTGAATTTTCTATGAAAAAATTACTGCTATTTTATTTGTTTTCTATTGTTTTTTCTATCAATATTAAGGCTCAAAAAATGGCCAATACCACAGAAGAAAAAGCTATTTATGCTTTGATTGACAATTATAGTTTGGCAAGAGAAAAACGGGATACGGTATTGTTAAAAAGTATTTTGACGGATAATATCGACCAGTTGGTTTCAAATGGTGAGTGGCGTTATGGCATCAAAGAAGCAACTAAAGGTATGATGCAAAGTAGTGCTAGCAATGGCGGAAAACGAACGCTTACGGTTGAAAAAGTAAAATATTTAAATAAAAAAGCCGCAATAGCCGATGCCCGTTATGAAATAGTAAACAATGACGGCAGCATAAGGAAAATGTGGAGCAGTTTTATGTTGGTTAAAAATAGCAAAACCTGGAAAATTTCGGCCATCAGAAATATGTTGCCCGCCAAACAGTAAAATATAGCTACGAATACTTCTAAAACTTCATACTCCCAAACTCATGCTTCAGCCTAAATTTGCTTGAGATTTTATGGTCAGATACATTTTTGTCGTTACCTGTCTCGCCTCCAAAAACAGTTGTATTAAAAGTGCCCTCAATTATTCTATACTCATCCCCCACTCTTTTTAATTTTGTAATAGTAAAATAACCATACTTTTGGGCGTACCCTTATTGTAGCTGTTGGAGTTGCTTTTTCATTGATAGTATTATTTAAAATTTGTATAGATTACCTCACCCCTCCATAGCCACCTATATAAGCTTTTAAAATTGTATTGCTGTTTACTTTTGAAACCAGGAGTTAACTTTACAGTGCCTCCTAAATCCAAAAATACCTAGCCTTTTGGCAAAATTATTGAAAGATTGATTGAGTTACTAGCCTCTTAATGCCCCAACCCTTTACCTAAAACCGTAAAATCTGTAATATTTGTAAAGCGAGGTTGATTTAATTCTGTATAATGAACTCCTCGCCCAAAAGTAGTAACCGATACCATATTATCTGCAAAAAGTATAAACAATTCAAATTGTTATCATAAACCACCGTTCTTTCTGCTTTCAAATTGATCCGAGAAATAGGTAAAATTTCTCCATATAGTAAACATTTATTATTGCGATTTTCAGTAATTGATTTAACTAACATTGGATTTACCAAATAACAGCGATACATTCGGTACCAAGCAAGGCTATAATAGCTTTTTGCCGCCTGAGGATAAAATGTATGACTATCATGTAGAAACACCATTTGAGGCATGTTCCTAAAAACAAAATTGAGGTTCAGGACATTGCAACATTGTTTAAAATAAATAAATTACCAATATTTCAAATTATTTGTTGTTATTTTTAGAACATAACTCAGTAAAATAATTCACCAATTTAACATTCCATCAATAAAATCTACCTCCTTTTCTCCATTCCATACCCTGCCAAAATAGATTTAGCCAAAGAACTTTTGTGTACCTCATCCGCACCATCGTAAATGCGGGCGCCACGCTCGTGGCGGTACCAAAAGCTCAATAAAAGGTCATCGGTAATGCCGTAAGCACCATGTATTTGTATGGCATGGTCTATTACTGTAAGCATTACATTGGCCACAAAAAACTTAATTTCAGATATTTGATTGCGAACAGCCGCAGCACCAAATTTATCTATATTATCGGCCGTACGAAGCACCATCAATCTGGCAGCGTCTATATTGGCTCGGCTTTCGGCAATCCAAAACTGTACTGCTTGCTTTTCTCCTAACATCACACCATCGCCCATGTCACGAGTTGCAGCACGACGGCACATCATATCGAAACAGCGCTCAGAAGTACCTATCCATCGCATACAGTGGTGAATACGACCAGGGCCAAGGCGCTCCTGTGCCAATATGAAACCGGCTCCTTCTTGCCCGATAAGGTTGGTTTGCGGCACTCGACAGTTTTCATAAACCACCTCGGCATGACTACTCCATCCATCCGAGGCATCGCCCATAATCGATATATTTCGTACTAATTTAAAGCCTGGCGTATCCGTTGGCACTATTATTTGACTTGCTCGTTTATGTGGGCTGGCATCAGGGTTTGTAACTGCCATCACTACAGCAAAAGCGGCTCCATCAGCTGATGAAGTGAACCATTTTCTGCCGTTTATAATGTAATCGTCGCCATCTTTTACGGCTGTTGTACCCATATGCACTGGATTTGAACCTGCATAATCGGGCTCAGTCATCGAAAAGCATGAACGTATTTCTCCTTTAATCAGGGGATGCAAATATTTATCTTTTATGGCTTGGGAAGCGTATTTGCCTATCAATTCCATATTGCCAATATCAGGTGCTTGGCAGTTGAAGGTATAATGCCCAAATGGCGTGGAGGCCAATACTTCCGAAACCTGCCCAAACTCACAAAGGCTTAAACCATGCCCTCCCTCCTCTACTGTGTGTTGGAGACCCCACAAGCCAGCTTTTTTCACCAATTCTCGTTTTTGATCTAATATGATAGCCACTTTTGAAAACAAACCAGTCATGTTTTCGGCAGTTTCCAGTGGGTAAATTTCATTGACTAAAAATTCTTTTATTTTTGGTAATAAATTCTTTGTTTTTTCTGTTAAAAATAACGTTTCTTGCATTAATTTGGGATTTGAAATGTAATTATGGGCTAATAATGTTTCTTTTGAATAATAAATCTAATAAAATTCTGTGAATCGGAAGGCATTTCTTATAAAATTAAGTTCTTGAGGCAAATAATAATCAAATTCGGAAGAAATTAAAATTAAAAAACTGATTTTAAGGAGTACAAAAAAACTAATTTTACTAAACCTTCGACCCTAAAAGTAAACTGATGATAAAAAAATTGTTTTGGTATTTAACTCACATTATTTGCATAAGTACTTTGTTCGCTTATACAATTGGTTATTTTTTATTGCCTAAACATTGGTCGATTGGGTTTGTGCTTTTATCAATTCAAATTTGTCTTTTTTTATGCCTTTTTTTAACTATAATTTGGCTTTTCAATAGTAAATTAAAAGCCTTTTATCCATTAGCGGTTTTGTTGCTTGGCTTTCCTTTTTTGAAAAGAACAGTTCAATTTCATAAACCTCAACCAATTGGTATGAAGTACGATTTTAGCCTATTAAGTTACAATGTATCAGGCTTTTATAGTAATGAATATTATAAAAATAAAGACCAAGCGAAAACAATAAAGGCCATACATTTTGCCTCAGATTTTGATGCAGATATTAAGTGCTTTCAAGATTTTTATAATTGGGACGAAACTCCAATAACAGGTTCATTAAAACGAATATCAAAAAAAGGCACTCCTTATTTTGTGTCTGCAAAACCTAAAGAGTTGAACATGCCCAACCAAGGTATGATAGGGCTAATTATTTTTTCAAAATATCCATTAATTTATCGCAAGCAAAAGATGTTTTCGACACAAGGAAACGGTATTTTGGTTGCCGATTTAATATTTAAAAAAGATACTTTTCGAATCATCAATACACAGCTTCAAAGTACTGGAGCAAGGGTAAATAAAGTGTTGAAAAAAGATTATGATTTAGTAAAAAAAGAGGGAAGAAACTTACTTGCCAATCTAAAATTTGGCTTTATTGGTAGGCTTTCACAAGTAGAAATTTTAGAAAAATGGATAAAAGAAAGCCCCTATCCAGTGATATTGGCTGGAGATTTTAACGAAGTGCCCTACGGCTTTGCTTATGGTAAAGTAGCAAAATATTTACAAAATTCGTTTGAAATGGCTGGCTATGGCTTTGGTTTTACGCTCAATAGAAGTCCACGCTTTGTAAGAATTGACAACCAGTTTTATGGTAAAGGCCTAATAGTCAATTCATTTGAAACGCTTTTTGAGGTGGAGAATTCTGACCATTACCCACTTTATGGCGAATACAGTGTGGTTAAATAAAGTTTAAATAACTTATTTTCAATATTTTACAGGTTTGTATATTGCAAGTTATTTATTGAGGTTTATCAATAGTGTTTTTATATTTTTTATTTAAATTATTTTACAATCTAGCAATGAAAAAATACTTTATAATAAGCTGTATTTTAATTAGTTATATCAAAATTTATTCGCAAAATGCTGTGCTTATTGAAGCAAATACTACCTTCAAAACTTACCCTTTTTCGGACCCAAACCCTATTCCCAATATGGGAAGAATTTACCCATATTTCCGGTTTGATGGCTTTACCGATAAGGCAATTCAAAAAGAATGGAAAACGATAATTTTGGAAAACGACTTTATAACACTGACCATTTTGCCCGAAATAGGCGGTAAAATTTGGGGTGCATATGAAAAGTCGAAAAATTTCCCTTTCATATATTATAACCATGTAGTCAAGTTTCGGGATGTGGCCATGCGAGGCGCTTGGACTTCGGGCAGGGTTGAAATTAACTTTGGTGATATCGGTCATGCACCAACTACTGCCACCCCAGTCGATTATTTTACCAGAAAAAATGCTGATGGTTCCGCTTCTTGTTTTTTGTCGGCTACAGATTGGACATCTGGTACTCGCTGGACGGTGGAAGTGAATTTGGAAAAAGACAAAGCCTATTTTACCACAAAATTAAATTGGTATAATGCCAGCCCAATTGAGCAATCATATTATCATTGGATGAACGCCGGCTTTAAAGCTGCTGGTAATCTAGAGTTTACCTACCCAGGCAGCAATTATATTGGCCATGGAGGCGAGGTAGGCCCATGGAAAAAAGATAGTGCTAATCATGAGCTCAATTTTTATGAAAAAAATAATTTTGGAAGTTATAAATCCTACCATGTGATGGGCAAGAAGTCTGATTTTTTTGGCGGTTATTGGCATGATGATGAAATGGGTTTTGGCCATTATTCCAATTATTCAGATAAATTGGGCAAAAAAATTTGGGTCTGGGGCCTTTCTCGAGAAGGAATGATTTGGGAAAATTTATTGACAGATACTGATGGCCAATATGTTGAATTACAGTCGGGTAGGCTTTTTAGCCAAGCAGCTTCCGAGAGTGTAAACAGCCCTTTCAAATTTGTTTCTTTTATGCCTTACGCCTCCGATACTTGGGACGAGCTCTGGTTCCCAATCAATGGAATAAAAGGTGCAACCAATGCCAATGCCTCAGGTGCAATTAACTTTACAAAAGATAAATTACTCTTTTGTTCTTTACAAAATATAAACGAATATTTGAAAGTTTATGAAGGTAACAAATTAATTTTTAGTGAATTACTAAAGTTAAAGCCACTGGAGAAAGTTGAATTTGATTTTGTGAAAAAGGAAGGCATTTCAGTTTTTTTAGGAAAAATAAAAATGTACGATGATAAAGAGAATCAACCTTTGCAAAGGCCAAATACAGCGAATGAAAACTTCGATTGGCAGTCGGAATATGGGTTATTTTTAATGGGGAAAAGCTTGGCCAGCCAACGAAATTATATTAGAGCAAAAGAATATTTTGAAAAAACATTGGCTAAAAATAAGCATAATTTGCCCGCATTGGCCGAGTTGGCACAAATAAATTATCGAGAAGGGGATTATGAAATAGCTTTTACCAATTTGCGTAAAGCCTTGGCCGTGAACACCTACGATGGGCAAGCCAATTATTTATGGGGTTTGGTAAATACGAAATTACAAAAAGATATTGATGCTGTGGATGGCTTTAGTGTTGCAGCACTTTCTCCAACTTATCGTTCGGGTGCTTTATTACATTTGGCCATAAACTATTCGAAAAATAAAGATTGGCTAAAAGCAAAAGAATTTGCAGAAAAATGCTTGGTGGAATTCCCTCAAAACAATGATAATCAAAATTTACTATTGGTAATCTATAGAAATTTAGAGAAAAATACGGAGAAAAATATTACCGAACTCTTGGGAAAAAACCCTTTGAACCATTTTGCAAGAGCCGAAAAATATTTACTAGATAGCGATAAAAATAGTTTCAATAAATTGATTAATAGTGAGTTACCTTATTATACTTACTTGGAAATTGCCAATTGGTACAATGAAATTGATCAAAAAGCTGATGCCTTAAAAATATTAGACCTTTCGCCTGATTTTGCCATGGTAAATTATTGGAAAGCCTTTTTGAAAAACGACCTCAAACTACCTTTTGCTAGTGAACTAGAAAAGGCCATCGAAGCACCAATTGAATTTGTTTTCCCTTATAAAAACGAAGATATTGAAATATTGCAATGGGCTGAAAAACAGCAAACTAATGTAAAAAATAGTTATTATTTAGGTCTTTTATTTTGGAAAAATAATAAAATAGCAGAAGCTAGAAAACTATTCGAATCCTGCGAAAACTTTGAAAATATCACCTTTCTATTGGCAAAAGCTGAGTTATTTAAAGATTCGAAAATAATAAGAGAACAAAGTTTACGAAAAGCATATGATTTAGACCCTTTTAATTGGCGAGCAATCAAAGGTTTATCTGACTATTTCGAAGAAAATGAAGCTTATTCTGAAGCTTTAACTATTGTTGAAAAATCAATCAAAATTAAAGACGACAATTTTCTATTAGGTCAAATTTATGGGAAGTTATTAGCTTATAATCAGCAGTTTAGTAAATCTATTAGCTATATGACCAAGCTCAATATATTGCCCAATGAAGGTGCAAGCCAAACCAGAGGAATGTTTCGGGAATTCAATATTTTGGAGGCAATAGAGCAGGTAAAAAAGAAAAAGAAAAAAGAGGCTATAAAATATTTGAATCAGGCTGAAACATACCCTGAAAACTTAGGCTCAGGAATGCCCTATAACCCTAATAATGAGCTTTCTATAAAAATGAAAAAAGCAATTGTTGCTAATATAAAATTGACAGAAAATAGCAATCAACTTGAAAAATATCCTTTTAAAACCACCAATTTTTACGAAAGAGAAAACTTGCTTTGGGAGCTATTCGTTTTTAATTTCAACAAAAATTTTTGATCAATTATTGTTTCAAAACATCAATAAACAAAGATTAAGCATTAGGTTTTGTAATGAAGGAAAATCAAGCAAAAACAATCCTAAATCAAAATCTTCGTAGTTCCACCTGTATTAAGCGAAGTATCTATCGGCTGATTTTGCTTCCATGAGCCTTGTGTGAAATCAGGAAAATTGATTGAGTTGGATCGATTGGCCACTGACCACTCGCTTAAAGGAGCAACTGCACTCCAAGCCGCTGCATCATATACGTCCATATCTAATGCCAAACCGTTTCTTAAACAATCAATCAGCCTCCAGTCCATCATAAAGTCCATGCCACCATGGCCACCAATGCCTTTAGCCAACTCACCAACTTTTTTTACAATTGGTGGCTCATATTGTTCAGTCAATTTTTTCATTTCTTCAGCTGAAATCCAACCCTCATGGTTAAATGCAATACGGCCATCATTGGGATACTTTAAGCAAATTGCTTTTGTGCCACTTAATTTATGGATGCGTGAATACACATTTACCGTGCTCACATCGTGTTGAAGCATAATAGTTTTGCCCAAATTTGTGCGAATGGTGGTGGTATTCATATTGCCACGAAATTTTTTATTGGCAAAAGGTTTATAAAAATCATCCTTGCTGGCCATCTCGTTGGCCATTTTCCCCATTTGAAAATCAGCCGATGACATTGCCACCAAATAGTCCATTTTATCACCCCGATTTATATTCATAGCTTGTGCGACTGGTCCAAGGCCATGCGTTGGGTAGAGGTTTCCATTTCGCATATTTTCTTTCAATCGCCACATATTATAATAGGAATCCTTTTGAAAATTTTGATCTATAAGTGTATGAATATAAGCCCCTTCGCCATGCACAATCTCACCAAAAGCACCTTGGCGAACCATATTGAGGGTCATCAACTCAAAAAAATCATAACAGGTATTTTCAAGAATTACACAATGTTTTTTGGTTCGCTCAGAAGTTTCAACCATTTGCCAGCATTCCTCTATAGTTTTGGCTGCTGGTACTTCCACACATACATGCTTGCCTTGGTTCATAGCATAAACAGCCATAGGCGCATGCAAAGCCCATGGAGTGGCTATATAAATCAGGTCAATATCTGGCCGATCGCACATTTTTTTCCAATTTTCGGACTTATCAGTATATATTTCTGGATTGTGTTTGCTGCCTTCGAAAGTTTTTTTGGCTGCATTTGCCTTTTCAGGACGAACATCACAAAGGGCTTTAACTTCCACACCGTCAATGTGTTTGATTCTTTTTATTGCACCTGAGCCTCTATTGCCTAAACCAATATATCCGATTCGAACAGTTTCTAATTTTGGAGCTGCAAACCCGCTCATATTAAAATGGGGCTGTTTGGTTCTATTTTCAGTTTGATTTTTATTACCCAATTGGCTTGCAAAGCCATTTAGTGAATTCAATACAGCTAAACCAATACCAGTTAAGCTTGTATTTTGCAAAAAAGATCGTCTATTGTTCATGTTATTTGGTTTGGGGTTTTTGAATATTTGCCAAAAAAAGATTATGTTAATTTAATAATAATTCCAATATTTCTAAGTATCGTTTAAATCCATTTTTAAATATTAATTATCTAAGCGCCTTTATCATACTTGTCAATGCCAGCCTCAATTTTTCTTCTGAATCGGCCTCCATATGGCTGCCAGTACAAAGCCACGTTTCATAACCTCCCAGTTTCATTTGCTCAGCTGGAGGTACATAACCTATTTGATCATTGGCCAGGCAAATCGTAAAATAATGGTTTGTTTTAGCTTCTTTTTTCAATTTTAGTCCTGTTTCGGCAAAAATTTCAGCTGGTAATGTGCCAATTGTGCCTTCACCCAACCGCACCGCTTGAATGGGTGCTAATACATATTTAGGCTGGTATGCAGCCACTGCCACAATTTCTATGGCGTACATATTTGAAATTGATGGTGAAGCTTTATCTATTGAATTTAAGCTTGCATAATTCAAATTCGAGACTTTTTTCTTTGATTTTTCCAATAAATCTTCACTTGGCAATCGACTTGTCAAAGGTAGATCTTTATAACTAAAATTAAAAATTGGTTTATTAGTATAAGTAATTGACTTCAAATTGCTTACGATCAAATCTGTAACTTCATTTGCGATTAATTTAGACTTTCCAAGCGGTTCTTTTGGGTAATTTCTTTCTAGTCTGAAATCAGTTGTATTTACATCACCACTTGTTCCATTGCTCATAATTCCCACAAATTTGTGGCCCGCCCCTAATTTTTCTGATAATTGCTTGCCTACCTCACCAAAATAATCAGCTGAAATTGTATTCTCGGGTACATCAGCAGCATAGTGAATGGAGTAATTAGCCATTATACTTATCCATTCATCCTTCATAGATTTCACAGCCAAAAAACTCACTTCTGGGTCTGTTGGGCTCACTGGCTTATCTAAAAACTCGCTCCCCGGAGCAGGATTCATCCAAACATTCTCTTTTTCTCCAAAAGGATTTTCAATTTTAAACCCGGGCTTCATATACCATCGGCGGCAAGAAGTAAATTTAGCCAAATTAAAACTGCCCCAAGCTATTTTGGCCGGCTGTAAATTTTGTAAAGCTTGCTTTACGGCTTCAAATATTTTCTTTGGCATAGCAAGTCTATAAGGCAAATCGGTTGGTACAACACTGAAACCTTTTACTGAACCACATGAATGTGCATGTGTGGCGGAAATCATAATTTGGCTTGGAGAAAGACCTAATTTACTCTTAATCATAGTCTTAGTGTCATTAATTATATCGCCATCAAGTGTCATATTATCAACAACTACAAATACAAAGCGTTTTTGCCCATTGTCAAAAGCCAAAGCTTTAGCATACAGTGAATCATGGATGTTTTGGGCATAAAGAGGCAAAAAGTCGCCATTTATTACGGTGCCAATAGGAGGTGTTATATTTATTTTGGCAGCACCTGCCCGAATTTGGGTTTGAGCCAAACTGATGTTATTCAAAAATATAGTCTTAAAAAAAAATAAAATAAGGATAATATTTCTCATGAAAAAGTTGAATAACAGTTTGAAATTAATAATATAAAATACCCTCAAATATAAACAAATCGAAAATAAAAATTTGCCTTTTTTTGTTTCAAATAATGATACTTTTCTACTTTTTTAGAAAATTTCTTAAATCAATTTAAGATTCTTAAGCAGAAATTTTTCATGAATTATTTAAATCTATTTTAAAACTAAATCCATGTTTTTCAAAGCCTAATTTTTCGTAAAACTGGTGCGCTTTTTCCCTATTTTGATTTGACGATAATACCATTTTGTAGCACCCCTTTTCTTTTGCTTTCCGCTTGGCAAATTCCATCATTTTTTTTCCAAAGCCCATATTTTGATATTCACCAGCCATCACTACATCTTCTACTATGGCTGAAGGTGTACCAAAATGCGCCATATTATCCATTATTAATAAAGCAAAACTACCTATAATTTCATCATTCAATTTTGCTATATATAAATGATAATCAGGGTATTGATCCATTTTTTTTAAAATTAAACGAGCATCATTTAGGCTTAAAACTGGTTTACCATTATCTAATACATTTCGATATAATTCTAGAATATTTGGCAAATCGCTTTCAGTTGCCCCAACTATGTCTATTTCCATTGTTTTATTGATTTATTTAGTAAAAATCCGTTACTTTGTGGCTCAAAAATAAGTATAAACTTGTAAGATTTTAAATGTAATGCGTATTTGTGGAAATTCCCCAAATCTAAAATCTAAAATCTAAAATCTAAAATCAGGATATGTCATATAACTTACTCAAAGGAAAAAGAGGAATTATTTCAGGAGCGTTAAATGAGCAATCAATCGCTTGGAAAATAGCGCAAAGGGCTCATCAAGAAGGTGCTACTTTTACACTTACCAACGCACCTATAGCCATGCGAATGGGCGAAATTGATAAATTGGCTGCTGATTGCAATGCTAAAATCATCGGTGCTGATGCTACTGATGTGGCTGAATTAGAGAAATTATTTACCGAATCACAAGAATATTTAGGAGGTAAAATTGACTTCGTACTTCACTCAATAGGTATGTCGGCCAATATTCGTAAAAATCGCCCTTACGGTGATATGAATTACGATTGGTTCTTGAAAAGTTTGGATGTGTCGGCCCTTTCTTTGCACAAAATGTTACAAGTAGCTGAAAAAATGGACGCTTTGGAAACAAACGGATCAGTGGTAGCACTTTCTTATATTGCAGCCCAGCGTTCATTCCCAGATTATACAGATATGGCACAAGCAAAAGCAATGTTGGAAAGTATTGCACGAAGCTATGGCGCAAGATATGGCAAGCTAAAAGGTGTACGTGTAAACACTGTTTCGCAAAGCCCAACCAAAACTTCGGCTGGTACAGGCATCAGCGGTTTCAATGCTTTTTATGAATATGCCAACCAAATGGCACCGCTCGGCAATGCTACCGCAGACGAATGTGCCGACTACGTAATCACCTTATTCTCAGACCTTACCAAAAAAGTGACCATGCAGAATCTATTTCATGATGGTGGTTTTAGTTGTGTGGGAATTAGTGAGGAGATAGTTGCAAAAATGTAAGTACTGAAAAAAACTAAGGAAATTTTTTAAAAGGCGCTCTAATTTGAGTGCCTTTTTTGATTAAACAATTTTATATTTCTCCGAAATCTTTGCAAAATTTTTTTAAAAATTGTTCTAGACTTAACTTTACAAAATAAACAATTCAAATGAATTCAGACATCCTAATCATCGGCGGAGGCATTGTTGGCCTTGCTTCTGCCTTAAAAATCAAAGAAGCTAACCCTGATTTATCCATAATTTTACTAGAAAAAGAAGCCGAAGTAGCTAAACACCAAACTGGTAACAACTCTGGTGTAATTCACTCAGGCCTTTATTATAAACCTGGTTCGCTAAAAGCCACCAACTGCATCAATGGCTATCATATGCTAATTGATTTTTGTGAAAAGGAGAATATTCCCTATGAATTAACAGGCAAGGTAGTTGTTGCTACCAAAACGGAGCAAATTCCGCTGCTGAACAACCTTTATGAGCGTGGCCAGCAAAATAAACTAGATGGAATCCGTAAAATTTCAGCCTCGGAAGTTAAAGAATATGAGCCATACGTTCAATGTGTGGAAGGCATGTGGGTGCCACAAACGGGTATTGTCGATTATAAATTAGTAAGCCAAAAAATGGCCGAAAAGCTTCTGAGCCAAGGCGTTCAAATAAAATATTCGACAAAAGTAATTGGGATAGCCAAAGGCAATTCAATAAACATTGTTACCACCGATAATGGTGTTTTCGAGGCTAAATTGGTTGTAAATTGCGCCGGTCTCTACTCTGATAAAGTAGCTCAAATGAGCCAAGCAAAGCCGATTGATGTACGCATTGTGCCTTTCCGTGGCGAATATTTTAAAATAAAACCTGAGAAGCATTATTTGGTAAAAAACCTGATTTACCCTGTTCCAGACCCGAATTTCCCGTTTTTGGGCGTACATTTTACCCGTATGATGCGTGGAGGAATTGAAGCAGGCCCCAATGCTGTTTTGGCCTTTCAGCGAGAAGGATACAAAAAAATGGACATCAATTTAAAAGAGCTTTACGAAACATTGAGTTGGCCAGGCTTCCAAAAAGTAGCCTTGAAATATTGGCAAACAGGTTTAGGCGAAATGTATAGGTCTTTTTCAAAAACTGCCTTTACAAAAGCTTTACAGGAGCTGATTCCCGAAATTCAAGAAACAGATTTAATTGAAGGTGGCGCTGGCGTGCGTGCACAAGCATGTGACCGCACAGGTGGTCTTTTAGATGACTTTTCAATCATAGAAGATAAAATGACAATCAATATTCTCAATGCACCCTCACCTGCCGCAACTTCCTCATTATCAATAGGTAATTCGATTGCTGAGATGGTTGGAAAAAGATTTTAATATGGATATTTCTTCTAATACCCTATAATAAATTATTCGCAAAAATTAATTTGGATTTCGCCCAATAAATTGATATATTTCTCATAAAAATTAATCAAAATATCAAAAGTCAACTTTGATTGAGATTAATATATGGAAAGTTCTAAATCTTTTTTTTAATAATAATATGAAAATTAACAGAAGAAAATTCATTTCAAAAACATCAGGTGCAGGTCTTGTACTATCATTTGGAGGTATTTTACCCACATTTTCTGCCAAAAGTTATAATGCAATTTCTGGAGCTAATGAGAAAATAACTGTGGCTTGCATGGGTGTTAACAGCCGTGGCCTTGCCGTAGGAAAAAACTTTGCCAGTCAAAAAAACTGTGAGGTATTACATGTTTGCGATGTGGACTCTCGTGCTTCAGCAAAATGTATTGATGAAATAGAAAAAGTACAAATTAAGCGCCCAATAAATACGCCAGATTTTCGTAAAGCTCTGGAAGACAAAAACTTAGATGTTTTAATTGTTACCGCCCCTGACCACTGGCATGCACCAGCTACACTTTTGGCAAGTTCAGCGGGTAAGCATGTATACTTAGAAAAACCCTGCTCACACAACCCCAATGAAGGAGAAATGTTGGTAAAATCGGCAAAAAAACACAACAGGGTATTGCAAATGGGCAACCAACGCCGATCATGGCCTAATATTCAACAAGCTATTGCAGAATTACATGGGGGTATAATTGGAAAAACTTATTATGCCAAAACCTGGTATACCAATAATCGTCAATCAATTGGAATAGGAAAAAATACTGCCATACCAAGTTGGCTCAATTACGATTTATGGCAAGGTCCTGCCCCCCGGATGCCGTATAAAGACAATCTTATTCATTACAATTGGCACTGGTTTTGGCATTGGGGTACAGGTGAAGCATTGAATAACGGGACACATATGGTTGACCTAGCCCGATGGGGCTTACAAGTTGAATACCCAACCAAAGTGAACTCTTCAGGTGGCCGTTACAGGTTCCAAGATGATTGGCAAACACCTGATACACAAATGATTAGTATTGAATTCGCAAATAAATCGTTAATCACGTGGGAAGGCCGGAGTTGCAATAGTGTTTCCAATGAGGGCCAATCTGTAGGTGTGATTTTTTATGGCGAAAATGGATCTATGCAAATAGAATCGGGTAATTCATATAAGGTTTTTGATTTAAAAAATAATTTGGTAAAAGAAGTGAAAAACAATTTTGAAATTGATCCAAGAAACCTCTCAGATCCATCCCAACAGCTTGATGCATTGCATATTCTTAATTTTTTTGATGCCATTAAAAATGGTACAAAACTAGCATCAGACATAGTGGGAGGCCACCAAAGTACTCTTTTAGTGCAGCTAGGTAATATTGCCCAACGAACGGGCCGAAGCTTAAAAATAGACGCTAATAATGGCCATATTTTGAACGATCCACTGGCTATGAAATATTGGCAAAGGACATATCAAGCTGGTTGGGAGCCAAAAATTTAGCGAATTGACCATTTTTTACTTTATCCCAATTTTCATAGGTATAATTACGACTAAACCAAAATTGATTTAAAACCAAGATTTTTAATAAACAAATTTGAACTGAATTATTATTTTTCTGGTTTTCAAATCATATATTTTCCCACCAAACTATCGAATGAAACTTCTTTTACAATACTTAAAACTTCACCAATCTACAGTTTTTTTAGCTTTATTTCTAGCTGTCATCAATCAAGTATTTTCATTACTTGACCCGCTAATTTTCAGACATATAATTGATAATGTTGCTATGAAATTCAACTTTCAAAAGCAACCTTTCAGTGAATTTATCTCAGCAATTCTTCCTTTATTGGGTGCATCAATTGGCGTTGCATTTGTGAGTAGAGTAGCCAAAAATTTTCAAGATTATTATATAAGTACTGTAACTCAAAAAATAGGCGCTAAAATATATTCTGAAGGCATTAGACATTCTCTGGAGCTTCCTTATGAAACTTTTGAAGACCAACGCTCCGGTGAAACTTTAGGCAAATTACAAAAAGTTAGAACTGATGTTGAAAAGCTAATCCAAACAGGTATTAACATATTTTTTTCAAGCTTGGTGTCATTAGTTTTTGTTATAATATATTCATTTACAGTACATTGGAGTATAGTTCCTTTGTTTTTAATCATCGGCCCACTAATTGCAATTATTAGTTCTGCTTTGAGTAAAAGGGTTAAAAAAATCCAGACTTCAATCGTAAAAGAATCAACCGCTCTGGCCGGTTCTACCACAGAATCTCTCAGAAATATTGAACTAGTAAAGTCGCTTGGTTTGGCACAACAAGAAGTAATTCATTTGAATAATACTACCCAAAAAATATTAGGACTTGAGCTCAAAAAAGTAAAATATGTACGGAGTATGATGTTTGTACAAGGTACTACCGTGAATCTGTTGAGGGTTACATTAACTTTAATAATGCTAATGCTCATTTATTATGGAGAAATCACCGTCGGCCAGTTTTTCAGCTTAAATATCTATTCGTTTTTTATATTTGGGCCATTGCAAGAAATGGGTAATGTAATCAATTCGTATCGAGAGGCGCAAGTTTCATTAGCTAATTATGAAGCAATTTTTAATTTGCCAGTTGAGAAAAAACCAGTAAATCCTTACCCTATTATTAATATTGATTCGCTTGAATTTCAAGACGTTAAGTTCCGACACCAAACAGCTACAAAAGATGCGCTGAAAAAGATTTCATTCAAAGTTCAGAAAGGCGAAACCATCGCATTTGTAGGGCCATCAGGCTCAGGAAAGTCAACTTTGGTAAAATTATTAGTTGGCCTTTATAATCCGCAGGAAGGTCAGGTGTTGTACAATGGCCATAATGGCTCAGAAATTGATTTCGACCAATTGCGGGAACGAATCGGCTTTGTAACGCAGGATACACAACTTTTTTCAGGTACAATTCGTGAAAATCTGCTTTTTGTAAACCCTACAGCGAGCGATGAGCAATGCTTGGATGTATTGAAAAAAGCCGCTTGCCAAAGTATTTTAGACCGTGCCGAAAAAGGACTTGACACCGTTTTAGGAGAAGGTGGGGTGAAAGTTTCAGGCGGTGAAAAACAGCGTTTATCCATCGCTAGAGCACTATTAAGGGAGCCAAACCTATTGGTTTTTGATGAAGCCACCTCCTCTTTGGATTCGTTGACGGAGGAGGAAATCTCAGAAACTATACGTGAGGTTTCAGTTGGCAATACACACATTACAATATTAATAGCGCACCGTTTGAGCACAATTATGCATGCCGATACTATTTTTGTATTGGAAAAAGGCAAAATCACCGAGCAAGGTAGTCACTACAATTTATTGGAACAAAAGGGCCTATATTATGCCATGTGGAGGCAGCAAGTGGGTGAAAAGGATATGGTGGAAATCGATTAATTATATTTATAATTTTGGAATTAAAAATTACCAGTTTATTAGAGCTTCCGCACATTGTTGCCAAGATCATTGAGTTTGGTAAAAGTCAAAATATTTGGCTTTTCGAGGGCCAAATGGCAGCTGGCAAAACCACCTTCATTAAAGAGATTTGCAAACAATTAGGTGTTCAAAATAATATTGGAAGCCCTACCTATTCTCTTGTAAATGAATATGCTACAATAGTTAATACTATAATATATCATTTTGATTTCTATCGCTTAAAATCTGAAACTGAAGCTTTGGATTATGGTGTTGAAGAATATTTCGATTCGGGTAATCTTTGTCTATGCGAATGGCCATCAATGATTCCCAATCTTTGGCCTAATGAATATTTAATGGTAAATTTGGAGGTCTTGAATAATGGTACTAGAAAAATAAAATTAGCTATCATTAATTAAAAAGTTCCTAAAATTTAAAATCCTAAATCTAAAATTCATTTATGGCACAAAAATCCGGATTTCGTGAAGTTTTAGAGCAAACTGGTCTTTACCCACAAGAAAAAGTGGCTACTATGGTCAAAAGTAGTAAAAGCTTGTTTATAGGCTTGCCAAAAGAAGTTTCATCACAAGAAAATAGAATTGCCTTAACACCTGATTCTGTTGCTTTAATTATCAGAAACGGCCATGAAGTTGTAATTGAATCTGGTGCTGGCAATAATGCCAACTTTTCGGACAATGCCTATTCTGAGGCAGGTGCACAAATTGTTTATTCAGCAAAAGAAGCCTATCAGGCCGATCTGATAGTGAAAATAGAGCCAATGATTAACTCAGAATTTGAACTTGTAAAATCTGGGTCCACCGTAATTTCAGCTTTACATTTACCTAGTAGAAATGAACAATATTTTCGCAAATTAAATGAGCTAAAAATCACAGGAATTGGTTTCGAAATTATACAAGATAAAGACGGCGGCCTACCCGTGACCCGGGCAATGAGTGAAATTGCCGGCAGCACTGTTATGTTGATTGCCGCAGAATATTTGAGTAGTGTAAAAGACGGAAAGGGGATTATTTTAGGAGGTATTACGGGAGTGCCGCCCACTAAAGTAGTAATAATTGGGGCAGGAACTGTGGCTGAATATGCGGCCAGGGCAGCAATTGGTTTAGGGGCTGAAATCAAAATTTTTGATAGAGAAGTATATCGTTTACAGCGTTTTAAATATGCAATTGGACATAACATTTATACCTCAATTATTGACTCAGATACACTTTCTGAAGCCATAAAAAATGCTGATGTTGTTATTGGTGCTCTCCGTGGCAACGACCAACGAAGCCCTTGCGTGGTTACAGAGGATATGATTGGACTTATGGCAGAAAACTCAATAGTTATTGATGTTTGTATTGATCAAGGTGGTTGCTTTGAAACTTCTCGAATGACAAATCATAAAGAGCCCATATTCAAGCATTTGGGTATAATTCACTACTGCGTGCCAAATATTGCATCACGTGTTGCCGCCACCGCAAGCATTGCATTATCGAATATTTTTACACCATTTCTACTAAAATCAGGCACTTTGGGAGGCATTGAAGAAATGATTTTTGCTGACAAAGATTTTATGAAAGGAGTTTATGCTTATAAAGGAAGCCTCAGCAATTTGGCTATTGCCCAAGCTTTTGGTATGAGATACAAAGATTTAGGCCTATTAATGGCGGCTAGGTTTTAAAGTAAAAACCAATTATACATTTTATATTACTCTATTTTACATTTTTTATGCTCGAAGAAGCCGAATCCCTTTCCAACGCAGCCAATTCGCCAACGCTTAATGGTAAGCATCTAGGTGAAATATCATCGGATTTTGCCAAAGTGTGTGATCAATTAAAAGAAGCATCCTACCAAATAAAAAAACGAGGTTTTTCTGATTTCCCAGTTTTTGCAGTTTCAAAAAGTATATTACCGATTGGCTCCATATTAATTGCTCAGGTCGAAATTAACGACAATCAATACAATTATTATGCATCTATGATGGAGGAGTTTGTGCAACGAGAAATTATTGCTACCGATGCCATCGAATCCTTCCAAGAAAATTATAAAGACCCAGAAGAATATTGTTGCCTTTTTGTAGTGGATAAAGACTTTGCAGGCTTTATTTATATCCCATTCCCAGAGGATTGAAACTCAAATTCAAACAAAAAAAGAGTGTATTAAGTTAAATTCATGACTGTAATTATCTCATTTTTCAGTTTTTGTAACTAACTTTACTTTTTAAATAGTATGGCGAAAATATGCCAGAGTTTTAATTTCAAAATCAATTAATTTATCAATAAATAGATGAATTCAAACAGCTTACCATCAGACTATTTACCAATTATTGTTCAACTTTTGGCTGCCCTTGGTTTTATAGTGGCTACAATGTTGGCAACACATAATTTGGGGCCGAGTAGGCATAGCAAACTGAAAGACGAAACTTTCGAATGTGGCATTCCAGCCGTTGGTGATGCCCGCACACCCATTTCGGTAAAATATTTTTTAGTAGCAATATTATTTGTTTTGTTTGATGTTGAAATCATTTTTATGTACCCATGGGCAGTGAACTTTAAAGCTTTAGGCTGGCCAGGTTTTATTGAGATGATTATATTTATGGGATTGCTACTTTTGGGCTTTATTTATGTAATTAAAAAAGGGGTTTTGAAATGGGAGAAATAGTTTTCGTTGCTAGATGTTCGATTTTTGATGTTAGGACGTTCTAGAAAAATAAAAATTTAACTTAAAACTGAAAGTAATTAATTATCAAAATATTATAAGATTTAGTGAGATATTAATTTGCAAAAATCTAATATCTAATATCTAACATCTAATATCTAACATCTAATATGGTTGAAGAAAAAATAAAAACAGTTGCATCGCCACCCGGCATTGAAGGGCAAGGTTTTTTTGCAGGAAAATTAGAAGATATTGTTGGCCTAGCTAGAGCCAATTCTCTTTGGCCATTGCCATTTGCCACCTCTTGCTGTGGTATTGAGTTTATGGCAACAGCGGCAGCTCATTACGATATTTCTCGATTTGGTTCAGAGAGAATGAGCTTCTCCGCCCGCCAAGCCGATGTTTTAATGGTAATGGGTACAATTGCCAAAAAAATGGGGCCAATATTAAAGCAAGTTTATTTGCAAATGGCTGAGCCACGTTGGGTACTCTCAGTTGGAGCTTGTGCTTGTTCAGGTGGTATTTTTGATACCTATTCAGTACTTCAGGGAATTGATCGTGTAATACCTGTAGATGTATATGTGCCAGGTTGCCCGCCACGCCCAGAGCAAATAATTGATGGCTTTATGCAAATACAAGAATTAGCCAAAAATGAATCGTTAAGAAGAAGAAACCAACCAGAATATCAAGCACTGTTGGAGTCATATGGAATTGAATAAAGCCTCCCATCCCTCGATGGGGGAACTGGACGGTTTGTAAATAAATGATTTAAAAAAATTAAAATATTCGCCGATATATACCTATTTTGGGTGCTTGGGGGTTAAAATTCCCCAATCGGGGGCTAGGGGCAATGACAAACGAAGAAATACTTATTGATTTAACTGCCAAATTTAGTGAAGCAAATATTGCCGATCCAATTGAAAATTATGGTCTTTTAAATATTCATACCAATACTGAATCCATAGTAGGTATAATTAGCTATTTGTATCAGCACCCCACTTTCAAGTTTCAGTTCCTTACTGATTTGGGAGGAATCCATTTTCCAGATGCTATTGGTAAAGAGTTGGGTGTAATTTATCATTTGCACAGTTTGGAAAATAATGTTCGTTTGATCCTTAAACTTTTTGTTCCGATAGGTAACCCAACGGTTCCAACTATTACAAGTATCTATGCTGCAGCCAATTGGATGGAGCGTGAGTCTTTTGATTTTTATGGAATTATTTTTGAAGGACATCCAAATTTGAAACGAATTTTAAATATGGACGACATGGATTATCACCCGATGCGTAAAGAATATCCATTGGAAGATGCCACAAGAAATGATAAAATTGATGCGCTTTTTGGGAGGTAATTTAGATATTAGATGGTTGATGCTAGGAAGCATTAGATTTATCTTTCTTCTAACATTTCAAAATAAATTAAAAATTTAAACTATTGACTATAAACAGATTATGATGCTAAAACTAACATCTTACATCTAATATCTAAAATCTAATGTCAGAAGCATTAATAGCCTATCCGAATATCGGAATCGAAAAGGCAAAAAAAGAAAATATCACCTACGTAAATGAGCTAACAACCCTTAACTTGGGCCCAACTCACCCAGCTACACATGGTATTTTCGAGAACATACTTACAATGGATGGCGAAACTATTGTTGATGCCGAGCAAACTGTTGGCTATATCCACCGTGCTTTCGAAAAAATCGCTGAACGCCGCCCATTTTACCAAATTACCACCCTTACCGACCGCATGAATTATTGTAGCTCACCTATCAATAATATGGGTTGGCATCTTACTGTTGAGAAATTATTAGGCATTGAAGTACCAAAACGTGCACAGTATATTCGTGTTATAATGATGGAGTTGGCTCGTATTGCCGATCATATCATCTGTAATTCAATATTAGCGGTTGATACTGGAGCCTTAACGGGCTATTTTTATGTATTCGAATGGCGTGAGGCAATCTATGAAATTTACGAAGAAATGTGTGGTGCCCGATTAACAACGAATATGGGGCGTTTTGGAGGCATGGAGCGGGATCTTTCAGCTGAAGCAATTCGTAAAATTAAAAATGTAATTGATAATTTTCCAAAAGCTCTTTTAGAATTTGAAGGTTTAGTAAAAAGAAATAGAATTTTTGTAGATAGAACAGTAAACGTTGGAGCAATTTCAGCAGAAAGAGCATTAAACTATGGTTTTACAGGGCCAAATTTACGTGCAACTGGTGTTGATTATGATGTGCGGGCTATGAATCCATATTCTTCATATGAAGATTTTGATTTCGAAATACCAGTAGGTACAAAAGGTGATACTTACGACCGCTTTTTGGTGCGTGGTGAAGAAATGATTCAAAGTATAAATATTATTAAGCAAGCCTTAACTAATTTACCAGAAGGCCCTTACCACGCTGATGCTCCTCAATATTATTTGCCAGAAAAAAAAGACGTTTATACCAAAATGGAGGCTTTAATTTACCATTTCAAAATTGTAATGGGTGAAATTGACGCACCAATTGGCGAGGTTTATCAATCGGTAGAAGGCGGGAATGGCGAGCTAGGTTTTTATTTGGTTTCAGACGGAGGCCGTGCACCCTATCGATTGAAATTTCGTAGACCAAGCTTTATTTATTACCAAGCATTTCCTGAAATGGCAAAAGGAAGTACTTTATCTGATGCAATTGTTACCATGAGTAGCATGAATGTAATTGCAGGGGAGCTGGATGTGTAAAATGACCTTTATCTCCCAGAGGAGGCTTTAAAATAACAAAAAATAAATGGATAAAAAAATTTAAGCTTTTTTTAAAATGGATTCAGGAACTCAATTAGTTGTATCTTTTATAATATGTTATTTAATAAGTCTAATTTTTAAAGGTAGCTGGCTTAAAACGTTTTTTGTTTCAGTAATAATTTGGCCCTTTTTGGGAAATATTATTACTTATTTATCAAATTTAGGTTCGATAAATGGTATATCTTTTGGAGATAAAAATTCAATTATTGGAACATTGGGTAAATCTGTAGAAGTTATGGCTGGACCATCCGTAATTTTTTGTTTTAGAAATATAAAAAGTTTTTTTACAATTAATAAAAACAAAGAGAATAATATTAAAAAATGACACAAACAATACAATTTCCTGTTGATACCCTTGAATTGGTGCATAAAATCATGAAAAGGTATCCTGATGGAAAACAAAAATCAGCTATTTTACCCATACTACATTTGGCTCAAGCTGAGTGGAAATGGATAAGCCCTGAAGTAATGGATTATGTAGCTGGCATATTGAATATAAAGCCTATAGAAGTATATGAAGTGGCTACTTTTTACACCATGTTTCATTTGGAACCCGTTGGTAATCATGTAATTGAGTATTGCCGTACAGGCCCGTGTTGCGTAATGGGTGGCGTTGATGTATATGGCCATATCAAAGCAAAATTAGGTATAAAAACGGGTGAAACTACAGCCGATGGCAGGTTTACCTTGAAAGAAGTTGAATGTTTGGCGGCTTGTGGTTGGGGTCCAGTATTCCAAATTCGTGAACAATTTTACATGAATTTGACCAATGAAAAGGTAGATGAGATAATTGAGGAATTGAGTAAATGATTGTAAAAAAGAAAAATTATTTCAAATAATTTTATCTGGAAATTCTAATTCCGTGGTCTGTGGCACACAGAACACATAAAACAAAATTCAAAAAGGTCTGTGTGCCACAGACCTTGGGCATATGAAAATACTTACCGAACATATTTTAGTACCAGGCATTGAAACGATCGACGTTTTCAAGCAAAAAGGAGGTTATCAGGCTGTTGAAAAAGCCATAAAAAAAATGACACCTGATGAAGTAACTGAAGAAGTGAAAAAATCTGGTATTCGTGGTCGTGGTGGCGCAGGCTTCCCTATGGGTATGAAATGGAGCTTTTTGGCTAAGCCAGAAGGCGTACCTCGTTACCTGGTTTGCAATGCTGACGAGTCCGAGCCAGGCACTTTCAAAGACCATTATTTGATGTGGAAAAGCCCCCATACTTTAATTGAGGGGATGATTGTAAGTAGCTATGCTTTAGGCGCTAACACCTCCTACATATACGTGCGTGGTGAGCTCATGTATGTGATCCATATTTTGGAAAAAGCCATTCAAGAAGCCTACGACAAAGGCTATTTGGGTAAAAACATCATGGGCTCAGGTTATGATTTGGACCTTTTTGTACAGCCAGGTGGTGGTGCTTATATCTGCGGTGAGGAAACTGCTTTACTTGAATCACTTGAAGGAAAACGAGGTAACCCCCGTAATAAACCACCATTTCCAGCCGTAAAAGGCCTTTGGCAATGCCCAACAGTGGTGAATAATGTGGAAACGATATCGGCAGTTTCTTGGATAATTAATAATGGCGGAGATGCTTATGCGCAAATTGGAATCGGAAAAAGTACTGGTACAAAACTCATTTCAGCTTCTGGTAAAATTAATAAACCAGGTGTTTATGAAATACCAATGGGCATAACCGTTGAGGATTTTATATTTGCAGATGAATGGTGCGGTGGTATGAAACCAGCCTATAAACTAAAAGCTTGTGTGGCAGGTGGCTCATCTGTACCTATTTTACCAGCAGAATTATTATTAACAACTGCTGCTGGTGAAAAACGATTGATGACTTACGAAAGTTTATCAGACGGTGGCTTTGCAACGGGTACCATGATGGGCTCAGGTGGATTTATTGTAATGGATCAAACCACCTGTATCGTGCAAAATACTTTAACTTTTGCCAAATTTTACCATCATGAAAGTTGTGGGCAATGCTCCCCCTGCCGTGAAGGAACTGGATGGATGGATAAGGTAATCAATAGAATTGAGCATGGCAAAGGCAATGCTAGCGATATTGATTTGCTTTTAGATGTGGCCAAAAAAATAGAAGGAAATACGATTTGTCCGTTAGGTGATGCTGCTGCTTGGCCAGTGGCAGCAGCCATTCGCCATTTTCGTGACGAATTCGAGTGGCATATTCAGCATCCTGAATTGGCTACAAAACCAGGGGCAGTGTTTAGTAGAGATGGGGCTAGTTGGTTGAATTAAAGGCCCCTAAGTCCCAAAGGGGGAACGTTTAACATAAAAATCAATCCAGTTGTCAGTGTCCTCTCTGACGACAATTGAAATAATAATGCAAAAAAAAATACTATTTATTGGGCACGACGCCAATTATGCAGGGGCTCAATATCTATTATTGCATTTGCTTACTTATTTAAAAAGTATTGAAAGTGTAGAAACCATGTTGCTTTTGGGTAAAGGTGGAGGTCTTGAATATGAATTTAAGAAAGTAACTGAAGTTATATTTTGGGAGGAAGATAAAAGTAACAAAATTGAAAACAATTATTTAAAAAAAATAGCAAAGGTATCAAGGCTTGAGCCTTTATTTGTTAACAATAAGAGCAAAAAAAGTGAAGCTCAAAAAACTATTGAAACGTTTAATCCCGAGATAATTTTTTCAAATACAATAGCCAACGGCAGTATTTTGGCTGAATTAACGTGGTTAAATTGCCCATTTATAATTTATTGCCACGAACTTGAAAAGTCAATTCAGTTGTATTCTAGCCCTGATTTGATGAAATTTCAGCTAGAAAAAGCTAAGTCAATATTTGTAGGGTCAAGTGCAGTAAAAGAAAATTTGATTAAAAATCATCACGTAGAAAGTGAAAAAATAACAATATTTTACTCTCAAATTGATTGCAAAAAAATTGAAAATAGTATAAATAAAGTTGATAAACAGTCGGTAAAAGAAGCTTTAGGTATTCCCAATGAGGCAGTTGTAATAGGTGCTTGTGCCAATGCTGAATGGAGAAAAGGCCTTGATCTTTTTATTTTAACAGCTTTACAAGTTATAAAAAATACCTCGAAAAATGTTCACTTTATTTGGATAGGTATTTCAGAACGGCACTCTGATTTTAGAAATATTAATAATGATTTAGAAAAAATGGGCATAAAATCTCATGTGCATTTACTAGAATCAACCGCTGAATACTTGCAATATTTAGCTTGTTTTGATATTTTTTTTCTGTCATCACGTGAGGATCCGTACCCTTTAGTAATGTTGGAAGCTGGCATCAATAAAAACCCAATTGTTTCTTTTGAAAAAAGTGGCGGGTCCACCGAGTTTATTGAAGCTAATTTAGGTTTACATATACCGTATTTGGATATTACTCAAGCTGCAAATGTGTTGAAAATGCTTGTTGAAAATGATAAAAAAAGAATTGAACTCGGTGAAAAAATTTATTTGAAAGCCCAACAGCATGATGTTCCGCTAATTTCAAATAAAATTTTAGAGGCCATATAGACTTTGAATAATTGAAATGGTTGTAGGTAATGGCATGATGGCTCAAAGGTTTTTAGCATTCGAAAACGATGAAAACCTTTTAATATTTGCATCAGGGGTATCAAATTCGAAAGAAACCAACCTTGAAAATTTTCAAAGAGAAAATAAAAAACTTTTTGAAGCTACATCTTATTGTGCGACAAAAAAAATTGTTTATTTTAGTACTTGTAGCATTTATGACCCAACCGAAAAGGACTCATTATATGTAAAGCATAAATTGAAATGTGAGCAAATAATAAAGGAAAACTGTGCTAATTATTTGATTTGTAGGGTTTCGAATGTGGTGGGCAAAACTGATAACCCCAATACCATTATAAGTTATTTGGTTTCAAAAATAATCAGCGGCAAGCCTTTTCAACTTTGGAAAAATAGTGTTAGAAATATTATTGATATTGATGATGTGTATTCATTAGTTTCTCGTAAAATACAGAACGTAAAAGGCGCTGAAACCTGCTTAATAGCCAATCCGTTTCAATATCAGGTAACGGAAATTGTATATAAAATTGAGGAAATTTTAGGAAAAAAAGCTATTTTTGAATTGATTGATAAAGGGTCAAATTTTGAAATACCCATAAATATTGAAGATAAATTGATTTTAGAAAAAGAGATAGATTTTACAATCGAGCTTTATTTGAATAAAATTTTAAATAAATATTTTATTAAATGAAATTTCCAATGGCTGGATTTTAAAATACTCATAAGATTAAAATGGGGGATACTTGGTACTATTGAAATAATTTAAAACATGAAAGTAACAATTGATAATATTGAAGTAGAAGTTGAGCCGGGCACAACTATAATGCAAGCTGCCAGAAAAATTGGCCCTGAAATTGCCCCTCCAGCCATGTGTTATTATGAACCACTCAAAGCTTCAGGTGGCAAATGCCGTGGTTGCTTGGTAAAGGTAACGGCTGGTTCTGAAAAAGACCCTCGCCCAATGCCAAAGCTCGTACCCTCATGTATTACCCAGGCACAAGATGGTATGGTGGTTGAAAACACCATCAATGAAGCTGTATTAGAAGCCAGAAAAGGAGTTGTGGAGTTTTTGTTGCTTAATCATCCTTTGGATTGTCCCGTTTGCGACCAAGCTGGAGAATGCCATTTACAAGATTTTGCTTTTGAACATGGAGTAGCTTCAACTAGAACCGTTGAAGAACGCAATACCTTTGAGCCAAAAGACTTAGGCGATAAAATTCAGCTGCACATGAACCGCTGTATTTTATGTTACCGTTGTGTGTATACAGCTGATCAAATTACCGACGGCCGAGTGCATGGAGTTATGGGCCGTGGCGACCATGCCGAAATAAGCACTTATATCGAAAAGGCAATTGATAATGATTTTTCAGGAAACATAATCGACGTATGCCCTGTGGGTGCTTTAACTGATAAAACTTACCGCTTTAAAAATCGTGTTTGGTTTACAAAACCTGTTGATGCACATTGTGAATGCACAAAATGCTCCGGCAACGCACAAGTTTGGTACCGAGGTGATGAAGTTATAAGAGTAACTGCACGAAAAAACCAATGGGGCGAAGTCTTAGAATTTATTTGCAACGACTGCCGTTTCGAAAGGAAAAAGACCAACGATTGGACTATTGAAGGGCCTTCAAAAATCTATAAAAATTCGGTAATGTCGGCCAATAAATATGCAAAAACGATGATTATGCCAAGCTTCCCACTGAAACAGGCAGCTGAAGAATACAAATTAATCGACGACGATAGAGACCGTTCATTTTTGGAAACAGCAAAACAATTGAATTAATTTTAAACATTTAAATTCCCCAATTGGGGCGATCCGGCGTACCGGTTAGGGGGCTATGGAAATTACATCATCATTATTTATTGGCAAGGCGATTTTAATTGTATTAGTATTTGCAATTACTTTACTAATAGCAACTTACAGCACCTATGCTGAACGTAAAATAGCTGCTTTCATGCAAGATCGTATTGGACCCGACCGTGCTGGCCCATTCGGTATATTACAACCATTGGCCGATGCCGTAAAAATGTTTATGAAAGAAGATTTCATCCCTTCACAAGCTAATAAATGGCTTTTTATAGCAGGGCCCTGCCTTTCAATGCTTACAGCCTTAATGACGTCGGCAGTAATTCCGTGGGGAGATAAGCTTACAGTTTTCGGACAAACAATTGATTTACAAGGTATTGAAGTAAATATTGGTATCCTTTGGGTATTCGGAATTGTTTCATTAGGCGTATATGGTGTATTAATTGGTGGCTGGGCTTCCAACAACAAATATTCATTAATTGGCGCTATAAGAGCAGCCTCCCAAAACATTTCTTACGAACTAGCCATGGGGCTTTCTATCATTGCTATTTTAATGATGAGTGGGTCATTAAGCACCAAAGCAATAGTTGAAGCGCAGCAAAACGGCCATTGGAATATCCTTTATCAACCAGTTGGCTTTATTATTTTTCTAGTATGCGCTTTTGCCGAATGTAACCGTACCCCTTTCGACCTTCCTGAGTGCGAAACAGAGTTAATAGGCGGTTACCATACCGAATATTCATCTATGAAACTCGGTTTTTATTTGTTTTCAGAATATATAAACATGTTTATTTCAGGTGCTGTGATGGCCACTCTCTATTTTGGAGGATATGATTACCCTGGTTTTAGCTGGGTTGAAGCAAATGTTGGAGCAAATGTGGCCAATATACTAGGCATAGCAGCAGTTTTTGGCAAAGCATTATTCTTTGTATTCTTCTTTATGTGGGTGCGCTGGACTATTCCAAGGTTCCGTTACGACCAACTCATGAGCCTTGGTTGGACAGGCCTCATCCCTTTAGCAATGGCAAATATCGTAGTTACAGGCCTAGGAATATTACTCAATTGGCCAATGGCAATCATGTGGGCAGCACTTATTTTAAGCCTTTTAATAGCATTTGGCTGGGAAATGCTTACCTCCAAAAAGAAAAAATTAGCAGCTGCATAAATTATTTTGGGGCTTACCCACAAGGGGTCGGGCTATCCGGCTATATCTTTTTGCCCCTAAAAAAATGGGGCAAAAAGGATGCCGCCTACTATCCCTAAGCCAAATCCCACTCCTAAATTATTACTATTTTCAATTTAATAAAATTTTAAAAAATTTGCTCAAATCCTCTTTGTATACTTTTCTATCTAAATATAATGAGCTAAGTATGGCAACTTTTCAAATACCTTTTCCCGTTACAATCCAATAAAATCGACCAAAAATTGGACTATTTCTCAAAAATATTCAATAGATTGGTTGCCTTTTTCAGGAAAAATTCTTAATTTTGCGGTCTGAAATTCAACAAAACTTTTGATTTTATTGAATTTTTGAAAAAAGCATAAGACAATTTCAAATTTATATTTAATAAAAATGGCAGAAGCAGTCAATAAAGGTAGAATTACTCAAGTTATCGGACCCGTGGTTGACGTTGCATTTGATGGCGACGGATCACATTTACCCGCAATTCTTAACGCACTTACAGCTACAAAAAGCAGCGGTGCCGTAGTCGTTTTAGAAGTTCAACAACACCTTGGCGAAGACCGTGTGCGTACCATTGCGATGGACGGAACTGAAGGTTTAAGTCGTGGTCAAGAAGTAACTGACTTGGGTACACCAATGACAATGCCTTCTGGAGAAGCCATAAAAGGCCGTTTGTTCAATGTAGTGGGTGAAGCTATTGATGGTATTCCTCAACCAAAATCGCCAAAAGGACTTCCAATTCACCGTGAGGCTCCAAAATTTGACGAATTGGCAACTTCTACCCAAGTACTTTTTACGGGTATCAAAGTAATTGACCTTCTGGCTCCTTACGTTAAAGGAGGAAAAATTGGCCTTTTCGGTGGTGCAGGTGTAGGTAAGACGGTACTAATTATGGAGTTAATCAACAATATTGCTAAAGCTTATGAAGGCCTTTCGGTATTTGCAGGTGTAGGTGAGCGTACTCGTGAAGGTAACGACCTATTACGTGAAATGATTGAGTCAAATGTAATCCGCTATGGCGACGCTTTCAAACATGCGATGGAACAAGGGGAGTGGGATTTAAGTAAAGTTGACGAAAAAGCACTTTTAAACTCACAAGCTACATTAGTGTTTGGCCAAATGAACGAGCCGCCAGGTGCACGAGCACGTGTGGCGCTATCAGGTCTAACAGTTGCAGAACACTTCCGTGATGCTGAAGGCGAAGAGCAAGGTCGTGATATCCTTTTCTTTATAGATAACATTTTCCGTTTCACACAAGCTGGTTCTGAAGTTTCAGCCCTTTTGGGTCGTATGCCCTCGGCAGTGGGTTACCAGCCAACTTTGGCTACTGAAATGGGTGCCATGCAAGAGCGAATCACCTCAACAAAGCGTGGTTCAATAACTTCAGTACAAGCCGTTTATGTACCTGCCGATGACTTAACTGATCCAGCTCCAGCTACTACTTTTACCCACTTAGATGCTACCACAGTACTTTCTCGTAAAATTGCCGAACTAGGTATTTATCCAGCGGTGGATCCTTTGGATTCTACTTCACGTATACTTTCAGCTGAAGTTTTAGGAGATAATCATTATAATACCGCTCAGCGTGTTAAAGAAATTTTACAACGCTACAAAGAGCTTCAAGATATTATTGCCATCCTTGGTTTGGACGAACTTTCTGAGGAAGATAAGTTAGCCGTGTCACGAGCACGTCGTGTGCAACGCTTTTTGAGCCAGCCTTTCTTTGTGGCTGAGCAATTTACGGGACTAAAAGGCGTTTTGGTTGATATTAATGACACTATCAAAGGTTTCAATGAAATTATTGATGGTAAATACGATCATCTTCCTGAGGCTTCATTCAATTTAGTAGGTAGTATTGAAGACGCCATTGAAAAAGGAGAAAGATTAATTGCTGAGGCGGCGAATAGGTAAAAGCCCCCCAGCCCCCGAAGGGGGAGTTTGCTAGTTAATAAATAGATATTTTTATAATTAAAATAAATACCCTGTTCAAAATTCCCCCATCGGGGGTTAGGGGGCCATATGAAATTAGAAATAATAACTCCTGATAAGAAGGTTTTTGAAGGTGATGTTGAAATAGTTACATTACCAGGTATAAATGGGTCTTTTCAAGTATTGAAAGACCATGCACCATTGGTGAGCACACTTGCCAAAGGCGAATTAATTGCCGACAAAAACACTTTCAAAATTGACGGTGGCGTAGTTGAAGTATTAAAAAACAAAGTATTAGTATTGGCTGAGGCGGTGCTTTAAACTTTTGTTCTATCGATTTTAAAAAAGGAATGGGTCGTTAGGCCTATTCCTTTTTTTGTAAACTTAACCCCAAATTACCCTATTTATTGGGAATGAGAAAGTAATTTTCAAATAATAATTATCACTTACTTTAAAAAAATCATTATAGCCCCAAGAATTGTAAGAGCAATTACCACCTTTCTATAGCTCTGGTCTTTTATTTTCGAAACTATTTTTATTCCTACCAAAAAGCCAAAAAGTGTGAATGGAATCATTAATAAATTGAGGTTTAAAGTGCTGGTATTGATATTGTTCCAGTAGATAACCTGGAAAGGAAATTTAAAGAAATTAATTACTAAAAATACCCAAGCAGCTGTGCCAATAAATATGTCCTTAGGTACACGCTGAGCCATAAAAAAAATATTTGAAAATGGACCAGCCAAGTTGCCTATCATAGTGGTGATGCCCGCAATAAGTCCGATTATGGGTTGGAAAAATATGTTTTTTGGAGCAAATTCTGTTTTTCGTGTTTCTAAAAATATCATCAGGGCCACTATTAATAAAATAATGAATGAAAACATCTTTTTAAATACCGAATCGTCAAAATCATTGCCAATCATTACACCTATTATTATCCCAATCGCCATCCAAATTACAAGTTTCCAAAAAAGCGGCCAACTTACATTACGCTTATAATAAATTACTGCTAAAATATCCGCAAAGCAAAGCATTGGTAATACAATTCCAGTGGATGCTTTACTCCCAAAAACTAATGCCATTATAGTTACATTTAACAATTCGATACCCCGAAGACCAGCTTTTGCCAAACCAATTATAAATGCCGCCAATAAAATTAAACCCTGATTAGTAAATGAAAACGATTGGAAAATATCCATTATGCCTTATAAATATTATCTAAATTATAATGAAGCCCTTTGTTTTCTTTTTGTGCAATTGCCTGTTTTATAACTAGATAACCAATCAATATCATATTACGTAGCTCAGAAATTGGCACCGAAACTTTCGATTGTTTGTACAGTTCCTCATGCTCCAAATATATCAACTCTGAGCGGTCATAAGCACGTTTCAAGCGGCGATTGGTACGTACAATACCAACATAATTACTCATGATAGACTCTAGCTCACGAGTCATTTCTGTTACTAATATTTGCTCCTCTGGATGATTGGTGCCAGCATCATCCCATTCAGGAATATTGTCGGGAATAACTGCCTTGGAAAGTTCCTCAACTGTTTTCAAATAAGCCCGATGCCCATATACACAAGCTTCAAGTAATGAGTTGGAAGCCAATCTGTTAGCGCCATGAAGCCCTGTTGAAGAGCACTCTCCAGCAGCAAAAAGGAATTCAATATTGGTTTGTGCCCACTCATTAACTTTTATGCCTCCACATAAATAATGTTGTGCTGGCACTACTGGAATCATGTCATTATCACAAACTTTAAGCCCCAAATTATCCTCACAATACTTGTAAATCATCGGAAAATGTTTAATGAAATCCTCTTTTTCCAAATTTCGAGTATCTAAATACACATGATCCACGCCGTTTATTTTCATTTCAGAGTCAATAGCACGGGCAACAATATCTCGAGGGGCCAACGAAAGGCGCTCATCGTAGCGCTCCATAAATGTTTTTTCGTCGATATTTTTCAAAATACCCCCATGCCCACGCACTGCTTCAGATATTAAAAAAGAAGGTTTTTTACCTGGTTGATATAAAGAGGTGGGATGAAATTGTATAAAATGCATGCCTTCAACAATTGCTTTAGCTCGATAAGCCATCGCAATACCGTCTCCCGTTGCAATTACCGGATTGGTAGTACTTTGGTACACATTGCCGATACCTCCAGTGGCCAAAAGGGTAATTTTAGCAGTAAATTTCTCAACTTCCCCTGTTTCCTTATGCAAAACATAAGCACCAAAACATTTTTTGCCTGGCGTATCTTTTTTCACAACCTGCCCCAAATGATGCTGAGTAATCAGTTCCAAAGCGAAATAATGTGTGAAGAAACTCACTGATTTATAGCTCTTTACCTTGGTCAAAAGCGCTCTCTCAATCTCGTTACCAGTGCTATCTTTATGGTGTAAAATTCGGTGGTCGGAGTGGCCACCTTCTTTAGCCAAATCATATTTGCCCGATTGTTCTTTGTCGAATTGCGTACCGTAATCAATCAACTCTTGTATGCGCTCAGGCGCTTCACGGACAACTATTTCAACCACTTTTCGGTCAGAAAGCCCGTCGCCAGCATCCATGGTATCCTCAATATGCTTTTCAAACGAATCCTCCTTATTCCAAACGGCTGCAATTCCGCCTTGGGCATATTTAGTGTTCGACTCCTCCGCTACCGTTTTAGTAATTACGGCAATTTTTATTTCCTCATTTCGGTCCAAATAATATTGAGCAACTTTTGCGGTATAACTTAAGCCGGCAATACCCGAACCAATTACCAATATATCGTATTTAGGCATATTTTATTCTTTTCTTATACAAAAATAACTAAAAATCATAGCATTTGAGTTTGTCAGCCAGCAGACTTTGCTTCTAATAAAAAAATAATCGTATTTGGGAGTGCCAGCCTGCCGACTTCGTCAGGCTGGCTTTCAGGCCTTCACTACTCGCTCTTGTGTGTCGGCTGCACCAGCCAAAATTCGGAGCTCAAACAGGCCGTTCAGTCCCTCTCGCAGACCCGACCCAAAGTACAGACCATGAAGTAACGACATGGTATCACTGTCAGTTCTGAACTTTTCCAAATAACTGTTGATGTTTGGGATTTCCAAAACGGTTGCTGTCTTTCAGACGATAGGAGAAATCTTGTTAATTATAAACTGAAACCAATTAGGAAACCTAATGGAAAGGTCGAATAAAAACGCACCTAAAAAGCATACTTCAAAATACAATATATAGCTCTAAACCCATCTTTCCAGCCTATTTTTTTACCTTCGGCATAGGTGCGTCCATAATATGATATACCCACTTCATAGATTCGGATATTAGGTATTTTGGCGATTTTAGCGGTTACTTCTGGTTCAAAGCCAAATCTATTTTCTTGCAGTTTTAATTGTTGTACTATTTTGGTATTGAACATTTTATAACACGTCTCCATATCTGTCAGATTCAGATTAGTAAAAAAGTTGGATAAAAATGTTAAAAATTTATTGCCCAATGTATGCCAAAAAAACAGTATCCTATGCGGCTTGCCGCCCATAAATCTTGAGCCATACACTACATCAGCAAAACCGTTAACTACTGGTTTAAGTAATATGTTGTATTCCTCCGGATCATACTCTAAATCAGCATCTTGTATCACCAAAAACTCACCAGTGGCCTCTGCAATACCTCTATGCAAAGCGGCCCCTTTTCCTTTATTTATGGGTTGATTAATTAATTTTATTACAAGATTCGGATGCGAATTTATATAATTGTTGATGGAAATATCCGTTCCATCTGTTGAGCAATCGTTTACAATTATTATTTCTTTATTTACATTATTTAAAAGCTTTACCTCTTCAATTTTATCTAAAATAAGATGAATAGTATCCGCCTCGTTATAAGCTGGAATTACAATTGATAGCGTTTTTAATTCCGTTTTCATTTTGCAAATTTCGATTTTAAAAACCCAAACACAATTGGCAATAATGAGAATCCTATAATTCCAAAAACAACTAATTCAAAATTGTTTTTTACAAATGGATTACTTCCCAACAAATAGCCCAACATAGTAATGCCAATCACCCAAAGCAATGCCCCAGCAATACAATACGTAATGTACGTGCCGTATTTCATACTTCCAGCACCCGCTACAAAAGGTGCAATGGTACGTACAATCGGAATAAAACGAGCCATTATCACCGTTTTACCGCCATGTTTTTCATAAAAAGCTTCTGTTTGGTCAATATATTCTCTTTTGAAAAAGAGGATTCTTTCTCTGCTTTTCACAAATTTACTGAAATATTTACCTACAAAATAATTGACATTATCGCCTAAAAGTGCTGCACAAATTAAAAGTGGTATTATAATTTTTACATCTAGTGCACCAGTCGAAGCGGCTAGGGCCCCTGCTGCAAATAATAGTGAATCGCCTGGTAATAGAGGCATTACAATCAAACCTGTTTCTACAAAAACGATTAGAAAAAGTATAGCATAAGTTAAGGTACCATATTCGGTAACCATGGCAGCTAAGTGTTTATCAAGATGTAAAATGAAGTCAATTAAGCTGTGGATCAGTTCCATAAATTAGATGTTAGATTTCAGGTATTAGATGTTAGATTTTTTAATGATTGAATTTTGATATTAAATTTCTGTTGCTAAAAGTTTGATTTTATAAAGTTTTATTTTTGATGATATAAAGCTTAAAGTTAGCTGGTCTAATATCTAAATTCTAACATCTAGCATCTAATTTTTATCCAAAAAGAAATCGAAAGTATCACCTCTTAAACCCAATCGTATTGTTTCTAAAGATATTACTTCATTTGGCGATATATTTCCAACGTTTACATTGGCTCCAAGCAGTTTTACAAACCAAACTTGTTGTGCCTTTTGAGGTGCTTCCCATAATATTTTGTCAGAAGGTACTTCAGTTAATATTTCTTCAACTAAACCTTGCCTTACTTCACCCGACGCTCGGAATAATCCTACGGTTCCGCCCTCTCTCGCCTCACCAATTACTTTCCAAGCACCTGCTTCAAGCTCCATTTTCATGAGCTTAATCCATTTATAGGGAGGAATTATTTTTGCTTCGTCTTTTGAGCCAACTTCTGAAAGTACAATATAATTTTTAGCTAATCGTCTGATATATTCACACTTCACATCAGCTTCCATTTCCAACGAACCATCAGAAACTTCTACATATTCTAATTTATATTTGTCCAATACTCGTAGGTAATCTTCAAACTGATTTCTTACTACAAATGCTTCAAACAAGGTGCCTCCTAAATAAACAGGAATATTGGCGCTGCGATAAACGGCTAATTTTTCATCCAGATTTGGTGTTACAAATGAGGTAGCCCAACCTAATTTTACAAGGTCAGTATATCCAGCTGATGTAGAAAGAAAATCTTCAACTTGCCTTACACTCAAGCCTTTATCCATTACCATGGTAATGCCGCTTTGTCTAGGAACTGTTGTTCTTTCTGGAATTTGATTTAATTGGTAATTCATATTAAAATTTAAATTTTAGTTAATTCAAATTAAGTAAAAAAATCATTAGGTGCATTGTTCTTAATGAACTAACAAAACATGGCCTCTAAGAATAGTGCAAATTTAAGCATTTGACTACATTTAAGCAAATGAAAAAATAAAGGTTGCCAAAAATTTATAAATATCTAATAATCAGTGAATTACAAATACAATTTGAAATTTAAAATTACATTTGCAAATAAAATTTATTTTTTCATTTCCTTTTCAATTGCAAATTTGTAGGTATGGAAATCGACCTGAATTGTATGCCTTGGCGAATTATTATACCTTTTTTGTAAAGCAGTTCTTTGTTGTGCAATATCTTTTAATTGTGCCTCTTTTGAAGGCAATTTTAATTCGCCTTTTATGAGTTTGGTTATCCATTTTGACTGAATCTCAGCCAAAGGCATTATCGCACCCAAAGGTTGTATAAATGCTAAAAAATAGAGCCCTGGAAAATCAGGATGAGCTACTCTCTTATATAATTGCAAATCGTTTGAGTTTTCTACATTGAAAAACCCTTCCTTAAAAAATGGAAAGGTAATTTTATAACCAGTTGCGTAAATTAATAAGTCAGTTTCTTGGCGGGTACCGTCCTCAAAAACAATGTTTTTCCCATCGAATTCCCTAATATTTGGCTTTATTTTAATCAACCCTCTACCGCATAAATTCAATAAATCTTGAGAAAGTGTTGGATGCTCCGAAAGTATGGGCCGATTGGGTTTTGGCACACCAAAGTCTTCCTGATTGCCTCTAGCAAGCCAAAGCGTAATTTTCAATAAAAATCTTTGGATAAAAATGGGGAGTTTTTCAGTAAACGGATTGGCCAATTTATCAAAAGGAATACTCCAAATCCAATTGGGCACAATGTAGGCCCCACTTCTAGTGGCAATGGTAACCTGCTTACAAGTATGAAGTCGTGCCGCTTCACAGGCCAAATCAACCGCTGAATTACCAAAGCCCAATATTACAATGCTCTTGTTTTCAAGTACTTCAGGCGTACGGTAATGGTGTACATGCATAGTATCACCAGTAAATTTTCCTTTAAAATTAGGCTCCGGATATCTCGGATTCCAATGGTGGCCATTGGCAACAATTACAGATTCATAATGAGTTGTTTTACCGTTGGAAGTGGACACAATATATCCGCCAGATGGGTTTTTTTCAACATTTTCAACGGAAGTATTGAAGGTAATTGAATCACGCAAAACAAAATGATCAACATAATTTTCAAAATATTGCAATATCTCGGTATGGTGTGGAAACATTGCATATTCGGAAGGCATTGGGTAATCGGAATAGCTCATTACCTCTCTATTGGTATTAATATGAAGCGATCGATAGGCTGACGACAAGCCGTTGTCGTTATTATATCTCCAATTGCCGCCAATGCCAGAGCCTTTTTCAAAGCAATCGAAATCAATTCCCTCTTCTTTCAAGGCTTTGCAGGCTGTAATACCTGATGAGCCTGCGCCAATTATGCATACTTTTTTACTTTCCATTTTTATAATTTTGCTATTTCGGTGTTTATCATTTTGGCTAATATTTCAGCCGCACCTTCATTCAAATGTATGTTGTCAGTCATATATTTTGCCTTTCTTGAAGCAGCTATTTCATTCCATGATTGACCTAAAATAACTCTTTTAAATATTGTCATTCTTATAATATTATCCGCATTGTTAAAATCAACAATTTGGTCCGATTTCAAAGACATATTTTCCTTTAATTTTTCACGAAATGGAATATATATTAAGTCATAATCATGAGCAAATTCTTTGATAGTTTCCGAATATTTATCGGCTTTTATATTTCCTTCAAAAGTAAAATCCTCGGTGATTGGTGGCAAGGAAGCCACCATTATTTTGGCTGTAGTTTGTGAAGTCAATATTTCAATTATTTCACGATAATTACTTATAAATCCTTCATAATTAGCATCTTCAGTTATTTTTCCTAAGCCATAATACCGCTTCATTCGAGCGGGTGTTAAAGTAGCCATAACATCATTTGAGCCAATAATTAGGCTGATGATGTGCGGTTGGCAGGCTACGATATCGTCAATTCTGTTGAGTAAAGTATAGGTGAGGTCGGCATTCATCCCAGCATTCAAAAACTGGATGTCAGGCCTTTTTTCTTTTAAAATATTCACCCAATTGGCACTCATATTACCTTGTGTTAGGCTGTCCCCAAAAGCTATAAATATGGGTTTTCCATCTCTGTTTAACTTCGAAAATTCTGGGTAATCAGGAGGCTTATTAAAATATGATTTTTCGAATTGTTTGAACCAAACAGCCAACACAACCAAAATGAGTATTATTGGAATGAAAAGCATAGTAATTACATTTAAATTTTTAAATTTTTTGATTGCCCTTTGTATTATAAATAAATTTATTAGCGATAAGCTTATACCTTCTTAGCAATTGGATTTATTTAAAATATTATTTTTTTGGCGTTAAATTCTTGACCTTGAAACTTTATTTGAGCTGAAATTATTTCATTGAAATCATTTTTTAAAAATTGAATAAGTATTTCAAAATTTTCAGCTTTAAACAAATTTACCTCAGGCATTGGCAATAATTTAACCTTTTGAATACCTTCCGTATAGAAATGCAAGTAGTTCGCTTCAAAGGTGATTTCCCCCTCAGCACTTATTTGAGCTGTTTCAATTTTGTATTTTCCCAAATATTTTTCAGCCTCAAATTCAGTAATTTGAATATTTGACTGCGAAAACGAGCAAATACTTTTTGCAAAAATTAATAGGAAAAGTAGTGTCTTTGTCATTTAAAACATGCTCAAATTTTTATAAATAATTGCTCCAAAGTTACCTCATTTTACATATAATATTGGCTAGTAATAATAATTTATAATTAGCCAATTTAATAAAAAAAGCCAACTTTGGCTGATTATACGAACCTGTATCTAGCCAAAGTTGGCAAAAAATGCAAAGTTTGGCTGATTATAAAATGATTTAGGCTGGCTTTTCCTCAATGCCAAGCATTGACAATGAGGGATTTATAGTGCGGACTGTGATTTGCAATTTGAATATTTTGTTAGAAGCAAAACTAAATTCAACTAAGAACTTACCCTTCTCTTTTATGGTACGATATATCAAAGTATAGTTTAGCTTATTTTCCCAACCATTCAATGCCAATGTAGTCATTACTGATTCAACACATTTTTTTAAATTGGAAAAATAGTTAAATACTGTTTCTTTTTGCCGGATTGAGTTAAGGCTACCGATTGGAATCATAGCCACTTCATAAATAGTTTGTTGCTTCATTCAATTTTATATCCTTTGATAATCTAAAAAATAACTGTTTTTAACGCTTATAGGGTTTTGAACCCTGCAAGCGATATGGAAAATAATATGTTAAAAAAAATATGTCTGTTTCACATTAATACCCCTAATGTTTTTCCAAAAAAAATTAGTTTATATCGGGTAAAAAAATGACCAATTTGCCTTTCTAAGCCCTATTCAAAAAATTTAATAAAAATAATGAAAAATAGTCGCATAATTTTTCAAAGCTAAAACTATATCCTTATTTCTTGCGTTTTAATTTCAATAGATTTAAGTTATTCAAGCCGCATTCTTCCAAAGTGCGGTTTTTTTATTGGAAAATTTTAGAGCTACTCCATAAATATCGTCTGAAGAACATTATAGAGTTTACCATTAAATAACATTTCCTTAATTCAATAGTTTTTTAATTGTCCCTTTAGTATATTTCTCGTAAATTTGTATTCCTTACGTACAATCAAGAATATTTGTTTAATTTCCTGCTTTGCATAAGGGAAATTAAATTTAACGCCGTTTACCCGTCCTTAAAGACGGGTTTATCATATATAGATGAGTCAAAATAATCAATTTTATAATAATCTGCGCTTGGCAGAAATCTCTGATTTCGACAATTTGGAGTTGATACCACTACCCAGTGAGGGTGATGCTGATTTAGAAGTTCATGACCCGAATACTGAGTTTCCAATTTTGCCAATTCGAAATATTGTGTTGTTTCCAGGCATGGTAATTCCTATCACTGTAGGCCGACAAAAATCCGTAAGACTTGTAAAAAAAGCCTATAAAGGCAATAGAATAATTGGAGTAGTTACCCAGGCAAATCAAACTAAAGAAGAGCCTACCTCGGAAGACTTGTACAAAATAGGTACCCTAGCTTATATACTGAAAATGATTGTATTACCCGATGGCAGTACAACTATTATTGTACAAGGTAAAAAACGTTTTGAAGTGGTTGAGTATACAAAGCATGACCCTCAATTGCTAGCAAAAATAGTTTATATAGAGGAGAATTTTCCTGCGAAACTCAATAAAGAAAACAAAGCGTTGGTGCAATCTTTGAAAGATTCGGCCTTCAAAATATTGCAGCTCAATCCTGAAATACCTCGTGAGGCGCAAATTGCCTTAGACAATATAGACTCACCTAGCTTTCTTACCCATTTTCTTTCATCCAATATAAATGCAGAACTCGCTGATAAACAGGGGCTTCTAGAAACTTTAGATGGCATACAACAAGCCAACAAATTATTGGAATATATGCTCAAGGAAATTGATCTTTTAGAGCTAAAAAGAGAGATTCAAAATAGAGCTTCAAGTGATATCGATCAGCAACAGCGAGATTATTATATACGTCAGCAAATAAAAGTGTTACAAGAAGAGCTGGGTATTGACAGCCCAGAGCAAGAATTAGATGCACTGAGAGCAAAAGGTGCCAAAAAGAAATGGAGTAAGGCTGTAAATGAGCACTTTAACAAAGAATTGCATAAGCTTGGGCGAATGAATTCGATGTCAGCAGAGTACCCAGTCTCTATGAATTATGCCGAACTTTTGGTAGAATTGCCTTGGAGCGAAACCACAAAAGACAACTTCGATCTAAAAAAAGCTGAAAAAATATTAGACAATGATCATTTTGGGCTTGAAAAAGTAAAAGAGCGGATAATAGAATATTTGGCAGTTTTAAAAATGAAGGGCAACCTAAAAGCACCAATTTTATGCCTTTATGGCCCGCCAGGTGTGGGTAAAACTTCACTTGGAAAATCAGTAGCAAAATCACTCGGCCGGAAGTATATACGAATGGCTTTGGGGGGTGTTCATGACGAATCGGAAATTCGTGGCCATCGCCGGACTTATATTGGCGCAATGCCCGGTAAAATAATTGCAAATATTAAAAAAGCGGGTACAACAAACCCAGTTTTTATATTAGACGAAATAGATAAAGTATCAACCGATTTCCGGGGCGATCCATCATCTGCTCTTTTAGAAGTACTTGATCCTGAACAAAATAACACTTTTTTAGATAACTATTTGGAAGTTGAATACGACCTTTCAAAGGTGCTTTTTATAGCTACTGCTAACAATTTGGATACCATACAACCTCCTTTGCGTGACCGTATGGAAATCATTGAAATAAGTGGCTACACGATGGAAGAAAAGGTGCAGATAGCTAAAAAACACTTGATTCCCAAACAGAAAAAAGAGCATGGTTTAGAAGGGAAATCCATAAATATTACAGATGAGGCTATTCAAAAAGTGATTGAGGGTTATACTCGAGAGTCAGGTGTGCGTAATCTGGAGCGAGAGTTGGGCAAATTGGTTAGAAAAATCACAAAAGCAATTGCGCTCGAAGAGGAATACCCAAAAACACTAAAGGTCGCAGAGGTTATTAAGTTTTTGGGCTCTGAACATTTCGATAAAGAAACCTACACCGAAGACGACTCTGCCGGCATAGTAACGGGCTTGGCTTGGACTTCGGTAGGTGGTGAAATTCTTTATATTGAATGCAGCATAAGTCGTGGTAAGGGAGGGATTACCCTTTCTGGTCAATTGGGTGATGTAATGAAGGAGTCAGCAATGGCTGCTTTAAGTTATTTGAAAGCTAATGCAGATGATTTTGAGATTGATTACCGCATATTTGATAACTACAATATTCATATACACGTACCCGCAGGGGCCGTGCCTAAGGATGGGCCTTCGGCTGGGATCACCATGACAACCGCCATTGCCTCAGCATTAACCCAAAGGAAGGTAAAAGCCAATTTGGCTATGACTGGCGAAGTAACTTTAAGAGGAAAAGTATTGCCCGTAGGTGGTATAAAAGAAAAGATTTTAGCAGCCAAACGTGCTGGTATTAAGGAGATTATACTTTGTATCAAAAATAAAAAAGATATATTAGAGATTAAGCCTAGTTATATCTCTGATTTAACTTTTCACTATGTTGAGCACGTTTCAGAGGTGCTAGCTTATGCACTTTTACCTAACAAAATAAGCAAGCCTATTAAGTTTGTTTTACCTGATGAGAAAAAGGAGAGTTTAGGAATTGGGTTGAATTAATTTAAAAACACTTTTGTTGATTAATATATTTACTCAGTTTTGTTTTATTAATTTTATCGAAGAGCTTTAAAGTAGGCTAATAGCTTGGTATTAAGAAAATTATTGCATAATTTTTATTAGTGAAAAAGCAAATTTCCATATTTCTATTATCAATTTATTTAATTTCAACGAATGAATTGTATCAGTTGTTGAAATTACCAATTTTGACGGAGTACTATGCCGAGCATAAGGCTCAGAACAGTGAAATCTCCTTTTTTGATTTTATCTGTATGCATTAAAACCAAGAGTTTGACCATGATGCCAACGATAAAAAACTTCCCTTCAAAAGCCACGAAACCAATATTTTTACATCTATAGTTGCCTTTATTTCACAACCAATTTATGTAAGCTTTTCAAAACCAATTGATTATAAAGCTCGTTCGTAAACAATATTTCAAACGGCTATTTTTTCATCAGCAGTGATTTATTCTATTTGGCAACCACTACAAGCATAATTCTAAATTTTCTTATTTTATAAAAACTTTTTTGAATGAGTAGCAATATCCATTTGCAATTCTTATTCGAAATAAATTATTGGATTTAGGCCCTATAATTTGCCTATTTCCACATAAGATTATTTTTAAAAATTACAATATTATGCTTAACAAAATCATTACATTTTCAGTAAATAACAAGCTGATTATAGATTTATTCGTTTTAGGCTTAATAGGCTATGGAGCCTACCGAACTACACAATTGCCTATTGATGCCGTGCCTGATATTACAAATAATCAGGTTAAATATGAGTTTGTTATGGACAAGGCTGAAATTGGTTTAAAAAACGATGGATTTATTCAGATAAAAAACAGTGGGGAGTTTATTGAAAAAGCACTTGTTACCATAGGAGCCTATACTTTATTGATGGCATTAAAAAATAAAGAAGAAGAACATTGCATTTAATTTAAGATTTTTACAACGGATATTCCATTTTTATATCAACCCTTTCATAATGGCCAACTGGGTTTAATGGTACCTCCACAAAGCCCATTTGCAAATACATTTTTATAGCTATTTCTTGCAAACGGTTCGACTCTAGATAAAAGGTTTTGGCTTCCCTTTTTTTTACTTCGTCAATTGTTTTTTGCAAAAGTAATTTACCTATTCCTAAGCCTTTGGCCTTTGGGCGAACAGCCATTTTGCCCAATTCCCAAACTCCATTTCCTTCATTATTGAGTATAGCGGTCCCAACTACTTCGTTACCCAGCTTCGCTAAATATATACTGCCACCTCGATCAGTTATACGTTGTGGATTGTCTAGCTGTTCATAGTCGGCTTTTTCAACCGGAAAATTCACCATTATCCATTCTACATTTATTTCTTTAAAATCATTTTGATATTTAGGTAAATATTCAATTATTTCTATTTTCTGGGTTGTAATATTCTTCTCGAAAAAATGAGTGTCCACTGCCATAATCGGGAATTGTTTTGGTAAGTTATCTTTGGCTATCTGAGTAAACCCATTTTTTTTGTAAAAGCCAATAGCAGCCTCCAACCTAACAATTGTGCCCAAATAAAGATTTTCAAAATTATGATCTAATGCCCAAGCTGTCAACTTATTAAGCAAATTTTGTGCAATTGAATACCGCTTTCCACGATATTCTTTCCTTACAAACATTTTCCTAATACAACCAATATTTTGGCCGCAATCTATCAAGGCAATACTTCCTATTACTTCATTATTTTTAGTTGCCACCCAAAAATTCCCCTTATCTATTTGGTAAAAAGCTGGAATAATAGCAAGGTCGGGCTGTTCCTCCAAGGTGATAGGTACCTGAAATTCAAGCTGTTGAATATCCAAAATCAATTTGATTATACCTTCTTTATCCTGGTTTTCGTAAAGTCTAATTGTTATCATTTTCCTTTAATAAAATATTTCTTTAATTTTTATAGATTGGCCAACCATTAAATCTATTTCAGAATCAAATTTCCTAAAATTATTCAAATACTCAAAAAAATATTCTAAATCCTTGCTTTTGGGATAAATAAAGAAAAAGTATTTTTACCTAAATTCATCGTTTTTTTAGGATTTTAACTTAAATTTCGAAAAATCGTATCTTCATTTATCAAAAAAAGAAACAATCAATCTATTTTCAATGATTTCAAAGAACTATTTAAAAATTCTTATCGGTTTCACTGTTTTTTCAATACTCAATTGCAGTAAAAAAAAGGAAGAGTTTGATCCTGTAGTGGTTGTTCCAAAGCCTATTGAGGTGGTAGATACTTTTACTGCCAAAAGTTGTGGCAATAACCAAACTATCGAGGAAATAACCAAAGGAGGTTGGGTAAAAATTTGGGAAGATGAATTTGAAAATAACCTAAATGATTGGAAAAAATGGATGGGAGGTGCATTTAACGGCGAATATCAATATTACAACAGTGAAAAAAATTTGAGTTTAAAAGACGGTATTCTTAAAATTACACCCAAGCAAGAGTCTATTACAGGAGCCGAAAATCCATTTACCACCAACCAAAAAAACTTCAATTATACTTCAGGCCGCATTGAGTCGGGTTTTAAATTTAGCCCTAATGGTGTAAATTACAGCTCATTACGATTAATTGCTCGTATAAAAACTCCAACAGGTATTGGTATGTGGCCAGCTTTTTGGACTTATGGTGATGCTTGGCCCACCAATGGCGAAATCGATATTTTAGAGCAAAACGGTGCTAATCCAAAAGAGTTTTCTAGCACCTACCATTATGGCGATGTTGTAAATCAGGACCAGTGGATACCCGCCGAGGTTGGCATTTACAAATCGGATACAGACCTTACAACTTGCTGGCATGTGTATGAATGCATTTGGGAGAAGGAAAAATTGACCTATATTTTTGATGGCAAGGAATATTTTGCAAACACTGGTCGTAATGTGCCAAAAATGTTCAATAAAATGCAAAATATAGTTTTCAATCTGGCCGTTGGGGGCAATTTTGTCGGAAACCCATCCCCGAGTAATATCAAACTCAACCCTATGTATGTCGACTGGGTGCGGGTATATTCGAAATAATTATTAATTTATTTTATTGACACTTTTTCACTTACTAATCTCCAACATCGCTTTCACTGCCCTCAAAGCTGGAATTCGAGTTTCTTCAGGCACATGAATTTCCGGTAATTCGTAATACATGCAATTGAAAAGCTTTTCCAATGTGTTCATTTTCATATAGGGGCATTCACTACAGGCACATGAGTTTTTCTCATTAGCTGGTGCTGGTATTATTTTTTTTGATGGGTTGGCTAGCTTCATTTTATGCATAATGCCTGCCTCTGTTGCAACTATAAACTCCTGATGGTCAGAGTCTTTCACGAAATTTAAAAGACCCGTTGTAGAGCCCACATAGTCGGACATACCTAATATTACTTCCTTACATTCGGGGTGAGCAATCAAAATTGCATTGGGGTTTTCCTCTTTACATTTTTTTAATTTTTCTAGAGAAATATCAATATGCACAATGCAGGCACCGTCCCAAAGTATCAAATCACGACCTGTTTTTTTAGCAACATACCTGCCTAAATTGGCATCGGGAGCAAAAATAATTTCTTTATCGGCTGGTATCGAGTTGACTACTTTTATTGCATTTGAGCTAGTACAAATGATATCAGTCATTGCTTTAATATCAGCTGAACAATTGATATAACTCACTACCACAGCATTGGGATGATGTGCTTTGAATGCTGCAAATTTTTCTTTTGGCGCAGAGTCGGCCAATGAACAACCGGCATTAAAATCTGGGATTACAACCTTCTTATTCGGATTCAAAATTTTAGCAGTTTCGCCCATAAAGTGCACGCCACAAAACACAATCATATCAGCGGTGGTACTTTCGGCAGCTTGCGCAAGGCCGAGGCTGTCTCCCACAAAATCAGCCAGATCCTGTATATCGCCATCTACGTAATAATGAGCGAGAATCACTGCATTTTTTTCTTTTTTTAGCTTTAAAATCTCCTCCTTTAGGTTGAGATGTTTAGGAATACTACGGCTTATATAACCCAATCGAGCCACTTCTTCCTCTTTAGTCATTATCAAATTTTCGAATTCCATATATTTAATTTGAAAATTGGCGAATTTGAAGATTTGACAATTTTAGCTTCAAAAACCAATGTGTTTTAATTTATTTAATAATATTGTAGGTGAATTTAATTTCAAATTATCTAATTTTCAAATTCCCAAATTAGTAAGCTTTCAAGCTCATATCCAAGCTTTTTACATGATGCGTGAGTGCTCCACAGCTGATATAATCGACACCACATTCGGCATATTGGCGAATGGTAGTTTCATTAATACCACCTGAAGCTTCTGTAGGATATTGATTACCAACCATTTGAACCGCTTTCCTCAAATTTTCGAAAGTGAAATTATCCAACATTATTCTGAAAATTTTCCCAATAGCCAATACTTGTTGAAGTTCATCCAAATTTCGCACTTCAATTTCAATTTTCAAGTCTTTACCCGTATTTTGAACATATTGGTTTGCCTTTTCAATGGCCTGTTTTATGCCTCCTGCATAGTCAACATGGTTATCTTTTATCAAAATCATATCAAAAAGGGCATAACGATGGTTGGTAGCCCCTCCTATTTTGCAGGCCCATTTTTCACAAAGGCGAAAATTAGGCGTTGTTTTTCTCGTATCCAAAAGCTTCGTGGGCAGGCCATCCAATAAATCTACCATCGATTTTGTAAACGTTGCAATGCCACTCATTCTTTGCATGCAGTTTAGTAACAGCCTTTCAGCTTTTAAAATTGACTGTGATCGACCTGAAATAGTAAGCACGATATCGCCATATTTTATTGTGTTGCCATCATACATAAATTGCTCTACAGCTAGCTCATTATCAACCGTTTCAATAATCATTTTGGCTAGTTCAACACCCGCCAATATGCCAGTATCTTTAATAATTAATCGGGCTTTACCTTGTGCTTCAGCAGGTATTGTAGAAAGTGCAGTATGGTCACCATCACCAACATCTTCAGCTAAGGCGGTGTCAATAAAATTTTGAATATATTTTGGTTGCAAATAATCAAACATAATTAATTGGGCTAAAACCCCTCCTTTTTACTAATTTTGGTATTTAGAAAACTCAAATTATTTGAAATGATGCAAAGGAATAAATGTTTTTCAAATAAATGAAGAGAATACAAATTAAGCTAGATTTGCCTAATTTTTGGTGAAATAATCAATTATTTTTTATCAATGCAAAACCATTTCGGACTTTTGGGTCGCACATTAAAGCATTCTTTTTCAAAAAAGTATTTTACTGAAAAATTTGAAAAAATGGGACTTTCAGAAACCCATCAATACCATCTTTTTGAGTTAGAAAACATTGATGAACTACCTGAATTGATAAAAAAATTTGGCTCCGAACTGAAGGGCTTAAATGTAACTATTCCTTATAAACAAGAAGTTTTAGCCTATTTGGACGAAATTGATGAGGCTGCTCAAAAAATTGGGGCAGTAAATACAATTAAAATATTGCCTCGACAAAAAGACGACAAAAATAGCTTAGATTTAAATAAATATTTTAAACTAATTGGCTATAATTCAGACTATTGGGGCTTTCGATGGAGTTTAGAAAAATGGGAAGAGTTCAATGAAATTAAACCAAAAAAGGCATTGGTTTTAGGCACTGGAGGCGCATCAAAAGCTGTAATTGTGGCCTTAAATGACCTAGGAATTAAAGTGCTGAAAGTTTCCCGAAAAAAAGAAAATGATACCATTACTTACGATCAATTGAGCCAGCAATTAATTGAAAATCAGTTACTCATTGTAAACACCACGCCATTAGGTATGTACCCCACTACTGAAACTTTTCCAGAAATTCCGTATCATTTTTTAACCAAAAATCACCTGCTTTACGACTTAGTTTACAACCCATTAGAAACGGAATTTCTGAAAAAAGGAAAAGAATTTGGCGTAAAAGCCGTCCATTACGGTATTGAAATGTTGGAGGGGCAAGCTGAAAAAGCTTGGGAGATTTGGAATGAATAACTTTTTTAAATCTCTTGGTTATTTTTTAAAAAATGAAATTTATCATTAAAAAGCTCCTTAACAATTCCTCCAGAAATATCAAATTCAGGGGCTTTAATACCTTTATTAATATTCCTACCATTTTTTATCACTAAAGCCTCATCCCAAAGCCCCAACCCTATAAACGATTCCAATAATTTTGTACCTCCTTCTACCAAAATAGATTGAATATTTCGTTGGTATAAATTATGGATTAAATCTTTCAAAAAGTCATCAGTTTCAGGCAATTTTATATATTGAGCATTGGCAATTTTACCGTTTCCGTGGAAATTATATATTAAAGTTTCCGCTTCCTCATTAAAAATATTCATACCTTGTTTAAACCGTAATTGCTTGTCTATCAATACCCTAATTGGATTATTACCAATCCATTTCCTTGTGGTTAAGCTTGGGTTATCCAATTGAGCGGTATTCGTTCCAACCATTATGGCGGTATTTTCAGCCCGCATTTTATGAACTAGTTTTGTGGAAAATGGATTTGATATTTGAATCGCTTTTCCATTTTCTCCTGCCATAAATCCATCAGCTGATTCTGCCCATTTGAGAATAATATACGGCCGCTTTTTTTCCATAAAAGTGAAAAATCGCTTATTCATTTCTCGGCCTTCTTTTTCCAAAACTCCTATAATTACCTCTATTCCAGCAGCTCGAAGTTTTTCAATTCCTTTGCCAGCTACTAAAGGATTCGGATCTAAATTACAAACAACCACTTTTCGTACCTTTTGTTCTATGAGCAAATCGGCACAAGGTGGTGTTTTGCCAAAATGTGAGCAAGGCTCCAAGCTTACATAAACCGTTGATTCTGATAGTTTTACAATATCTTTTACCAAATTTATTGCGTTTACTTCTGCGTGAGCCTTCCCATATTTTTTATGCCAACCTTCTCCAATTATTATATTTTCATGTACTATTACACAGCCCACCATGGGGTTTGGAGCGACATTCCCTGCGCCCAATTTGGCCAATTGTAAGGCTCTTTTCATGAAAAATTCAGATTCTTCCAAAGTGATTTCTAGGTCTATTATTATGAGTTTATGTCTGCTTTAGTTTTAGAAATTGAATTGTTTTATCTGTAAATTTACGCTTTCAAAAATAAAATTAATGCGACCTTCTAAAATACTTTTTGATGAATTAGTTTCGAAAATCAGACCTATCTATGACTTTGACGAAGCTAAAAGTATAATTTTTTTACTATTCGATCAATTTATTGGTTTTACAAAAACAGATGTGCTTGTCAATAAAATAATCACCCAAAATTTTGACTTTGAACCTTTAATTCAACGTTTACTTACCCACGAACCCGTTCAATATATTATCGGAAACACCTATTTTTTAGGCAATAAATTTTTGGTAGTTAAAGGAGTAACCCTAATCGCTCGCCCAGAAACTG
>JANMZR010000179.1:0-2763 GCA_031383555.1 Cytophagaceae bacterium | reverse complement strand
GGTATTTTTAATCATACCAATTTGATAAAAACATCGGCTTTTTGGAATATATGCTGGGCACCCCAAGTAACCGCAACGTGCATCATGGCTCAAATGTGAAATATTTAGACAAAAACTATGGGCAAGTCTTAATCATTTGGGCTATTCGATTTGGTACATTCCCGAGAGAAGATTATGAGCCTCCAATTTATGGTTTAATGACTAATATCGAAACTTCAAATCTTATTAAAGTAGAATTTGAGGGTTTTAAATGGCTACGAAATCGAATGAAAACGGCTACAAATTGGAAAGATAAATTGGGATATTTAATCAATCGCCCTGGGTGGAGCCATACAGTTAACCATCAGCGTACTGAAGTTATGGTTCTTGCTTATAACAACAAAAAGGCCTTCCTATAGCATTCAGAGTCATATTTTAAATTAATATATACCTGCATTTACCAATATCTCAAGCAGCTTAGACGTTCGTCAAAATCAATTAATTGTAGCTGTTGGCCTTATCGAATTTGGCGTACTACTCTTTTTGGACTTCAATTAAATAGAATTTGTTTTACAATATAACTATTGGCTTTCTTAATTGCTAATGTGTGAATCATATAACAATCCCCAAAAATTGTATAACACATTAGGCTTTAAAACCAATCAACTTTGTATTGTTAAAATAGTAAATAATACAATTTAAATATAAAACAAGATGAATACCGATACTGTAAGAGGAAGTTGGAATGAGCAAAAAGGGATTCTAAAAAAGCGATTCGCAGAATTGACAGACAATGATTTCCTTTTTTCAATGGGCGAAAAAGATGAAATAATTGGCAAACTCCAAATAAAATTGGGGAAAACCAAGGAAGAAATGAAGAAAATAATAAGAGAATTATAAAGGTCAGATTTTAGATTTGAGAAAAAAGATAATAAAAAAAATTAATAATTAAATAAATTTTATAACAGTAAAAAAACAAACAAAATGAAAAACTTATTTGGTCGTAAATCGACCCTTGTATTAGGCATAATAACAATTTTATCGGCTCCAATATTTATGAGTTGTAATAGTACACCGAAAGAAAAACTAGATGATGCTACCACAGAAGTAGTAGATGCATCTGAAGATTTAGCAAAAGCAAAAGTAGATTATGTGACAGAAGTGGAAGCTTTTAAGGCCGATGCCGAAAGGAGAATAGCTGAAAATGAAAGAAAAATTGAAGAGTATAATGCTGATTTGAAAATAAAAAAGACAAATGCGCTGAATAAAAAAATTGAGGAACTTAAAATGAAAACCGCTACTTTGAGAAAAAAATTAGCAGACTTTAAAGCTGATAATAAGGAAACTTGGGCTGAATTTAAAACAGAATTTAATCACGACATGGAAGGGCTAGGCGATGCTTTTAATGATTTAACTACTCAAAACACCAAAAAATAAAAAAATAGATGAATGCCCCTATTAACAAAAAATCTCTGAAAAGTGGGTTGATTGTTAATTGGGTTTTATCAAAAAAAAATCTTAATGAAAAAGCTAACTATCTTATTTTCAGTTATTTTACTCATTAACCTATCAGTTATCGGGCAAGAAACTTATAATAATTTTAGAAATAAAGTAGTTATAGGCACTAGAATTGGCGGAAATTATTCAAATGTGTATAATTCTAGTGGTGAAAAATTTGTTGCAAATGGTAAATATGGCTCTGCCGTTGGATTATTTGTGGCAATTCCTTTTTCGGAAACTTTTGGCCTTCAACCTGAAATTATGTATTCGCAAAAAGGATTTAAAGCAATGGATACTATATTGGATATTCCCTATCAGTTTACTAGAAATACTGAATACATTGACATACCGCTATTTATTACACTAAAGCCAAGCGATTTTATTACCATTTTGGCTGGCCCACAACTCTCATATTTAACCAAAAAAACAGATGTTTTTACGGTTTCTGGCACTACTGTTTTACAAGAGACTGTATTTAAAAATGAAAAGGCCCGAAAAAATACTTTAGGCCTAGCAGGCGGGCTCGACTTCAATTTCAACCATGTTGTAATTGGTACTAGAGCAGCTTATGATATGCAAAATAACAGTGCTGATGGTGCATCAACCATACCAAAATACCGTAATATGGTGTATCAAGCCACATTTGGTTTTCGTTTTTAGAAAGTAATATAATAATATTCTTTAAAATTAACAAAAATATGAGTCGTAAACCATGGGCATTTGGCCTTATAATAATCGGAATTTTAATGATAGTCTACAGTGGCTTCAATTATTATACCACAGAAAAAATTGTGGATTTGGGAGCAATAGAAATAACAAAGAAACAGAGCCACCCAATGAAATGGTCGCCATTACTTGGTGTTGCCTTATTAATTGGAGGAATAGTGCTCATATTACCAGGGAGAAATACAGAGTAACTGAAGTTTTTCTCAATGAGATTTTTAGTTCAAATTGGGCAGGTTTGTCCTCAAAATTTAAATAAATTTTACACATCTAAATCAAAAAAATCATGTCACTATTAAATGTATTAATCGTAGTAATAATTGCTGGAGTGCTGCTTTGGTTGGTAAATAATTATATACCAATGGATAGTAAAATTAAAAGTATATTGAATATAGTTGTAGTAATTGTTTTAATTATTTGGCTATTGAAAGCATTCGGTATTTTGAATTCACTTATGAATATTCAGGTTTAAATGGTTGAATAATTATAACGTTAAATAGTTATTGGGTTAAATGAGTAAAATAACAATTCAGCAATCCAATAATACAATAATTCAACAAT
>JANMZR010000173.1:0-23556 GCA_031383555.1 Cytophagaceae bacterium | reverse complement strand
TTTGCATGGTGTATCTTGGTTTTTAGCGACATTAAAATACACAAAAAACCCCAAAAAACCAAGTTATTTGGTATTTTTGGGGTTATTTTTTTGAAGTAATTTACTAATTATCAGTTAATTATACTTTAAAAGGAGAGCCTATTTACCATAAATTGTACTTCAGCTCCAAAGCACAAATCATTAGTTTGGCCCACAGGAGGAACCATTGGGTTTAAGCAATTTATTCTTCTTTATGAAAATGAGTATAATCTATCTCTAAAAAATCATCAACATATTTTAACCAAATATCTTGTATAAAAGACTGATGTTCAGGGTGATTTGAGTAGAAATCATATTCTTTTTGACTATCAAATTCCATAGAAATCCCATATTCAAAATTATTTTTTGAACTTGTTTGATTCAGTACTTCAAATTTGTGAACGCCATCAATCTTCGCCAATTGAAAGGTGGCATCAAAAAAGGCTTGCTTTCCAGCATCAGTTATATTTTGTTTAAATTTGAGAATAACAGAATGCCTAATCATATGTGATGAAATTTCATTTATTTTCACATTTCCCAACCTGGTCGGTAAGTTCTACCCACAAATTGATTAGCTTCTTCCATATTGGTGATACGCATATTTTCTCCGTCCCAAAGGAGTTTTTTACGGGCAAAAAAGTCTGAAGCCCCTTTCGAATCTACTTTTCTAAGCATATAACTTCTGATGGCCAAATTACCCATGAGAACGGTCTCTGTCATAGGCCCAGCATAGTCAAATGACGATGTTAAAGCTAAGTGCTCAGGGCTTTTGAATCCAGCTTTACAAGCGTCAACCCATTTGCGTTGATGTCCATATTCTGACTCTTTATTATCTCTGGTTTCAGGGCCAAAATCCGTTGTGCCATCGTTCAAATACAATTTCGGCATCATCGGTGAACTATCGTTTATATTTGTAGTGATAATTCCTTTTTCACCGATTATCATCACCCCATTATTACTTTTTTCGCCTCCCATATAACTATTGGCTGGAATAATATCAGGATGTGAAGGACGAAGGCCTCCATCACTCCAAGTCATTTCTATAGGCGACTTGCTTTTGGCGGTAGCACCAAAATGAAGTGTTATAAAAGAGGCTGGTGGGCAACCTTCTGCATTTAAATCTGCAGTCCACATTTTTGAATAGATTGATGCGACACTACATTCGGCATCGGTCGGGTATTTAAGGCCCAAAGTTCTGAAAGGAATGTCAATCAAATGGCAACCTACATCGCCAAGTGCTCCTGTGCCATAGTCCCACCATCCTCGCCAATTAAATGGATGCATATTGGGGATAAAAGGCTTATTTTCAGCAGGCCCTAGCCACATATCCCAATCCAAATCGTTTGGCTTTAGGCTATTATCTGGTTTTGGCATTGGTCCACCTTGTGGCCAAACTGGGCGATTTGTCCAAATTTGTACTTTGCCTATTTTGCCTAATTTATCTGAATCAATCCAATTTTTTACCATTCCTAACAATGGATTTGAGGCTCCTTGATTACCCATTTGAGTCACTACTTTTTGGGTGCGAGCCATCTCAGTAAGCATACGAGCTTCTCGAATATTATGGGTCATGGGCTTTTGTACGTATACATGTTTACCTCTTTCCATTGCATATTTGGCAGCTGGGCCATGCACGTGATCGGGGGTAGAAATAGTAACTGCGTCAATATCTTTTTCAGTGTCAAGCATTTTGCGGAAGTCGGAATATCTTTTCGCATTTGGGAACAATTTTACAGTTTCTTTTGCTGAGCCAGAAAAGTCAACATCGCAAAGAGAAACTATCCTTTCTCTTCCTTTTACGGAAGCATTGGCTATATCGGAGCGACCTTTTCCGCCAGCACCAATTGCAGCTAAGTTTAATTGATCACTTGGGGCGATAAATCCTTTCCCACCTAAAACATTTCTGGGAACAATAAAAAAAGAAGATACAATTGCACCTGCCTTGATAAATTCACGTCGAGAGGTATTCTTTGGTTGTTTCATTTTAAAATATTTTTTTGATTTAAATTTGGATTAACGTATGCTAAAATTTGACCCAGAGCCCATTGGGCATTTAAAAGCAATTTATAACATTATTTTTAATAAAAATTGATATGATGTGCTAGCATAGCCTATAACACAGCGGAAAATTCTATCTCAACCAAATAATCTGGAGAAATCAATTTACTTACTTCGTAAATGCCTGTAGTAGGCTTTATTTCACCAAAAAACGCACCATGAGCTTCGGCTACTTCTTCCCAGCGAGAAATATCAGTTGTGAAAATTCTGGTTCGAACCACATCACTCATTTTTGCGCCAGCTTCTTCCAATACTTTTTCTATTCTTGTTAAAATATTTAGTGTTTGACCATACATATCATCTTTTTTCACAAATTCGCCATCCACAATGGCAACAGTACCAGCTACTTCCACAATATTACCTATTTTCACTGCACGGCAATATCCCATTTTATCTTCCCAAGGTGACCCTGAAAGTATATTTTGTCTTATATTCATTTTGTAGTTTTGTCTTTTTTTTTATTTTAAACAAAGAGATTTAGAGGTTTAGCGTATTTAAAATTAAATAAATTAATAAACCAGTTTTGTTTATTAATCGATAAGTTTATTCAACTTCATTTATTAAAGTACCAATTCCTTCTATAGTAATCGAAATCACGTCGCCCGATTGCAAAGTAAAGTCATTGCCAGGCACAATACCAGTACCAGTCATTAAAAATACGCCTTTTGAAAATGTTTGCTCTCGAAAAAGGAATTCAACCAGTTCCGTATGTTTTCTTTTCATTTGATTGATGGCAATGGAACCAGAAAAAACTTCCAGATTTTCTCTTGATATTTGAATTGAAATTAATGTTTCAGGAGAAATTGGCTTTTCAGTTACGAGTATACATGGCCCCAAAGCGGCACCACAATCATACATTTTTGCTTGTGGCAAATAAAGCGGATTTTCACCCTCTATGCTTCTGCTGCTCATGTCATTACCAATGGTATAGCCAACAATTTGCGCTTCTGAATTTATGAATAAAGTCAGTTCTGGCTCTGGTACATCCCAGGTAGAATCTTTTCTGATTCTTACTTTTTGACCTGTCCCAACTGTTCGGCTAGGAGTTGATTTGAAAAATAATTCTGGTCGCTCAGCATCATAAACTTTATCATAAAAAGTAGCGCCGCCCGACTCTTTACTTTCCTCCATTCGAGCGGCTTTGCTCCTCATATATGTTACGCCCGATGCCCAAATTTCTTGGTTGGCAATTGGGGCTAAAATATGTTTACTTTCTAAAATGGAAGTATCTCCAATAAACTCATATCCTGCCAATTCTGAAGAAATTTTTTCAAAAAGGTTCTCATGGTTTATAAATGAATCCCAATCTTGATTCAATGGGAAATAACACTTATTCCCATGCTCAACAATAATATGATCAGAGGCATTGTATATTTTCATCTTTATTTTTTCTAATTATGAAATCAAATTTAGTTGATAATTTTTACAAAACTGGAATACAATTAAAATAAATAAGTAAAATTAAATATATAAAAAAAGGGTCTCAAATATGTTTTGAGACCCTTTTTCTGAAAAATATTTTCAATATTATTTATTTGAACCGGCTCTTATCATGGCACAACGGAAGCCAATAGTTGAAGTGGATGAATCCTTATCTATAAATCTACGAGTTCCTGGAGCCAACCAATAAGCTACGTCATTCCAAGAACCACCTTTGTACAATCGTGAGTTGTTAGAAACAGATGAATTACTATTTTTAATATCATAATTTTTTTCTTCGTCCAAATAGTCATTTCTACGTAAAGGATTAAGGTCGTTGAAGTCTTCATAAGATAGCGGACGGTAAGTATCCATTACCCATTCATTAACATTACCTGCCATATTATAAAGGCCAAAGTCGTTGGGTGCATAGGTATAAACATCAGTTGTTATAATTGCTGCATCATTTGACTTGCCAGCAAGGCCACCGTAATCGCCACGACCTCTCTTGAAGTTGGCCAACATTGTACCTTTCTTTTTACCAGCTCTATTTCTTACTGATGAGCCGTCCCAAGGGTATATTCTCTGTGTCGATTGGTTTTCATCATTATCTTGAGTACCAATCATTGCTTTTGCAGCATACTCCCATTCAGCTTCTGTTGGCAGGCGGTAGCGAGGTAATGAAATACCTTGCTCAATTAATGAATTTGAATTAGCACTAGCCACAATTGGCGTTTCAGCTTTTGGAGTTGTTTTTGGAGCTTCTTTTTTACCTTTTCCAAACAAACCTTTTTTAGTTTTTACCCCACCACCTGCTGCTTTTTTAGCCATTACATTGTTTACGGTTAACGTTCTCCAGTCAGAATAATCGTTGGCTTGCTCCCAAGAAACGCCAACCACTGGAAAATATCTGAAACCTGGGTAACGCAAATAATGGTCAACATAAGCGTCGTTGAAAGCTAAGGGGTCGGCCCAAACAGTTGTATCGGGTAAAGCCGCCTCGTAAACCTCTTGAGAAGAGTCTGTTTGCACAGCATGAAGATATTCCAAGTATTGAATATTGGCTATTTCTGTTTCATCCATATAAAAAGATTGTACTGTTACGGTACGCTCACGGTTGTCACGAGAGTTCATAACATCCTCTTCAAGCGCACCTAATACAAATCGACCACCTTCAATAAATACAAGGTTGGGCCCAGTTGGTTGTCCTTTAAAAGTTTTGACAGTTTGAAACCCGTTTTTTTGGTTATAAGCAACGCCGGTGGTTTTACTTACTTTTCCAGGATTATTACTTGTAGGGTTCTTTGAGTTCTTTTGGCAAGAAATAATTACCATAGATATGGCAAAAATTGTAAATAAAGGGTTTTTTAAAAATGTCATTTCTAAAAATTTAAATTTAAATCTATTTTTTATTTAGTTTTGGGGGCATATAAAGGCAGCAATTCCACAAAATTAGTTAAAAATACTGTTTAACTCGTTTAATATTTGATTTATTGTAGTCAAATTCTCGATATTCAGTAATGCTTTGCCCTTATTATCACGCAATTGGCAAGTTTTTGGGTGCTTTTTAACATAATCAAGAACCTTGCCAAATGTTTCAGAACTAAAATAAGCCTGTTGTTCGGTAGAAACGAAATAACATTTAAGGATATTGTTTTTGAATTGTAATTTTTCAATTCCTAAACTTTCGGCTAACCATCTAACTTTAACAATTTCAAATAAATCTGCAGCTTCGGAGGGTAATTTGCCAAATCGATCGATAATACTATTTCTAAATTCTATTAATTCCTCCTCTGTTTTTAAGTTATCCAATTGGTTGTAAATACTTAACCTTTCCGAAATATTAGTTACATAAAAATCGGGAACTGAAACTGCCAAATCTGTTTCAATCTGGCAATCGGGCACCCAGTTTTTGGACTGTTCTGTCAATTCTTTTTCAAATAAATGCTTGAATTCCGTTTCTTTGAGCTCATCGATAGCTTCGTCCAATATTTTATGGTACATTTCAAAACCCAAATCGTTGATAAATCCACTTTGCTCAGCACCCAAAAGATTACCGGCCCCTCGAATGTCGAGGTCACGCATGGCTACACGGAAACCATCGCCAAGGTCAGAAAACTCTTCCAATGCACCCAACCTTTTTCTGGAATCGGTTGATAATAAGCTCAATGCGGGTGTGAGCAAATAACAAAAAGCTTTGCGATTGCTACGCCCAACTCGACCACGCAATTGATGCAAATCAGAAAGACCGAAGTTTTGAGCGTTGTTTATAATCATGGTATTGGCATTAGAAATATCCAAACCTGACTCAATCAAATTAGTTGAAACCATCACATCAAAGTGGCCTTCCATAAATTTCATCATCACGTTTTCTAACCTATCGCCATCCATTTGGCCATGGGCAATACATACCTTTGCATCGGGTACCAATCTGAGAATATTATTGGCCACCGTGTCAATATCAGAAACACGGTTGTGCACAAAAAAGGTCTGACCGCCTCTTTCTATTTCTGATCGAATTGCATCACGAACTAAAATATCATTGAATACATGAACTTCAGTCGTAACGGGTTGGCGATTGGGTGGTGGAGTGGCAATAACTGAAAGGTCACGTGCACCCATGAGCGAGAAGTGTAGCGTACGTGGGATTGGCGTGGCAGTAAGTGTGAGCACATCCACATCAAAGCGCATTTCTTTAAGGCGATCCTTGGTTTTTACCCCAAATTTTTGCTCTTCATCTATCACTAAAAGGCCCAAGTTTTTAAACTTAACATCCTTACCTACAATACGTTGAGAACCAATGAGAATATCAGTTTTGCCTGATGCAACTCGTTCCAAAGTTTCTTTAATTTGCTGAGTACTTTTGAATCGGTTTACATATTCAACCTTTGCAGGAAGCTTTTCCAAGCGGTCTTTGAAGGTATGAAAATGTTGCATCGCTAAAACAGTCGTTGGCACCAAAACAGCCACTTGCCTACTATCAGCTACTGCTTTAAAGGCTGCTCTAATTGCTATTTCAGTTTTTCCAAAACCTACATCACCACAGACCAATCGGTCCATTGGGTGCGGCTTTTCCATGTCTAATTTTACATCATTTGTAGCCTTGGCTTGGTCGGGAGTGTCCTCATAAATAAACGACGACTCCAACTCGGCTTGCATATAAGTATCGGGGCTAAAAGCAAAACCCGGTGCTTTTCGGCGTTTTGCATAAAGCGTAATTAACTCTTTGGCAATGTCTTTAACCTGTTTTTTTACTCGGCTTTTTTTGTTTTCCCATTCCGGAGAACCCAGCTTACTCATAGATGGAAGTTGCCCGTCTTTCCCTGAATATTTTGAAATTTTATGAAGGCTATGGATACTCATGAGCAAAATATCGTCGTCCTTATAAATCAAGCGAATGGCCTCTTGCTCTCGACCTGCCATCATAGTTTTTTCCAAACCCGCAAACCGACCAATGCCATGATCGATATGTGCCACATAATCACCCACTTGCAAGCTTTTAAGTTCTTTGAGTGTAAGTGCTTTTGTTTTAGAAAAACGATCCCGATTTTTAATGCGGTGGAAACGGTCAAATATCTGATGGTCTGTGAATAAAGCTATTTTTGTGCTCTCGTCAATAAATCCTTCTTTTAATGTAATTGGTAGGGGCAAAAACTTTAAATGAGGATCAATTTCCTCAAAAATTGTTGCCAAACGCTCATGTTGTTTTTGGGTTTCGGAGGCTATAATACATGTAAAACCAGTATCTTGCAATTGGGCTAAAGTGTTTGCCAGTTTATTAAAATCTTTGTCAAAAGTGGGCTGTGATTTGGCTGAAATTGCCAGCTTATTTTCTGTTTTCAAATAGGATCTTCTGCCAAATTCCACCAAATTAAATTCCTTCACTTCAGCTAAAAAACTTCGGCGAGTTTCATACAAAAACTTAGGATCAGATGAAATCTTTATGTCGGCGCCTTCAGGAACTAGCTGATTAAAAGCGGATTTCACCTTATGGAAAGATTGATCGGTTTGGTCTAGACTTAGCTCCAAATCTTTGAACCAAAAGATGCTATTTTCATTCAAAAACTCAACAAAAGGCACTCGTTTTTCAGAAATTAACTTGGTTTGAATATTGGGAATAATATTTATCCGGGAAACGGACTCTTGCGAAAGTTGTGACTCTGGGTCGAAAGTTCGAATACTTTCTACCTCATCTCCATAAAGCTCTATACGGTAAGGCAAGTCATTTGAGAAACCAAATACATCGATAATTCCACCTCTTACAGAAAACTGGCCAGGCTCATACACAAATTCATTGCGCTCAAACTCATAAGAAATCAAAATTTCGGATAGTGATTCAGGGTCTAATTTCTCATTGATTTGAACTGAAAATGTGTTTGAAAGTAGAGAACGACGGTTAATAACCTTTTCAGAAAGGGCTTCGGCATAAGTAACAATTATATGCGGTTCGGCTTTGGAATTGTTCAAAATATTTAAAACTTCTGAACGCTGTAGTACATTTGCGTTGTCGATATCATCATGGATATAAGGGCGTTTGTACGACATCGGGTAAAAATGTACCGATTCTTTTGCCAATAAGTCTTTAATATCATTGAAAAAATAAGCGGCTTCCTCCCGATCTGAAAGTACAAAAACAAAAGTTTTTTTTATTTTTTGATAAACCGCAGAAGCTGTAACGGCATCCAAACTGCCAGAAAAACCTTTTAGCTGGTATATTTTTTTATAAATTGTGGTTTTTAATTGTTCCGTAATAACCTGAACAAAAGGGTCTTCCTGATAAAGGGTCAATAAATCTTGTACTTTCATTTATTAGCAACTAAAATATTTCGATTAAATAATAGTGGCTGGTGGGGACACCATCCACGGCGATATTTTTTGAGAAAACACAATAAGCCACAATCTTTCGGAGATATTTCCGAAAAGGTGTGGCAGTAAATTTTTGCAAAGGTATATGAAATTCTAATCAACACAAGCGCAACTTTTCCAAAATTATTGCCTTTTCATTTTCTGAAATTTCAAGTAACATTGCTTTTTGAAAATGTGTTCTAGCAAATTCTTTTTGACTTATGTCCAAATATATTTCACCTAATGTGGTTTGGTAAATAGGATTATTTTCTAAATTATCTATTTTTAAAAGCAGCTCAATTGCTTCAAACGGTCGCTTTGAATAAGCCAAAGCTATTGCTTTATTCATACCAATAATATGATTAGGTTGTAGTCGGAACAGGGCTTCGTATAATTCATAAATTTTATGCCAATTGGTAGTTTCAAAACTGTTGGCTGAGGTATGAAAAGAAGCAATAGCAGCCTCAAGATGATAAACAGAATAATTTGTAAACTGATTTTGGCTAAAAGCTTGAACGCTAGCTTGCTCTAAAAATGAATAGCCTTGGTTTATTAAGTCTTTATTCCATAAACTTCTATCTTGGTTTTTCAGTAAAACAATTTGACCAGATTCGTTTGTTCTGGCGTTAAAACGAGCTGCCTGCAAGCACATGAGTGCCATTAAAGCTTTGGTCTCAGAAGTTGAAGTATTGTCATTTTGAATTAAAAGGTAACAAAGCCGAATCGCATCTTCGCAGATCTCCTCTCGAATAAAAAAGTCGGGGTTGGCGGAATAATAGCCTTCATTGAACAATAAATAAATTACTTTTAAAACGGAATTGAGTCGAGCATTCAAGTCTTGACCAACAGGAACAGTTAAACTAATATTTTCAGTTCGTATTTTTTCTTTTGCCCTATAAATCCGTTTTGTAATAGTTTCTTGATTAGTTAAAAATGCTTTTGCAATTTCATGAACTCCCAAGCCGCAGAGTGTTTTTAATATTAAGGCAATTTGTGATTCAAAGGCTATTGCTGGGTGGCAACAGGCAAAAATCATTCTCAATTGGTTGTCTTCTATTTCGTTTTCCAGAAAAATATTTTGTATTGTATGGCCTAAACTATATTCCGATTGAAGCAAATTTGTATATTCAGGACCAAAAGTTTCCTTTCTTTTTTGTCTTCTCAAATAATCAATTGCCTTATTTTTGGCAGTTTGCATTAACCAGCCAGAGGGGTTTTCAGGAATACCTTTATATGGCCAAACTTGCAAAGCCGCCAAAAGGGTGTCCTGAACAAGATCTTGGGCAGTATCAATTTTTTGCAAACCAAATAAGCGACTTAAAACGGAAACCATCTTTCCCGATTCAATTCGAAAAAGATGATTAACAATTTGATTTACAGATTCTTGCGATTCATGCATTAGGGCATATCCATTTTCATAACTTGCCTAACTTGAATTTTACCCCCAATATTAAAGTCAGGATAGTCGTCACATAACGCAACAGCTTCTGCCATATCATTTGCGTTGACAATAAAATACCCACCAACTACTTCTTTGCCTTCTGTAAAAGGGCCGTCTGTTACAGATTTGTCTGATCCTGATATTAATTTTCCACCTGGCAATAATGGCTCACCACTATCGTATTTGCCCGCTGCAGCAAGTTTATCGATCCAGGCCATCCAACCAGCCATATTCTTTTGCATTTCGTCAGGTGTATTTTGTTGTGACATACCTCCATGAAAAATAAGCATAAATTTTTCCATTGTTTTGTTTGTTTAAGTTTAAAAATAATTAAAATTTCTCTAATGACGCTTATGTTTTGATGAATCGGACAAATTGTTTTAAATATTTTTTAGTTGTACTAAAAATAATGCGATTCAAAAAATCCGAAATCCGAAATCTAAAATCCGAAATCATTCCCTTATATTTACAATTAAATTGTACTTTTTTAATAAAAACATAATAAATCGATGACAAATTTTGATTTAATCGTGATTGGAACAGGCCCAGGTGGTTATGTAACGGCAATCAGAGCAAGCCAATTGGGCATGAAAGTGGCAGTAATAGAAAAAGAATCATTAGGAGGGATATGCTTAAACTGGGGTTGTATTCCTACCAAAGCCCTTTTGAAAAGTGCACAAGTATTTGAATATATTAAGCACGCTGCCGACTACGGAATAAACGTAACTGGTGCAGAGGCTGATTTTGGTGCTGTTATAAAAAGATCAAGAAGCGTTGCTGAAGGGATGAGTAAAGGGGTAGCATTTTTGATGAAAAAAAATAAGATTGAAGTAATAATGGGCACAGCAAAAGTAAAGCCCGGCAAAACAGTTGAGGTTGTTGATGCAGAAGGAAAAGCAACTATTTATGGTGGAAATCATATTATAATTGCCACAGGCGCACGTGCAAGAGCATTGCCAAATATCCCAATCGATGAAGTAAAAGTAGTAGGGTATCGTCAAGCAATGGTGCTTGCCAACCAACCAAAAAGTATGGTCGTAATTGGCTCAGGAGCCATTGGTGTTGAGTTTGCCTATGTGTATGCGGCTATGGGTACAAAAGTGACAATTGTTGAGTTTATGCCAAATATAGTGCCAGTTGAAGACGAAGATATTTCGAAAGAATTGGCCAAGCAATACAAAAAAATGGGTATTGATATTTATGTAAATTCTTCAGTGGAATCAGTTGATACGAAAGGTGAAGGCTGTAAAGTGGCTGTAAAAACCCCAGATGGAAATATTACTATTGATTGTGATATTGTACTTTCGGCTGCTGGCGTAATTGCCAATATTGAAAACATAGGTTTGGAAGATGTGGGCATTGCCACCGACAAAGGTAAAATAGTGGTTGATGCTTATAGCCAAACAAATATACCAGGTTATTATGCCATTGGCGACTGCTCTCCTGGGCAAACGCTCGCACACGTAGCCTCTGCTGAAGGTATTATTTGTGTGGAGAAAATTGCTGGCTTACATGTAACGCCATTGGATTATAATAATATTCCTGGTTGTACTTATTGCTCACCTGAGATTGCATCAGTGGGCTATACCGAGAAAAAAGCAATAGAAGCAGGTTATGAAATAAAAGTAGGTAAATTTCCATTTTCAGCATCAGGCAAAGCTAAAGCGGCTGGTCATCCAGATGGTTTTGTTAAAGTAATATTCGATGCCAAATACGGCGAATGGTTAGGCGCACATATGATTGGTGCCAATGTTACTGAGCTAATAGCAGAAGTAGTAGTTGCCCGAAAACTAGAAACAACAGGTCATGAAATCATAAAATCCGTTCACCCACATCCAACTATGAGTGAGGCTATTATGGAAGCAGCTGCAATGGCTTATGGTGAGGTGATACACCTTTAGTTTTGAGTTAGTGAGTGGTGTGTTATTTTGTACCTCTGGTTTTGGCTGGGGGTATTTTTTTATTCCATTTCTCCCAAAAGCACTTTATCCTCAAATACTGTTCCAATTAATAGTTTGTTTTTATAGACGGCGCCGACAGATGAGCCTGAAACAGGTTTTCCATCGTTTTGATAAATACTTTCGACCTTGGCATTGCCTTTACCAACATAAGTTATTTTCATAATTTCAGAAGGTGAAAGTTTAGATTGGTCTTTAGAATGAGATAAAAATGCCAATAAGTTTACATGACATCCAGCCCAAAGATTGCCTTCTTTATCAACTTCAATATTATCTGCGCCATGAATTTCTATTTCGTCGGTTTTTGTTAAAGTTCCCGTATTGTCGTTCCTATCAAAAACTACTACTTTACCCCCTGAAACTGCCGCTACAAATAGTTTTTTTCCATCATTACTTTTATTAATACCATTGGCATACAAAAATCCATCGGCAACAATTTTTGTGTTTTTCCCATCAAAATAAACAACATTTCCCATTGGAATTTGCATGAGATCTTTTTTGCCTCGCCAGTTTGAAAGTGGCTCATCATGATCGTTGGTTACATAAAAAGCTTTTTCATTAACAGCCACAAGGTCATTCGGGCTGATAATCAATGGATTAGAGATAGATTCTTTATGAACTAAGCTACTGTCATTCCAATTAAATATTTCAATAAACTGACCATCCGTTCTATGGTTTACCACAAATAACAATTTATCTCCATTTTCTGCCTTGTACAAACTGATTCCATGTGGATGGAAATCGAAAGGTAAAATGCCCGAGATATTGATTGGCTTAGGAATTGAATCGTCCAAATTCAATAAGAAAATCGCTCCTTTTTTTGACTCTTTTTTGGAAAAATCATTAGAGGAAATGTAAGCTAAACCAGTTTCTTGGTCAATAGTAATATCTTCCGCTCCTTCAAAACCAGATATTTCTGTAATTTTTCCTTTAAAATGCGGGTCAATTTTTGTAAATACTCCTGCATTTATGAGTAGTCGACCAACGAATAGCAAAACTAGAAATACTATTCCTAGCAAAATTTTTTGGTAGCGTTTCATAAGTGTTAAATTTTGAAGTTTTATATATGCAAAAAGAAATCAGGTTGTATCTTTTATAATACTTAAATATTAGCTTTTAAGCAATAATCTCACGAATAACCTTCCCTTCCACATCCGTCAATCTATATGGCCTACCTTGAAACTCGTAGGTGAATTTTTCATGATCAAAACCCAACTGGTTTAATATAGTTGCCTGAATATCAAAAGGTTTTAGCTTTCCTGAAACTACCGAATAGCCAATTTCATCAGTTTCGCCATAGGTAAAGCCACCTTTAATACCACCACCTGCCATCCACATACAGAAAGCTTCAGCATGGTGGTCACGACCTTTATAGGCGTTTTCTTTTCCTTCACGGTTTTCGGCCATGGGTGTGCGACCAAATTCTCCACCCCATACTATCAACGTTTCTTCTAAAAGCCCTCTTTGTTTTAAGTCAATAAGCAATGCAGAAATTGCTTTATCAACTGTGGCACATTTTCTGATTAAACCAGTATCAATAGAGCCGCCTTCGTCAGTGCCGTGACTGTCCCAACCCCAGTCATAAAGTTGCACAAAACGAACACCTTTTTCGACTAACTTTCTGGCCAAAAGGGCGTTATTAGCAAATGACTCTTTACCTGGTTCTGTTCCATACAATTGATGGATATAGGCTGGTTCATCACCAATATTCATTACTTCTGGCACCGAAATTTGCATTTTAAATGCCATCTCATATTGGCTTATACGACTCAATATTTCAGGGTCTTTAAAAGTCTCATATTCCTCTTTATTTACCTGATTGATAGCATCAATTGAGGCACGGCGGGCATCCCGACTAATACCATCTGGATCATTCAAAAATAGTACAGGATCACCCTCTGACCGACATTGAACCCCCTGATATACAGAGGGTAAGAAGCCAGAGCCCCAAATACTTTTCCCCGCATCGGGGTTGTTACCACCCGAGTTTAGCACCATGAAAGCAGGCAAATTACTGTTTTCAGTGCCGAGCCCATAGGTTACCCATGAGCCCATGCTAGGCCTACCCAATCGTGCACTTCCAGTTTGCATAAGTAGTTGTGCTGGGGCGTGATTGAACTGGTCGGTGGTCATTGATTTTATAATAGAAATTTCATCGGCATGTTGGCTCAAATACGGCAGATAATTTGAAATCATTTGTCCACTTTGTCCTTGCGGTTTGAAAGTGGCAGTTGTTCCCAACATTTTAGGAACACCTCGTATAAAAGCGAACTTTTTACCTTCCAAAAGCGATTGAGGGCATGCCTGTCCATCCAATTTTATCAGATCTGGCTTATAATCAAATAGTTCCAATTGTGATGGAGCTCCCGCCATATGAAGATATATAACCGATTTAGCTTTTGGTGCAAAAGTTGGAAAGCGAGTGGCTAATGGATTGGCAGCATCAAAAGAATTTTTGGTAAAAGTGTCTTTATTAGAGCAGGCACCAAACATTGAGCCAATTGCAATGCCTCCCAAGCCTAACATTCCATCTTTTAGAAAATGACGGCGAGTTTGAAATTGAAGACTCTTTTCGATGGCTTCTTTGATTATTTTTTCCATAATTGTTATATTTTTAGCTCTTTGTTAACACCTCATCCAAATTCAAAATCGCATTAGCAACCATGGTTAAGGCGCCAAAATTGGCGTTATTTTTTGGAATGAGTCCTTTGCAAATTTTCTCAATCTGTTTAGGATTTTTATTAAACTCAATAATGGATTTATTATACAATCCTACCAACGCTTTTAATTTGTTTGGAGTCATTTTTACCTCAGTAGCCAATTCATACATTTCTGTAATTAATGTTTCAGGTTTTGCCGTATTATTTGACCAAAACGATTTGGCAAATTGCCTTGAAATATCGAAATAAACAGAGTCGTTGAGTGTTACTAGTGCTTGCAAAGGCGTGTTTGTACGTATGCGACGAGAAATACATACTTCACGACCAACACCATCAAAAGTAGTCATGGATGGATAAGCCGAGGTGCGTTTCCAATAGGTATAAACGGCTCTTCGGTATTTTTCATTGCCCTCACTTAAGTTCCATTTATCGTTAGCATAGGGTGAGCGCCAAATGCCTTTTGGCTGATAGGGCATCACTGGTGGGCCATACCTTTTATAGTTAATAAGGCTTGTTATAGCTAATGCTTGGTCACGTATTTGCTCTGCTGAAAGCCGAATTCTTGCACCCCGAGTAAAAAACTCATTGGATATATCTTTTTTTGCACTTTCTGTTGTTAAGGTAGAAGCTTGCCTATAAGTTGCCGACATCATTATTTCTTTCAAAAGCTTTTTTATGCTCCAATTGTACTCATTTACAAGCTGATAGCTCATATAGTCCAATAGTTTTTGGTTGCTGGGTGTTGCTCCTTGGGATCCAATATCTTCCAAGGTTTCAACTAAACCCGTTCCAAAAAGCTGCTCCCAAAGGCGATTGACTATGGTTCTGGCCGTTAAAGGGTGCTTAGGAGATGTCATCCATTCCGCCATTTCAAGCCTGTTTTCTGGCTGCTTTTTTAGAAAACTTGAAAAAAGAGCAGGAACGCCTGGGCTTACTTTTTGCCCTTTGGCTGTCCAATTACCTCGCACAAAAACATTTGTTTCACGCTTAAAATCAGAAGGATTTTCAATAAATATGGGCGTGGACCCAGTTTTTGCATTTATCAATTCGTAGAAAATTGACTTATTTTCCAAAAATCCTATTTTGTTTTCTGCTGGAAATTTTTGGGTAAAATAAAACCAATCAAAAACGGTTCCTGTTTGTTTATCGTCTTTCAGTTGGGGACTTGAATAGGTGAAAAATAAGTTGCGTATTCCATTGTTAGGCAATAAGCTAAGGGTAATTATTTCCCAATTTTTTGTAGCAGTTCCAATTGAATAACTAGCTATCTCGTTTCCTTTGACTGAATCTGTTTTTATACTAATTTTCCCACCCCCGACATAAGCTTTATATTTGAAAATTAGCGTGTTTTTATTGGTCAAATTAACTCTTTTGAGCCTTGCGGAGCCGTTCCTTCTAAATGCAAGAAATTTGGTGTCTGACAATTCACCATTCACAAAATTATCGGTTGTAAGGGAATTATAACTTGGTTGCAATGTTTTTATAAATTTTACAATTGTGTTCACTTCAGATTTCGTCGTGTTTTGATTTAACCAATTTGTTAATTTATTTAATTTTTCAGTTTGAGGCGAATCAAAATGTCGAATTAGGGGGTAATCGTCATAGGTATCTTCATCACGGGTATTATTGAAAAAGCTAGTGAATTTATAATAATCTTCATGCTTGAAGGGATCGTATGGATGGCTATGGCATTGTACACATGCAAAAGAAGTCCCCATTAGGGTTTCCCAAGTGGTATTTACCCGATCTAAAACAGCCGCCGTGCGGAACTCTTCATTATCGGTTCCGCCTTCATCATTAGTCATGGAATTACGATGATATGCAGTAGCAAGAAGCTGGCTGTCAGTAGCGTTAGGCATTAAATCGCCAGCCAATTGTTCTTTCAAAAACTGGTTATAAGGCATGTCTTGGTTAAAAGCATTAATTAGCCAATCACGATACCGCCATATTTCCCTTGGCCCATCACGTTCATAACCTTTGGTATCGGCATACCGTGCCAAGTCTAGCCACATGGATGTCCATTTTTCACCATAACTTGGCGATTTTAGCAATGAGTCTACTAATATTTCATAGTTTTTATCCGTTGGACTTTGTAAAAATTGGCTTTTGACTTTTGATTTTGGGCTAAAACCAATCAGGTCCAAACTTGCACGGCGAGCTAAAATATTTGGTGGCGCTATTTCCGATGGCTTTAAGCCTTTATCTTCTTGCTTTTCAAGCACATAAGCATCGATATTGTTGGCAATCCAGTCAGATTTTATGGATGGAATTTCTGGTTTTTCAACCGATTGGTAAGCCCAATGCTGGCCCCATTTTGCACCCTGATCAATCCATTTTGTAAGTAAACTAATCTCTTCTTTTGAAAGTGGATCAGCTTTATAGGGCATTCTTTCTTCGGCATCATGCAAATTAATTCTACGAATCATCTCACTATTATCAGCATCACCGGGTATAATTCCATATTTCCCTGACTTCAATTTAGCCAAGGCTTCCTGCTCAAATAATAAGCTAAAACCACCTTGCTGCTTAACTCCACCATGGCAAGCAATACACTTTTTATTTAAAATGGGTTTTATTTGAGCAGAATAATCTACTTCACCCACATAATTGCATGAATAAAATAATGTTAAGATAGAAATTGTAAATGCAGATGAAAATAATAGTTTTTTTATGATACCCATTTTAAAAAAAAAGTAATTTAATTGATCAAATTTAATAAATAAAAATCACTATATGAATAAGCGATATTATTCCAAAGTTTGTCGAAATCCTTACCCAATAATTTGTAAAAAAGAGGGGTATAGTAAAATTAATAAAATACCAACAGAAAATCTAAATGATTATATTAGAAAAAATTGATAGCCAAATGTCATTTCTTTAAAAATATTTTCCTATTTTCAAATAGGAATCACCTTAATACTTTACCATTCAATAAGATTTTTTTTAATATACATTTTTTTTGAATACATTTATAAAAAAAAAATCGCCTCAAAATTTTTTCTAAATAGTACATCTGGCATTAAACATACTTATGAGGACATCAATTTAAAGGCAGATTTGAATCATTTAGAAAAAGGCTTTTATACTGTTACTGTTATAAAGGAGAAAAAGAGAAAGGTTTTAAAATTGATTTTGCAATAATAATTCGATTAATTTTTATTGAAATACCCGTTGAAAACTTCTGCCGTTATTTTTTTAGCTTTTACAAATGCTCGGTTAACATTTTCTGAAAAATTATTTGAAAAACACAAAAACCCAATTAATATTAGCCTCAAATAACCCTCATAAAGTTGAAGAAATTCAACATTATATCGGGAATAAATTTGAAATAATTACTCTAGATCAAATGGGTTTTTTTGGTGATATTGATGAAAAAGGCACTACTCTTTCAGCAAATTCATTGATAAAAGCACAGTATATTTATCAATTGTTTGGGGGGAATTGCATCGCTGACGACTCTGGATTAGAGGTGTTTGCCCTTAATATGGAGCCGGGTGTTTACAGTGCTAGATATGCTGGAAGCCAACGAAATCATGATGATAATATGAACTTTCTTTTAGAAAATTTAGTAGAAAAGCTGGATAGAGCTGCTCAGTTTAGAACAGTAATCACGCTTATTTTAGATGGAAAAGTATCACAATTTGAAGGAGTAGTAAAAGGGAATATTATCCCTGAAAAGATTGGCAGCCAAGGTTTTGGTTATGATCCTATATTTATGCCAGAAGGTTATAATTGCACTTTTGCTGAAATGACTTTGTATGAAAAAAATAAACTAAGCCATAGAACGAGAGCGCTACAAAAAATGGTTGATTTTTTCGAAAATATGTGAAATTTTATTACTAATGTCACTAATATTCAGTTTTTGTTAACAATTAGTTTAAATTTAGGTAACATCTTAAATCTACTTTTGTATAAATTTTAAAAAAATCCATGCTTATGAAAAAAATCGTTTACTTAATGGAGGGCTTCCAAAAGAATTTTACTTCTTTCATGACCTCAATGTTTGTTTCTTGTCTATTAATAATACTTTCTGGAAATTTGTCTTTTGGACAAACGAGTACTTTGAAAGGTAAAGTCATTAATAAAGAAGATAATCAGCCACTTCCTGGTGTTTCTATTCAAATAAAAGGAACTAATAGAGGAAGTACTACTAATGCCAATGGTGAGTTTACACTTTCAGGACTTTCAAAAGGCACAAAATTAGTAATATCATCTATTGGTATGCTAACGCAGGAAATTGAAGCTGACAACCGCTCAGAAATTTCTATTACAATGGACACCGACTCGAAACAACTGTCGGAAGTAGTATTTACTGCTTTAGGTATTTCTAAAGACAAGCGTTCTATTTCCAACTCAATCCAATCTGTGAAAGGGGATGATCTGATAAGAGCTCGTGAGCCAAACGCCATTAACTCATTGGTCGGTAAAGTGGCTGGTCTTACAGTTGGTCCGTCGTCTGAACTGATGGGACGCCCTTCTTTGGTGTTACGTGGAAAAACAGACATGTTGTATGTGGTTGATGGTGTACCTATTAACTCTGATACTTACAATATTTCTGCTGATGATATTGAGCAATATTCCATACTTAAAGGCGCTGCTGCTGCTGCTCTGTATGGTTTCCGTGGTCAGAATGGCGCAATATTAATTATTACCAAAAAGGGTACTAAAGACAAAAGAGGTTTCTCGGTTACATTCAATTCAAGCACAATGGCTGAGAATGGCTTTAACGCTTTACCCAAAACACAAGATTTGTATGGCCCTGGAGATCATGGTAGTTATGAATTTGTGGATGGCCGTGGAGGTGGTAAAAATGATGGTGATTATGACGTTTGGGGGCCAAAATTTAATGGTCAATTAATTGCACAATATGACAGCCCAATTGATCCAGTTACTGGTAAAATAGTGCCTACTCCTTGGCTTGCTCGTGGCAAAAACAATTTGAGTCGTTTTGTTCAAACGGGTGTAGTTTCAACCAATAACGTTTCGGTTGCCTCATCAGGTGAAAATCATGATGTACGCTTTTCTGTATCAAACAATTATACAAAAGGCTTAATCCCTAATACAAGGCTTAATGTGAATAACTTTAACATGACGGCTGGTATTAATTTAAGCAAAAAGATTCGTTTTGAGTCAAATATCAATTATAGCCACCAAGCTACTCCTAATTTCCCCGACGTGCAATATGGACCCAATTCTGCAATTTATAATATTACTATTTGGGGTGGTGCCGACTGGGACATTGACGATATGAAGAACTACTGGCAAGCCGGTAAAGAAGGAACCCAGCAAATATATGCTGAATACCAGCGCTACAACAATCCTTGGTTTACGGCTAAAGAATGGTTGAGAGGGCATTATAAAAACGATATTTATGGTTATGGCTCTTTGAAATATAAAATAACGCCAGAATTAGATATAACCGCTCGTACATCTATAACTACTTATGATGTATTTCGCAATGAAAAATTTCCTTACTCGGCTACTTCATATGGTCGTGAAGAAGCAAAAGGGGACTATCGTGAAGACAAGCGTAATTTGTTTGAAAACAATACCGATTTGTTATTGAACTATTCCAAAAATTTTAATAACACTTTTGACATAAAAGCTTGGGCAGGGGGTAACTTACGGACTTTCAAATATTCTTCAAACTATACTACTACTGACTATTTGAATGCACCAGGCTTGTATAATTTCGCTAACTCACTTCGCCCAATAAAGGCCTATAATTTCAACTCTGATATGGAAGTGCAGTCTGGTTATTACTCAGTTGACTTAGGCCTTAAAAACTGGCTTACAATTTCTACAACAGGCCGTGTTGATAAACTTTCTACATTACCACAAGCTAATAATACTTTCTTTTACCCATCAGTTGGGGCCAGCTTAGTATTAAGTGATTTATTTACTTTACCGCAGGCGATTTCTTTCTTGAAACTAAGAGGAACTTATGCTAATGTGAAAGATGGTTTAACTCAATCCTACATCAATTCAAATCCGAATGGTGCTTTTGCAATCGGTTATGGAGACAACTATAGTACATCATATGATGGCCCAAGTTATGCCAACTCAGTAGGTTATGCTATTTCTCCCTCTTACAATAATGCACCTGGTGGTGGCTACTCAAATGTAATAAACAATCCAAATATTTTGCCAAATACCACCAGACAGTATGAATATGGTATTGAAGCTAATTTTATTAAAAACAGATTGGCATTGGATATTACTCGTTTCGTTTCAGATGATGGTCCAAGAATTTTCAGAAGAGAATTAACAGAAACCTCAGGTTTTACCCAAAGGATAGTTAACGGTATTGAAACGCAGAAAAAAGGTTGGGAAATGTCGTTGAAAGGAAATGCTATTAAAAGAAGTCGTTTCACATGGGATGTACTAGCCAATTGGAGCACTTACAGCGAAACGTTAACTAAAGTATTTGGTAATGTTTCTGAATTACCTTCTAACTTTTTCTCAGGTGGTTCGGGAAATAGAGTAATAAAGGTAGGCGAAAGAATAGATAGAATATTTATCAATTCATATGCTCGTACTACTGATGGTAAAATAATCAACGATGGTGGTGGTAGACCAATAGTATTGCCAAAAGGACAATATTACGGTAATGGATTACCTGATTGGGTATTTGGCTTAAATAATAAGTTTACTTATAATGATGTATTTATGAGTTTCCAATTTGATGGTCGTGTGGGTGGTGTTACTGAAAACTATATCCGTCGCCAAACCTTCCGTGGTGGTCGCCATATTGAAACTGTAGAAGGTGCTTTAGGAATTGCTCGTGAGCAAGACACTAAAGGTATAAAAGCTTATGTAGGTGAAGGTGTAAAATTAGCTGGAACAGAGGCGCCAAAATATGATCCTATTACAGGCCAAATTACTAATATGAGTTCATTAACTTTTGCTACAAATGATATCAAAACATATGCACAGGACTATATAAGTCGTTACAACGGCACTGCTGAAGGTAATATGATGAAAAAAACTTTCGTAAAATTAAGAGAGGTGACTTTTGGTTACAATGTACCGAAATCAATGCTTAATGGCAAGTTTATCAAAGATGCATCTATATCATTTGTTGGTAGAAATTTATTATATTTTGCAGGAAATAGAAATGATGATGTTGACTTAGATCCATATACTGGTTCTTCGGCGAGTACAGGTTTACAAACGCCCACTACTAGAAGATATGGTGTAAACTTGAATGTAACGTTTTAATAATCTCCTAAAGCCCCCTCTCAAAAGTAGAGGGGTTGGGCGGGGTGCGTAACCTGAGGTTTTATAAAAAAATATAAAAATATAAATATTTTAAAAAATGAAAAAAATAATCTTATCAATCTTTTTTGCAACAGCATTATTTAGCTGTGGTGATTATAAAGAACTAGAAGTAAATCCCAACATTTCTACTTCAGTTCCAGCAAGTTTACTACTTACTCCGGCACTTACTAATATGAATGAAGGCGCTTGGAATGATGTAATGCGTTCAAATCAATTTTATGTTTCAAACTACGCTTACTATTCTACCAATGAATACAATTGGGGCGCAGCTTCATTACGTTATACCACTTTGAAAAACGTAATTAAAATGGAGGAGGAAGCCATTAAAGCGGGTGCTAAAGCATTGAATCCGTATGCTGCTTTAGGTAAATTTTTAAGAGCCTATTATTTTAATGATATGACTTTGAAAGTTGGCGATTTGCCTTTGACTGATGCATTGAAGGGTGCGGAAGTTGAATTTCCTAAATATAATACTCAAAAAGAGGTTTATATTCAAATAATCAAATGGTTAGAAGAATCAAATGCTGATTTTGCTCAATTAATAACAACTGGTAACAATACCTTAGCTGGTGATTTTTATTTCAAAAATGATATGAAAGCCTGGCAAAAAGTGGTAAACGCCCTTCATTTAAGAGTGTTAACTCATTTGAGTAAGAAAGATACTGATGCAGACTTGAAAGTAAAAGCAGATTTTGCTAATATACTTTCAAACCCCGCCAAATATCCTTTGCCAAGTTCCAATGCCGAAGGTCTTCAATTTGTTTGGAATGAGTTTGCTAAATATCCTCGTAATCCTGATAATTTTGGATTTAATGCTACTCGTGAAAACATGGCAAAAACTTATGTTGATATTATGAAAACAAATAAAGACCCACGTTTATTTGTAGTTGCAGAGCCAACTGGTGTTGCCATTTCAAAAGGCCTAAAAGCTAATGACTTTGCAGCTTATGAAGGTGCAAATTCGGGAGAAGACTTGGCAGATATGAGTGCAAAAGCCAATAAAGATGAATATTCCTACCAAAACAGAAAGCGCTTTTACTCAAACTATGCGGGTGAAAATACATTTTTAGTTGGCTACCCTGAAATGTGTTTTAACATTGCCGAGGCCATAAACAGAGGTTGGGCAACTGGCTCAGCTGAAGACTGGTATACAAAAGGAATTAATGCATCAATGGCTTTTTATGGTATAAACAATACAGCTGATTATTTAGCACAACCTACTGTTAAATATGTTGGAAATACAGCCGAGGGCTTAACCCAGATATTAACTCAAAAATATGTAGCTTTCTTCCAAAACTCAAATTATGAAGCTTATTTCAATTGGAGAAGAACAGGAATTCCTACCTTTTTAACTGGTGTAGGTACTGCCAACGGTGGTAAATTACCAATGCGTTTTCAATACCCAACGTCTGAAACTCGTGTTAATAAAGCTAACGTTACGGCTGCTCTTACTTCACAATTTGGCGGGAAAGACGATATCAATAATGTGATTTGGATTGTAAAATAATTAGCTAAAAGAGATACAAATATGGCATGCCACCATCCCGTTTTGGCAAGGGGGCATGCCCAATTGTTTATAATAAATATTTAAAAATAGTTTTAGTTGAAAAAAGTTAATAAAATAACTTGAATATTAAGCAGTAGATCTATGATTTGCTGCTTTTTTTATTTGGCCTCAAAATTTCAATATAGTGATTCGCTCTCAAGGAATTCAACTACTAGTTAAGGGTACTTTTTTTTCAATTGGTGAAGCAAATCGTGTTAGTATTTTCCAATTATTTAATATTTAGCAAATAAAAGATAACTTTGTTGAGACTGTATTTCTATTAGATAAAGTTTAATATACTTAATATTATTAAGTATATTAAACTTTATC
>JANMZR010000122.1:0-3819 GCA_031383555.1 Cytophagaceae bacterium | reverse complement strand
AAATCACAAAGTTTTGGGCTGAGCTAGACTTTCCACCCCAAAATGCTTTTGACAGTCAAGCTTTGATAGAATTATATAATGAATTTTGCTTGAAAAAGGCATGTTTGTCTTGTAATATTGGAACAGCTTTATTAAAATGATTTTTTTTACGACCTTTGTTTAGATTTTAAACACCCCTACAAATTTTAATATTGAATGGTTTACGAGTTTCTAAGGTTTTTTGTTGAAATAGCTTTAAAGTTTTATTTTAGAACTATTTACTATTTAGATGAAGATAATATACCTGATAATCAGCCTATTATAGTCGTTTCTAACCATTCCAATTCTGCTATGGATGGAATAATAATTGATGCTTTTTTGCAGAAAAATAAGCTTTACTGGTTGGCTCGTGGGGATGTTTTCAACAATAAATGGATAGCAAAATTCATGACCTCTGTGCGCACGGCACCTATATATCGGTCGTCTGAAGTTGGCTTTGTCGACATTAAAAGAAATAATGATTCATTTAAAATTTGCTTTGAATTATTAAATAAAAACCTAATGGTCGGCATATTTCCGGAAGGCATTACAATACCCGAGCGCAAATTACAAACACCATTTAAAAAAGGGTTTGCTAGGTTGGCTTTTCAAGCACAAGAAGCACTTGGAAGACCAATTATGATACTTCCAGTTGGTGTATCCTATCAAAGTCTTACTGCAACCAATACAGATGTTTTTGTGAAATTTGGCAAACCTTTTTCTTCTGATTTATTTTACAAAGATTATACTGAAAATCAAGCGTTAGGCCTTAAAAATATAACGTTACATCTTGAGCATAAATTAAATGAATGCATTGTTAATTATGATAACGTAAAAAATCAAACAGCATTAAACTATGAGTTATTTACAAAAAACAATCAGCTTGTTCGAGAGCAATCAAGAGAATATGGTAGAGTGACTGATTCTCGATTTTTTAATGCTGATTTGAAAATAGTTAATGATTTTATTAAAAAAGAAGAAAAAGGAAGTTTTCAAAACATTACCGTAAAAGATGAAAATATAACAGAGGCCTTGTTAGAAAATAGTAATTCTTTCAAAAATTATTTTTACAATATATTAATATTTTGGGGAAAGTTTATTTATTTTCTACCAAATCAACTTTCTAAATATATTCTTAAAGCAAAAATTAAAAATCTGGCCTTTTGGGGCACCACCAGGTTTGTTTTACTATATTTTCTATTTCCCATTTTTACATTTCTAGTTGCTATAATAGCAGGTTTTTACACAAACTATCTATTTTGGGTGGTTTTATTTGGCTTTCCTTTGGTAGTTGGGTTGGGGCTAAGGTGTGAAAAATTGATTTCAGAATAGGCTTTTTTTATTATGTACGCAACTAAAAGAACAAATTCAAGTAATTCTGATTTTATAGATTTAGTTCAAAAATTAGACCTTGCATTAGCCGAACGTGATGGAGCTGATAATTTATTTTATTCGCAATTCAACAAAATTGATGCTATAAAATTTGTTATAGTAATATATGATAATCAAAAACAAATCGGTTGCGGAGCCATAAAAGAATTTGACGGGAAATCAATTGAAGTTAAAAGGATGTATGTTTTACCAGAATACCGTGGTAATGGAATTGCAGGCATAATATTGAGTCAATTAGAAGCTTGGGCATCGGAATTAAACTTTGAAAATATTGTTTTAGAAACTGGCAAAAGGCAACCCGAAGCGATAAAACTTTATCAAAAATCAGGCTATCAAATAATTGAAAATTATGGTCAATACATTGGAATTGATAATAGTGTTTGCTTTAAAAAGAGTCTGGTTTAAACTTACCATTTCACAGCTTCCAAACCAAATTTTTTACCTAATTCTCTTAAAAAAGGCATTCCATGCTCTAACGTATTAGGAATTTCACCTTCCAAAATAGCCTCTCTCAATGCTAACTTTAAAAGTCCAATTTCTTTTGAAGGACCTATATTAAAAGTTTTCATAATTATTTCTCCAGTAATAATTGGTTGAAAGTTCCGCAAACTATCTTTTTCTTCAACTTCCTTTAACTTTTGGTCAACAATATCAAAATTATGTAGATATTTTTTTACCTTTTCACTATTTTTGGAAGTAATATCTGCACGACATAGTGTCATCAGCGCATCGGTGTCTTCACCAGCTTCAAAGAGTAACCTCCTTATTGCTGAGTCAGTTATCTCCGATTTTGAGAGCGCAATCGGCCTCAAGTGAAGCCTAACTAGCTTTTTTACCAATCGCATTTTTTCATTCAAAGGGAGTTTCATTCTATCAAAAATAGGTTTAACCATTTTCGAACCTGCCTCCTCATGACCGTGAAAAGTCCAGCCTTTATTTTTATCGAAACGCTTGGTGGCAGGCTTGGCAATATCATGTAATATTGCCGCCCAACGTAGCCACAAATCATCAGTATTAGGTGCTATATTATCCAAAACCTGTAAAGTATGGTAAAAATTATCTTTGTGACCACTACCATCTTCAGTTTGTACGCCTTTTAACTTGCAAAACTCAGGGAAAATAATTTCTAATAAACCACTGACATCCAATAACTTAAATCCATAAGAAGGCACTTTAGCAAGTATTATTTTATTCAATTCCTCGGTGATTCTTTCTTTTGAAATAATCTCTATTCTGCTTTTTTCTGAAATTAAAGCCTCAAATGTAATTGGGTCAATATCAAAGTTTAATTGTGTAGCAAATCTAATCGCCCGCATCATGCGCAAGGGGTCGTCGGCAAAGGTTATTTTAGGGTCAAGTGGCGTTTTTATTATCTTATTTTCAATATCTAATAAGCCACCAAAAGGGTCGATTAATTCACCAAAATTAGAACCAATTAAGCTAATGCTCATTGCATTAATGGTAAAATCACGCCTATTCTGGTCATCAGACATAGTACCATCCTCAACAATTGGTTTACGTGAATCCGATCTGTACGATTCCTTTCTAGCACCAACAAATTCTAATTCAAAGTTATCAGCGTGCAACATTGCAGTGCCGAAATTTTTAAAAACAATAATTTTTCCCTTTGAAAGTCCCAATAATGAACCTACTTTTTCAGCCAGCGCTATACCATTGCCAACGCATAAAATATCAATATCCTTTGAAGGTCTATTTAACACCAAATCTCTCACATATCCGCCCACAATATAGCATTCTACCTCTAAATCAATAGCGGCTCTTGCTATTGTTTTAAAGACAGGAATATTATTTATTTGTTTTTTAAAATTCATTTAACATTATTTTCTAATAAAACTAAAGTCGCCGTTTATTCCTAATTTTACTATTGTTGAAGGCTTTAAATTTGTTTCAGCAAAAGAATAAGGCTCAATATAGTCAACAGCCTGTTTTATTTTTTCAGAAATTTCATTAAAATTACTTGGCGATTTTTCTCCAGAAATATTAGCAGAAGTTGAAATTATTGCTTTGCCGAATTTATAAATAAGCTCTTTGCATGGCCCATTTTTCACTAATCGTATGGCAATGCTCCCATCATCTGCCGTGGCCCCATTTGGAACATTTTTCCCTTTTGGATAGATAACCGTCAGCGGATTTTCAGCAAATTCAACAAGATCCCAAGCAATGTCTGGTACATTCTCAACATATACACTTAAATGAGAAATATCACTTATCAAAAGGATGAAGGATTTGTCGTCAGGCCTATTTTTAATTTCTTTCAATTTATTTAATGCATTTTCATTAGATGCATCACATGCCAAACCCCAAATTGTATCGGTATGATGCAGTATAATATTACCTTTTTTTATATTAACTAAACTTTCAGATATACTATTTTGCATAATATTTATA
>JANMZR010000094.1:0-14633 GCA_031383555.1 Cytophagaceae bacterium | reverse complement strand
AATAAATGAAACAAGGTTTACTGGCAAGGGAGCACTATTTTCTGAAACTATAAAAAATGAACTGAAACCAGAAATTGGGAAGCTTATTTCCCAAAATTTCTCGGTTACATTCCATACAATATCAGTATCAACAGGATTGATTATTTTAGTTACTCCTAAATAATCTGCCATTGAATTTCCTCCATTTGAGCTAAGTCCATGTTTTTGAAGTATTCTCAAATTGCTTATTCCAGGACCATCGGTATTTCCAGTTGGAAGGTCAAAATAAGACCCATTGTCCGTGTTATATTTATCAATTTCAGTTTGCGTGATGAAAAGAGTAATTTTTGCCGTTAAATCATTATCTAAATTATCAGGATTAATTTCAAAATGACGTTGTAAGTAAGGCCTTGGCGATGTTTGCAATAAATTATCAGTAAATACTTTTGTTGTAATATTACCTGAAGCTGGATTTGTTCCTTGCGCTTTTACTTGTGCAATTGTTCGGGTCGAGTTGGCATTCAAAAATGTATTTTCTATTACTGGCTGAATAATTTTACTTGAAAATTCACCGCTATTTGCCAATTTTATTTTAGGAATTCCATAGCCCAATAGTTTGTCAGGACTATTTTCTTGTGTGCCAATACTTTTCATCAAATCAATTATATCCATATTTTTTAAGCTTGGATTAGCCTGCCATAAGCATGCTGCCATGCCTGCTGAGATTGGAGATGAGAATGATGTACCTGAGGTTAGCCCTAAATAAGAAACCATTGTATTTAGGTTATAATAGGTAGCAGTTACACCAGAGCCCATTGCCGCTATTGTTGGCTTTATTCTACTGTCGAAAGCATTTCCAACAGAGCTGAAGCCTACTTTTATTTCAGCAGCAGTAACTGCACCTACTGTTAATACAGAATCGGCATCGGCTGGTGAAGCTATACCTGCAGTACCAGAATTACCTGCAGAAATGACTGCCAAAATACCTGCTCTTGCTGCCCAGTCGGCTGCTCTTGTTGAAAGTACCTTGTTGCCAGTCATATCTGTTGTAGCATGGCTATAAGGCGAATAGTCATAACCTTTATAACCTAATGATGTATTTATAATATCAGCTCCAACGGAATCGGCCCGTTCGCAAGCAAATAAATAATTTGCTTCCTCAATTAAACGTTCTGTTGGGGCATTTTCACTTCTTAACAATGCAAAAATCGCCTTTGGAGCTGTGCCCACATATGAAGCTCCTAATACTATTCCATCAGCGGCAATATTCGAAAGAACAGCATGGCCATGGCCACCCACATCATATACATTTTGACTATTTCTTTGAAAATCGAAAGTATCCGCTATTTTATTATTTGAAAATAAATGGCTCAGGTACAGATCTTTATCAACATTATTAAAACCATCGTCAATTACAGCAATGAGTATATTTTCGCCTTTAAATCCTGCATTATGAAGGTGGTTAATTCCAAGCATTTTTGTTTGGACTACACCAGTACCATAGTTTGAATTATCAATTTCAATATCAAATTTGCTCCTTATTCTACCTTGCGGTGTGCCGGTGCCATCTTTATCTAAAGCTTCACCATTTTCAAAACCTTTTACATAGGACAATGCCAAAACTGTACTTTCTAGCGATTTGTCCATGAGTACTAATGCACCATTTGCCCAACGTGATTTATACCAGTAAGTTACACCAGGTATAGCTTTTAGGCCGTCAATATAGGCTTGAGTAGGAGGGAGGTCGTTAATTGTAAAGGCAATTCCTTGAGCCGTTCTTCGGTCGATAGAACGTTGATTTACAAAGGCTAATGGATTTGTGGTAGAGTAAGTATTGTTGTTTTTATCTTTAAAAAGCACTAAATATTTTCCAATTTGGCCAAATGAAATATTTGAAAAAAATATTAAAAGAAAAATTGATAGTTTTAGCTTATTCATATGTATTTCAATATATTATGTAGTAAAAATAAACAGAAATAGTATGCAAAAATAAAAAAAGCAAGACCAATTCTTGCTTTTTTGTAAGTATAACAAATTATCATATATATTTTACCTAAATAATTTTGGGTTTCTATAATATCCCCACCATTTCTTCAGGTTTTACCCATTCGTCAAATTCTTCAGCGGTTAAATAGCCCAATGCTATGGCTGTTTCTTTTAATGTAGAATGATTTTTATGAGCAGTTTGAGCAATTTCCGCAGACTTGTAATAGCCAATTTTTGTATTCAAAGCTGTAACCAACATCAATGAATTGTCCACATGTTTTTTAATGTTAGGCAAAATTGGCTCTATACCGATTGCACATTTATCGTTGAAACTTACACATACATCGCCAATCAATCGTGCCGAATGGAGGAAATTATAAATCATAACAGGCTTAAATACATTTAATTCGAAATGCCCCAGTGATCCACCAATACTAATGGCTATATCATTCCCCATCACTTGAGCTGAAACCATAGTCATAGCTTCACATTGGGTTGGGTTCACTTTGCCTGGCATTATTGAGCTACCAGGCTCATTATCAGGTATATGTATTTCGCCAATTCCCGAGCGAGGGCCCGATGAAAGCATTCGAATATCGTTGCCAATTTTCATTAGACTTACGGCAACGGTTTTTAAAGCTCCGTGTGCTTCCACTATTGCATCATGAGCGGCCAACGCTTCAAATTTATTTTCAGCGGTTATAAAAGGTAATCCAGTAAGTTCGGCAATATGCTTAGCTACATTTTCAGAATATCCTTTAGGTGTATTGATGCCCGTTCCTACGGCAGTGCCTCCTAGCGCCAATTCTGATAGATGTGCCAATGTATTTTTTATGGCCTTCAAACCATGATTTAATTGTGAAACATATCCAGAAAACTCCTGGCCTACTGTAAGAGGCGTAGCATCCATAAAATGAGTGCGGCCAATTTTTACCACATTCATAAATTCTGATGATTTGGCTGATAGGGTATCACGGAGTTTTTCAATTCCAGGAATGGTGCATTCAACTAATATTTTATAAGCAGCAATATGCATTGCCGTAGGAAATGTATCATTTGAGCTTTGTGATTTATTTACGTCGTCATTTGGGTGAACAATTTTTTGTTCATCTAGCAAACTGCCCCCTTGTAATACATGCGCACGATAAGCAATTACCTCGTTTGCATTCATATTTGACTGTGTTCCAGAGCCTGTCTGCCAAACCACTAGTGGGAATTGGTCAGCTAATTTACCTTCCAATATTTCATTGCAGACTTTACCAATCAAAATTTTCTTTTCTTCTGTTAGTATTCCTGCCTCGAAATTGGTAATAGCTGCTGCTTTTTTCAAATAGGCAAAGGCAGCAATTATCTCCTTTGGCATTTTGTTAATGTCCTGAGCTATTGGAAAGTTCTCTATCGAACGCTGTGTTTGGGCACCCCAGTATACGTTTGCTGGTACTTGCACCTTGCCCATGGTGTCTTTTTCAATTCTAAATTCCATTGATTAAAATAAATTCTATTAATAAAAATTATATTGCAAAACTACGGTATCAATTTAAATTCTTGTCAATTTATTTTGAAAAAATCTTAATATCAATTTAAAAAAAAAGGGAGCAATTGCCCCCTGCCCCCTCAGTAATTTCTTATTTCAAATGCCTATTTAGTAGGTTCAGTAGGCTTTGGTGCTGCCTCTTTTGCTACTGTTGCTTTTGGCTGAGCTGGTTTTGCGGTAGCTACCACTTTCTTTACAGCTGGTTTTGCTGCGACTGCTTTTGCTACAACTTGTTTTGCTGCAACTGGTTTAATAGCCACAGGTTTTGCAATTACAGTTGGTTTTGCTACAATTGGCTTTACAATTACAGTTTTTGGAGCTTCAACCTTAGTTTTGTTATCTTTTTTGCTTTTTTTGTTATTACTCTTATCTTTTTTCTTATTGTCCTTCTTGTCTTTTTCGTCTTTTTTATCTTTCTTTTTTTCGCTTGTTTTACTCACTTTTTCAAGTTCTTTTCTAACTTTTTTTATTTCATTTTCAACCACTTCTGTCGCCTTTTTTCTTGCTTTCAATACTTTTGTTGCAAGCTCCTTTGCAGATTTTTTAGTGGCCTTGCTTATTTTTTTAGCGGCCTTTTCTGGCACATTAACTATTTTACTTTTAATTGCTGTTTCAATTTCAGTTGCTAATTGTTTTTTTTCTGGCTTCATATCTATAAATAATTTATTAGTATTTTTATAATTTCTTAATGATTTAATAATATTGGGACGCAAATATATAACTCTAACATTCATTTTAATAATTTTCTATGTTAAGTTTTATTTTTAAACCTTTAAAATTGTTTTTTGTATAAAATCCCAACAGGTAATTCCTATCGTAACCGAGATATTCAATGAATGTTTAGTTCCGAATTGTGGAATTTCTAAACAATAATCAGCTTTATTAATTACTTCTTCATTTACACCAAATACTTCATTGCCAAATACATAGGCGTATTTTTTGTAAATAGTTGGCAAAAAATTTTGAAGTTTTATGCTGTTTTCAACCTGTTCTATGGCACAAATGATATAACCTTCTTTTTTTAAATCTGAAATTATTTCTAAAACATCAGATTTATGCTCCCAAGTCACCGATTCATCTGCTCCTAGTGCTGTTTTTGTGATTTCTCTATTAGGAGGAGTTGCCGTTATGCCTGCCAAAAACACTTTTTCAATATTAAAAGCATCAGCGGTGCGAAAAGCTGACCCGACGTTATTCATACTTCTAATATTGTCTAAAACAAGGACTAGGGGTAGTTTTTCTTGATTCTTATACTCAATCAACTTTGGACGATTCAAATCATCCATCGATAATTTTTTGTTCATTTTTTAATTTATGGAGTTAAATTTTTTTTGCTATTTCTTGTTTTCAAAAAAATCAAATTTCTTTTAAATCCTTCAAATTTGGCTCTTTTTAAAGGTGATTTTCTGAAAATTATATCAAAACTTTCGTTAGTTAAATCGAAAAAGTCTTTTTCTTGCAATGCAATTAAGTTTGAATTTAGATAAAAAGAGGGTTCCTTATGTGGTTTTGAAAATCGATTCCATGGGCAAACATCTTGACAGATGTCACAACCAAAAGCCCAATTATTAAATTTTCCTGCCATTTCTTTGGGAATTTCCTCTTTAAGTTCAATGGTAAAATAGGATATACATTTGCTACCATCCACCACATATGGGGTAATGGCTTCTGTGGGGCAGGCATCAATACATTTTGTACAAGTGCCACAATAATCGGCCATGGGTCCGTCATATTCAAGCTCAAGGTCAATAATAATTTCGGCTATAAAAAAAAAAGAACCCATTTCCCTATTCAGGAGATTTGAATGCTTCCCAATCCAGCCTAATCCTGATTTTTGAGCCCATGCTTTTTCCATTACAGGCGCCGAATCAACAAATACTCTACCATCTATTTTACCAATTTCTTTTTCAATTTCTTGCCAAAAATCCTTTAATTTATTTTTTATAACAAAATGATAATCAGTTCCATAAGCATATTTTGAAATTTTTATATCATGTTCATTTTCTGATAATTTTTCTTCAGGATAATAATTATAAAGTACTGAGATAACAGACTTGGCTCCAGGTACCAATTGCCTTGGATCAAGCCTTTTGTCAAAATGGTTTTCCATATAATTCATGGTACCATGCATTCCATTTTTAAGCCAACTGTCTAATTTGGGCGCTTCATTTTCAAGAAAACCTGCCATCGATATACCACAAAAATCAAAGCCTAAATCTTTAGCTTTCTCTTTGATAAATTGCGTATTCTTATGTATAAATTGATTTGACAAGGCTATAAAAGTTTTCTTTTGTAAATTTGCATTAAAATTAGTGCCATCTTGTCAGTTTTTCTAAAATTGGCAAAAAAATTGAAATAAATTAATATAATCAAAATAATGTTTTTCTTTTTTTAGGAGGCATTTTTTATAGCAAATACTGATTTTGATAAAAAAACTAAGGAATTTATATATGAAAAAAAAGGAAGAAGAGCGTGCTGAAATAGTAGTAGAAAACGTGTATGACCAAGCTGATACAGGTGCAATAAATGATTTAGATGTTCAAAATGAAACGAAAACAGAGGTAAATACCAAAGAAAAAGATCCAGAATTATCAGAAGCTGAGAAGTTGAACATGGAACTTGCCGAAATGAAAGACAAGTATATTAGATTATATTCAGAGTTTGACAATTTCAGAAAAAGAACATCAAAAGAAAAATTAGAACTAATTCAAACTGCTTCAGAAAATGTAATTGTTGACCTTTTGTCAGTGGTTGATGACTATGAACGAGCTGTAGCAAATGCAAAAGAAGGGGAGATTTCTGACGGTATTTCTTTGATTTTTAGTAAATTGAATAATACATTGCAAGCCAAGGGGGTTAAAGAAATGGTAGCTAAAGGTGAAGTATTCAATCCCGACATTCATGATTGCATCACCCAATTTGATGCTCCAACCGTGGCCGAAAAAGGTAAAGTAATTGAGGTGGTTGAAAAAGGATATTTGTTGAAAGACAAGGTGATAAGGTTTGCTAAGGTGATAGTGGGAAGTTGAAAATAAGTCGATTACTAGTTAGTTATAAGTAAGTTAGCAGAAAATAAAATTAAATAAGAATACATAAAAGGTCGATAAGTGGGCTTGTCGTAATTCAAAACTATTTGAATACGACTTTATTTTTACTTACGACTTTAAAACTAAAGTTTCATGGCTCAAAAGCGAGATTTTTACCAAATATTAGAAGTAGCAAAAGGTGCATCGGAAGATGAAATAAAAAAGGCTTACAGGAAGATGGCCATAAAGTACCATCCTGACAAAAACCAAGGTGATAAAGCCGCTGAAGAAAAGTTTAAGGAGGCTGCTGAAGCTTACGAAGTACTTTCAAATCCCCAGAAAAAGGCACGTTATGACCAATATGGCCACGCTGGCTTAGGCGGAGCATCCAATGGAGGCCGTGGAGGTGGTATGGATATGAATGATATATTCAGCCAATTTGGTGATATTTTTGGTGAGGAAAGCCCTTTTAGTAGCTTTTTTGGAGGCGGAGGTGGAGGTGGCCGAAGAACTCGCAAAGGCTCGGATTTGAGGATTAAACTTAAATTAAATCTGGAAGAGGTTGCTAACGGAGTTGAGAAAAAAATAAAAGTAAAACGACATGTTACTTGCAAAAGTTGCAGTGGAAATGGTGCCAAAAATGGTACTGAACTAAAAACATGTTCCACTTGTAATGGGCAAGGTCAAGTGCGGCAAGTACGCCAAACCATGTTAGGCCAAATGGTTACAACTGCCCCTTGCCAAACTTGTAATGGTGAGGGTAAAATAGTTTCGACACGTTGCGAGGCCTGTTTTGGAGAAGGAAGAACTTTGGAGGAAGAAGTAATTTCAATAAAAATTCCAGCAGGTGTGCAAGAAGGCATGCAACTTTCCATGACTGGAAAAGGCAATGTACCAGCTCGTGGCGGTGTAGCTGGTGACCTTTTAATAGTTATTGAAGAAGAAGTACATGAGCACCTTCTTAGAGATGGGATAAATGTTGTTTTTGACCTTCATGTCAATTTTATTGATGCAGTGTTAGGTACAAGCATAGAAATACCAACAATTGACGGCAAAGCCAGAATTCAACTCGAAGCTGGCACACAATCAGGAAAAATATTAAGACTCAAAGGAAAAGGGATTAAGGAAATAAATGGTTATGGTAAGGGCGATCAATTGGTTCATGTAAACGTTTGGACTCCCAAACAAGTTACGCCTGATGAAAAAGCATTGCTAGAAAAACTTAGAGACTCACCTAATTTTCATCCAAAGCCAAATAAAGCCGATAAAAATATTTTTGAGAAAATGCGAGATTTCTTCAATTAAGACTTTTTATTATTTTCAAAAATATTACTAATTTTCATTCACAAAAAAATCCTGATCATTTATGGCCAGGATTTTTTTATGGATTTTTATAAATAGAATTTATTCAACCATTTTATAGTATTTCTCAAATATAGCCTCATATTTAGTTGCTTCAGGCATTTTAGCATCTTTAAAAGCCTGCGAAATCATCTGAAGCTCATACAAATTGGTGTTTATTTCCTGCGAGTTTCTATTTCCTGCTGATAAATAATACCTTAAGTTATCATCATCTCTTTTTGAAATGGTGTTAGCAATATCAAGGGCCGATTTTTTGTCACTAATTTCTAAAAACAAGCTAATAAAATTTGTGCTTACTTGGTCATAGGGAATCGACTTATTGGGCAATACCTTCATTGCATAAGCTAAAACTTGTTTTGCTTTATCTTTTTTCCCTTCCTGAATTAACTGTCCAGCCAATTTTGCGAATGCAATTCTCGATGAAATCACTGGTGATCCCGTATAAAACTCATTATAATAAACCTTTTCATTGTCCATATTACGCCAAAAGGTTTTAGTAAGCATATTTTTCATGGCAATATCTGTATTTACAAATCCGTCTTTTGCACCTAATACTTTTACTGGTAATAAGCGATAAACCATGCCTTCAACTTGCATATATTCTTTTAATCCCAAATAGGATTCTGAAGAAATTGAAGAGGAGAAATAAATCGGTCGCTTCCAATTATTTTGAGCGATTATATCCAATTGAATCAATTCAGGTTTAAATATATCCTTTTTACCATAAGTCCAAGAGACGGTATCGGCAATTTGGGTTTCCATTTCTTTTGGAACAATACCTAATTTTAGTACTTCCTCTTTATTTACAGGCAGAAAAAATATTGATGAAGGTAGTGTATTTATAAAATCGCCATTCATTGACTGTACCTTTATGGCTTCTTTATCTTGATGAATGTATTCCAAATAATCCTTTAAGTTTATGCCGTTTTTTACATTTCCGTTTTCGTAAAAAGGAATATTATCGTTAATTCCAGATATATATTGATCAAATTCTAATGAAATAGGCAAAGCATCTGATTCATAGGTCTTTCGCTTCATTTGTTGAATATACCAATCAGTTCCTAACAAGGACAAGTTGCACACACGTACGTCTTTTCGAAAGCCTTCAACCTCTTGTGCATACCATAATGGGAAGGTATCGTTGTCGCCACCTGTAAATAATATAGCATTAGGTGCGCAACCATTCAATAAGTTTTTAGCGAAATCAACTGAATGGAACCTATTTGAGCGATCGTGGTCGTCCCAACCTTGAAAACCCATAATTACCGGTACTGAAAGCGAAACTACAGTGGCTGCTATTGCTCTGCTGCTGGCATTTTTTACAAATTTTTTCAATAAATCTGCTAAGCCTATAACGCCAATCCCTATCCAAATAGCAAACGCATAAAAGGAGCCTACATAAATATAATCACGTTCACGAGGCTCTGTAGGTGGTGAATTCATAAATACAACCAAAGCTAAACCAGTCATAATAAACACTACGAAAATGCTCAACCAGTCTTTATCCCTTTTGTTTAATTGGTAAAAAAAGCCGAGTAAACCGAGAATTAATGGTAAGAAGAAATAGTTGTTATTGGCTTTATTATTTTGCAATGTTTTTGGTAAACTACTTTTTGGAAAAGGGGCAATTCCTGCACCTTGAATGTCGGATTCTCTTCCAACGAAATTCCAACCAAAGTACCTGAGATACATTTTGCTTATTTGGTATTTGGCAAAAAACAATAAATTATCACCAAAATTCGGTTTCTCTCCTGCAGCCAAATTAAGCTCTTCTTCATAAAGTGCGGAATGGCCCGATTGTGAAGAGCCAATTCTTGGAAATAACATTTCAGAACCGGGTTCATAAGTTACATTGGGCTTGTGGTCATAAACAACATATTTTCCGTTTTGCTTTCTATAAACATCTTTCCCATTTTCAACTGCTGCTACTTGCGCCATATAATGTGGGCCATAGGCAAGGGATCGATCACCATATTGCTCTCTTTTTAAGTACATTACATAATTCAGGGCGTCACTTGGGTTGTTTTCATTGATAGGCGGATTGAAGTTTGATCTAACTAATACCATCATATAACTTAAGTAACCTATTAATATAAATGATAATGAAAGGAGTGCCATATTTAAAGCCAGTTTTCCTTTTTTCTGAGAATACATTAATCCGAAAATTAATACGCCAAATAAAAGAAGACAAAATACAGCTATTCCTACTCCATAAGCTGCCCCAAAGCCGTTCACGAAAAGTAGTTCAAACTGAAAACCTAATGAAGGAAGTCCTGGAATTACACCCGAGTTGATAATTCCAATAATTACAATCCCAATTAGTAATGCAATTATCAAACCTTTATTAGTTGGTTTTTCTGTTTTTTTATAATAATAGATGAGTGCTAATGCAGGAATAGTTACCAAATTCAATAAATGGACTCCAATTGAAAGGCCTGTTAAATAAGCTATAAATATAATCCAACGGTTTGCGGCTGCTTCATCTTCAATAAGCTCCCATTTGAAAGCTGCCCAAAATACTATTGCAGTGAAAAATGACGACATTCCGTAAACCTCAGCCTCAACCGCTGAAAACCAAAATGTATCTGAAAAAGTATAAGCCAAGGCCCCCACAGCGCCCGCACCCATGATAAGTATTAGGTCTGATTGAGCTAATTCTTCACCAATTTTATTTATTATTTTACGCCCTAACATAGTGATAGTCCAAAATAAAAATAAAATTGTAAACGAACTCGCCAAAACTGAAAGCATATTAATCCAATAGGCAACTCGAGTAACGTCGTCTCCTGCTAACATTGAGAACAATCTTCCCAAAATAAGAAAAAGGGGAGCTCCGGGAGGGTGGGGAACCATCAATTTGTAAGAAACGGCTATGAATTCGCCCGCATCCCAAAAACTGGCAGTATCTTCCATGGTAATCACGTAGGTGATAAAGGCGATGGCAAAAACTGACCAGCCAACTATATTATTGATTTTTTTGAAATTATTCATTGTGGGGACTAAAAAATTTTACGGCTTTTTATTGAATTTGTTTATAGAATTAGGATATTATTATTCAAAATTAGCAAAAAGATTGAGGGTTTTAATTTTTAGTGGGTTAAATAGTGTTAAAAGTGTTATTTGAAAGTGCGCAAAGTTGAGTTTTGAGCCATTAATTCAAAATCTGAATCGTTGTGTACCAACAAAACATCGTTTTGTATTGCTACTTGAGCTATAAGACAATCTGTGCTTTTACGAATAGTTACGCCTTTTTTTCTGAGGTCGAAATATAGTCTGGCTACAGATGTTGAAGTTTCGAGCCAATGATCTTCAAAAAAATTAAAATCCGATAAAACAGATTTTCTATATTCAAATTCAGAAATTGTTTTACAACCTTGTAATATTTCTTGAATAATGGTTAGAGTCAAAAATATTTTATTGGGATAAAATTCAATATAATTTTCTAGCAAAGTAACTTTTAATGTAATATTGTTTCGATAAAGGTCAACCCAAATAGAAGTGTCAAAAATTGCAATTTCCATCAATCTTCTCTCATTACATTTAAATCACCTTCCCATCCTGTTCCTCTCCATTTTAATACCTCTCTTCGATTCAAATTTTTCAAATATTCGCTTAGAGCCTCATTCACAGCCTCTTTCTTTGTTTTAAAGTTCTTAAGCCTCATTATTTTCGATAATTTATCCTGATCAATATCAATATTTGTTGTCATATCTTTAATTTTTTGTACAAAAAAAATCGATTTTTTGTACAATACAAAATTGACTTATAAATTATCGAATAGTCTTTTTGCAATAATTGAAATAATTCTTTTCGAATATTCTGCTTTATTTTCAAGAAAGTTATCTAGTTCTGTTTTTGATAAATTAGCTATAATAGCGCCAATAAAAATATTTTTCAAGGAAAGATCGGCTTTTAATATATTCTCAATTTTGTTTCTTTTATCAAACTCACTTTCAAAAATGATTTTTTTTGATGCAATATAATCTTTAAAAAAAGAGATAATGAAATCATTTTTAGCCTTTATAATGGGCCTGATTACCTCATTTTGAAAGATTTCCGCTTCTGAAACTTCCATTAATTATTTTTAGAATCATCCATATTAAGCTCCCCTTCCCATTTAGCCACAATCGCAGTAGCCACAGCATTGCCAGCCACTGAAGTGGCAGAACGACCCATATCCAATAGCCAATCTACAGCAAACAGTAAGATTAAACCTTGAGCTGGTAGGTTAAACATACTCATAGTGCCTGCAATAACAACTAAGCTCGCACGTGGTACACCTGCGATGCCCTTACTAGTGAGTAATAGCGTGAGCATCATTGTAATTTGTTGACCAACAGACAGTTCTATCCCATAAGCTTGAGCAATAAAGCCAACCGCAAAGGTCATATACATCATTGAACCGTCCAAATTAAAGGAATAGCCCAATGGCAAAACAAAGCTTACGATTCGCTCAGAGACCCCAAATTCTTTTAGTTTTTCTATTTGTAGCGGCATTGAGGCTTCTGAACTTGCTGTGCCAAATGATAGAAATAAAGCATCTTTTACTTTGGCCAAAAGCTTCCAATAAGGAACTTTTACAAAAAAGCAAATTGCAGGTAATATCACTAAAATAAAGAAGGCCAGTGTTGCAAAAAAACAAATAATTAAATATAAATAGCCTCCTAATATTCCAACTCCTTTCTGTGCTATTACCGCTGCTACTGCTCCAAATACGCCATAAGGAGCAAATCCCATCACAAAATTTACTACTTTAAACATCACTTCCGACACTGCATCGAGGCCTTTGATTATGATTTTTCCCTTGTCGCCAATGGCTGCAGTTGCTATACCAAAAAAGATAGAAAATACTACAATTTGCAATACTTCATTATTGGCTAAGGCATCGAAAAAGCTTTCAGGGAATACATGGGTGATGAAATTCTCCAAAGTCATTTTTTTAGCTTCAATTCCAGTATCGGCATCAGAAGGAGGGAGTTCTAGTTGCATCATTTTGCCAGGTTTGAGTAGATTTACAGCTATTAATCCCGTTAATAGCGATAAAATAGTTGCAAAATAAAAATAACCTAAGGTTTTAATGCCTATTCTTCCAACCAATTTAAAGTCACCTAATTTGGCAATTCCTACTGTTAATATAGAGAATATCAGTGGCCCAATAATCATTTTTATCATTCTCAAAAATACCTTACTTAGTAAATTGAGATAGCCTCCAATTTTGTTAAGAAACTCTGCGTCTGCTGAATAGTTTTTATTTAGTAGAAACCCGACCAATATGCCAAGGATCATTCCAATAAATATTTTGTAGGTAATGTTTAGTTTCATTTAAAAAGTTTAGTTTTTTACATGATGAATTAAAAACAAAAATAGGCAATGAAATCAAATAATTTTCATTGCCTATATTTTAAGTATGCCTTTTATTTACAATTTCTCAAAAACTCGTTCTATACTTACTTCAAAGCCTATTTTTTCTCTTAAATCAGTAATTAAAATCCGCTCTTGCTCCATTGTATCACGGTGGCGAATGGTTACTGTTTCGTCTTCCATTGTTTGATAGTCCACCACAATGCAATAAGGTGTGCCAATCAAATCCTGTCGAGTGTAACGCTTGCCTATGGCCGCACCATCATCATAAGTACATGTAAATGAGCGCTTTAAAGAATGGTAAATAGCTTGAGCTTTTTCTGCCAAACCATCTTTTTTCACTAAAGGAAGTATTGCCGCTTTTATGGGTGCCACTGCTGGGTGGAATTTTAAATAGGTTCTTTCCTTTAAAGTGTCGCCTTCACCTGTCGACTCCGATGTATATGCATTACATAAAATCGCTAAAAATAAACGGTCGGCTCCAACTGAAGTTTCCACCACAAATGGAATATAATTGCCATAGGGCTTGCCACTTTCATCCAATTCAGCATCAAAATACTGTTGCTTTTTCTTAGAAAGTTCTTGATGAGCTGTCAAATCAAAAGCTGTACGGGAGTGAATTCCTTCCATTTCTTTAAAACCAAAAGGAAATTGGTACTCAATATCAACTGCAGCATTGGCATAATGTGCAAGTTTATCATGGTCGTGAAATTTTAATTTTTCAGCAGGCAACCCCAATGCTTTATGGAAGTTAATTCTTGTTTCTTTCCATTTATTGTACCATTCCATTTCAGTTCCTGGGCGTACAAAAAATTGCATTTCCATTTGCTCAAACTCTCGCATGCGGAATATGAAATTACGTGCAACTATCTCATTTCTAAAGGCTTTACCAATTTGGGCAATGCCAAATGGTACTTTCATTCGTCCTGACTTTTGTACATTTAAAAAGTTAACAAATATACCCTGAGCAGTTTCAGGGCGAAGATAAATCAAGCTAGCATCTTCACTTACCGCTCCCACTTGGGTTGAAAACATAAGGTTAAACTGGCGCACCTCAGTCCAGTTTAATGTATTTGAAATCGGGCAACTAATTCCCTCATTTATAATCAATTGTCGAACTCCTTCTAAATCCACTGCATCCAATAATCTTGCCATTTCTGTTAATAATGCTTGACCAACTTCTGGTCTACCTTCGGCAGCATAGGCTTCTGCTTTTGCTTCTAATAACTGATCGGCTCGATAACGTTTTTTGGAATCCTTATTGTCAATCATTGGGTCATTAAACGAGTCGACATGCCCCGAGGCCTTCCAAGTAAGCGGATGCATAAATATTGAAGCATCAATACCAACCACATTATCGTTAAGCATTGTCATGGCCTTCCACC
>JANMZR010000065.1:0-5372 GCA_031383555.1 Cytophagaceae bacterium | reverse complement strand
CAATCATAATGCTTCTTTAATATCTCTCCCCTCACTTCTACTTCATACACTGATTCTCCTCGTTGTGAAGCTTCATAAATACCCAGATGGCTAGGATCTTCTTTAAAAGGAAGTAAAATGATAGGGAATAAATCTCCTGTACTCATCCAGGCCTCTTCCAAATCAACTTCGGGCTTCCAAATACCAAATCCACATGACCACATTTCGTAGCCCAATTCTTTAATTTGTTGAAAAAGAATTTTAGCTGTATCTGCTAATTCACTTGAATGGTGCATAGCCATTGTTCTTGCACGAACTCTTTCAAGTGCCAATTGAATTTGAGATTCCCTCGCCTGTGCTTCTGCTTTTTGCAGGTCTAGGAAACGGGTGTAAGCCTGTTCAAAAACGGTGGCAAAACGTTGCAGAATGTCGTGGTCTGCGTCTGAAAATGGTTCCTTTATGTATCGTGTCAGAACGATTCCCGACTTATTTCGACATGCCAACGAAAGGGAGAAATACGCAGCGTCGAAAATGAATTTTTTTCGATCAGCAGGTATGTTCCTGAAATCAGATCGCTCAAAGTTGTTTTTCCAGAATGCATTTTTTTCGTCGAATGTGTAGTTTTTTGTAAACAGGGGTACTCTCTGTTCTATGGCATCAAAAAAATCGGATACAGCCGGGCTGTCATTGTACGGCCAGTGAAACCCATTGGAATAAACATCATCCGTATTTGTCTTTGTCCAGGAAACAATCCCTTTGTCCTGTTCATTAAACAGGATAATATTGGCGGATGCAATATTTAGCCCCAGTTCCGTCATTCGTTCTACTACAGAGCGAACTATGTCCCGAAGTTCATCACTCTTATGCATAGCCAAGGAGCGTGAACGTACCCTCTCCAATGCTCCTTCAATTTCTAAATCACGGTTTTGCTCTTCAACCGCTTTTCTTTTTTGTTCCAGTTCTTCAATGGTTTCTTCCAACAGAATGGCCGTGGTACGTTTTACCTTTTCAGTGCGTTCGAGTTTAAAGGCAGTTATTTCCAGCTCTTTATCTGCATCGATAATGGATTTTGCAATCGACTTTTTTTCTTCGCCAGTCAGATGCTTCGACTCTTCAATAAGCGTAAGTATAGCTTGAAAATTTGTATTCATTTGAAATAGAATTAGAGTGATAGGTATTGGTAAAATTAAAGAAAAATCTATATTATCTCTTTTAAAACCACCGTACAGGCAGTAAAAGCATGCATTTCTAAGTCGCCGTTGGTAGCACGTGCCAGCTCAGCACTGGAAAACATCCCTGCTATTGGCACCTCCCAAACCTTTCTTACCCCTTCTATTTCATCATTGATCAATGGCCCTAATGATACCAGTCTGCCTGCACAACTAAACAAGAGTAAGGCATCTGCTTCCATTATTTCCATTGCTTTCAAATCTTCACATGATTTAATTACCTTTTCTATGGAATCAAAATCTGGTGGAAGGCAAAAACGGACTTTGGAACCTTGCGGAACCACCCCTCCACAATAATAAGATTGATCATCCCAATCAACATTCAGGCCTGCCCGCATCACAGGATCTCCCGTTTCACGTTGCAATTGCAAGGTCAAAGCGATAGAATGCTCCATGGCCCAATTTTCTGCTGTTACATTTTCATAGCCGCCATACTTCATCAATAGACCCACTACTGGTACATCATCGATGGTATATACATGATTGCCGATACTTTTTGTAACTGTCTTTACAGTACCTATAGGATTCCAACCGCAGGTAGCTCTGCCTTTTATGCTTATTATATCTCCATCAAAGGCGATTGTTACAATGCCGTTGTTACTTTCAATTTTATTAGTAAAAACAAATTGCTCTTTAAATGCAAAGTCATCGCCCGCCATGCCGCCAAACACATTTACCTGCTTACCGATAATGTCTTCAAAACCATGCAGTAATTCTTCCGCATCTGTATTCAGGTTGCTGCCGGCAATAAGAAAGCTGGGATTGGTGAATTTTCCCAATGCTTTTTTAGCAATGTATTGAGAGGTTTCTCTATATTTTTTTTCAGAAAATTCTTCAAAAAATATTGTAAAGTAAGCAGGATTAATGTCAAGCAGCATGATGGCTATTTCACCTGCGGAAATTCCTTCTCCAGTAAACTCACCATTGGTAGTAGCACCATAAATGGCAATGCCTGAGTCATCCAATATTTTACATACAGCCTCTCTGTCTTGTTTTACGGAAAGAAACACGATGGCTAATGTGGGCTTGAACTGATCTGCCCTAATTTGCTCCAATGCAATTTTAATTTCCTGAGGAGAATTTCCTTTGATTGATTTTGCTTTCATGGTTTTTATTTTGTGGAAAAATAAAAAATTTCATAGTTGAATTTAGTAGAATAATAAAACGTTTATTCTCCTTTAGTAAACTTGGCAAAATAACTTAAGTGAACTTGTCAAAATAACTTCAACCATATACTCATTCTTTTTCCGATTTTCTTCGTTACGGTTCGCCGCCCGGTAAATCCTCATTTAACTAGGCTAGATTGCGGTTTTGTCCGTTTCGGCGTTCCGATTGAAAATCAAAAAAATAATATCGTTTATTAGGCTGAACTTATTTTGACAATTTCACTAATATAATTTGATTAAATATTTTGACAACTTTACTTAAATCAGTTTAGTAAATAAAGATATTAATTTTATTTTGGGATATTTGAAAAACCTTATCTTTGTTTTATATTTTTTATTGAATGGAAAGATTATGACAGTTAATGAAGCTTTTGGCGATGTTGCCAACCTTGTTGCTCAAATGGCACCTGATAAAATTGTGGGTTTGAAAGCTCCGAAAAAAATGTCTGATGAAGTGGAGCGCCTTATTAATTTTAAAAAAGAAGGAAAGATAAGCATTGAACAATCTTCTGAATTGGAACGATATTTGGCTCTCGACCTTTTTATAAGCCTAACCAAGGCTCGTGCTCACACCTTGCTTGCAAAATGAGACAAGCTATTCCTGATAAAATTAGAGAATTTGTTGCCAATCGTGCCGGTTTTAGTTGTGAATACTGCCAAATACATAGCGATGATATGTTTTTGTCATTTGAAATTGACCATATTATTTCAATAAAGCATGGAGGTAAAAATGATATTGAAAACTTGGCATTTGCATGTCCACATTGTAATCAACATAAAGGAACTGATTTTGCAACAATTCAAAAAGATACAATAATTCGACTTTTTAATCCAAGAAAAGAAATTTGGAAAGAGCATTTTGAGTCGAAAAATGGAGAAATAATTTCAAGAACTTTAATTGGTGAAGTTTCCATAAAAATTTTTCAACTAAATAAACCAGATTTGATAATTCTTCGACAAATTTTGAAAGAGGCAGGTCGCTATCAATAAGTGTTAGGAAATGAAAAATTTTCCGCCTCATCTATTTTTCCATTAACTTTGCACCATGAGCAAGCAAAAACCTTCCCTAGCCCGTGGTACTCGTGATTTTGGTCCTGATAAAATGGCCAAAAGGAATTATATTTTCAATACAATAAAATCTGTTTTTCAAAAATTTGGCTTTGAGCCAATTGAAACCCCATCTATTGAAAACCTGACTACTTTGATGGGAAAATATGGTGAAGAAGGAGATCAACTTTTGTTCAAAATATTAAACTCTGGCAACTTTTCTGAGAAAATAAACCAAATGGATTTGGAAGAGGGATACAAAAGTCTTACTTCAAAAATAGCAGAAAAAGGCCTCAGATATGATTTAACGGTACCTTTTGCCCGATTTGTGGCAATGAATCGTAATGATTTGGTGTTTCCTTTTAAGCGCTACCAAATACAACCCGTTTGGCGTGCGGATAGGCCACAGCGTGGTCGATATCGAGAGTTTTACCAATGTGATGCGGATGTAGTAGGTACCAACTCCTTAGTTTGTGAGGCTGAAATTATCGGAATGCTACAAGAAATTCTCACTAAACTTGGCATAGATTATACCATTAAATTTAATAATCGAAAAATATTGACTGGTATTTCAGAGGCCATCGGAGCAGTAGGAGAGGAGGCCACCTTGGCCATTGCCATTGATAAATTGGATAAAATTGGTAAAGAAGCGGTCCTTTTGGAATTGGTTGAGAGAGGATTTTCGAAGAAATCGATTGAAAAATTAGAACCTATTTTTTCGCTTTCAGGCACAAATATTGATAAACTAACTTTTCTGAAAACATTTCTTGAAAGTTCGGAAATTGGATTAATTGGCGTCGAAGAGTTAGCAACTGTGCTTTCCTACTCAAATGCCTATGGTGCTGATAATAAGAAAGTTGAATTAGATATTACGCTTGCCCGTGGGCTCACCTATTATACAGGAGCCATATTTGAGGTAAAAGTAAATAATGCAGTTATGGGCTCTATTTCTGGAGGTGGTCGCTATGACAATCTCACTGATTTGTTTGGCTTGCCTGGCGTATCTGGTGTTGGTATTTCTTTGGGTGTCGATCGTATTTATGATGTGTTGGAAGAACTTAACTTGTTTCCAGATTTCGCAAATGAGGGTACCAAAGTAGTTGTCTCTAATTTTGATGAAGTATCTCAAATGGCAGTTTTGCCTCTGGTTAAAAAAATGCGAGATTTGGGCATAAAATGTGAAATTTATCCTGAATCGGGTAAATTGAAAAAACAATTGGAATATGCATCGAAAAAAAGTATTCCATATTTTCTGATAATTGGCCCTGAAGAACTAAATAGCAGTTTATTTACCTTAAAAAATATGGAAACTGGAGAGCAAGAAAAGTTGGATTTTGAAACTATTGTTGCTAAATTTAAATAAAAAGACTACATCAATGCCTGTTAAATCATTAAAATACCTATCGCCAATTACTTTCTATACGGTAACAATCCTTTCGTTTTATAGAACGGGGTTTTATTCATGGATACCGCTCATTTACTCTTTTGTAATTATTCCACTTTTGGAGTTATTCATAAAAAATGATCCTAATAATATGTCAAAAGCTGAAGAGGATTTGGCAAAAGCCAATAATTGGTACGATTACATGCTTTATATAATTGTTCCAATGCAATTTGCATCACTTTATTTATTTTTAAACAGCTTCCAACAACCCAATTTAGGCGTTTTTGATATATTGGGAAGGATTTCGGCCATGGGCTTACTATGTGGTATATTCGGTATTAACGTTGGGCATGAACTGGGCCATAGAGTTAATTTTTGGGAGCAGAGGATGGCTAAAGCCTTATTATTGAGCTCATTATATATGCATTTTTTTGTTGAACACAACAAAGGCCATCATAAAAATGTGGCTACACCTGACGATCCTGCATCATCGAGATTGAATGAGCCCATTTACTTTTTCTTCCCACGGACTATTTGGTATTCATTTATTTCAGCTTGGAACATTGC
>JANMZR010000055.1:0-6746 GCA_031383555.1 Cytophagaceae bacterium | reverse complement strand
CTAATTTTTATTGAAAGTGGAGACTTTTTTGGGTGCCTCCCTATTTAGTAAGAAAGTAATATTATGGCAACAGGTATTGTAAAATGGTTTAATGATTCTAAGGGTTTTGGTTTCATTACAAGCTGATTCATTCTAAGATATGCTCCTGCCAAAGTCATATTCGCTGACCTTTGCCTGTCTATATGATTAACCTGACGAGCAATTCTCAATGCCTCTTTAAATTGCAAAACTTCTTGTTTTGGGTTCTCAGTACTACGCATCAAAGTACCTAAAAATTGATGTACGTTAGATAGAAGTATAAGCCTGCCTTTTCCCGGGATAGGAAACTGGGCTAATCGCCACCCATTTTTTTCTTTACTATTTGGGTCTTCTGCAATTCTAAGAGCCAGCAATAAATTCTGGTACGATGCCGCAAATTTACCCATATTAGTATATTGATAACTTTTACTGGTTAAGGCAAATGCTTCTGCCAGTTTGTTGTTGTTTTGCTTGGCGAGTTCAAGGCGTTTCTCTGCATAAAGCAAGGCTGAATCTCGGTTTACTTCAACATAATAAAAATATAATTCAACGCAAGCGTTATGCCGAGCGGAGTCGGTCGTTGCTATTTTCAGGGCTTGCTTCAAGCTATCAGGGTTTGTTATTTGGGCAAAGCCAACACTACAAATAAGTGCGAGAAAAAAAGTAAAAATAAATTTATTCATGGTTTTTTGAGATTTCTTGAATCAATTTTTCTTCAATTTCTTGAATCGTTGGCAATGAACTTTTGATATTTTCTGGCAAAACTTCTGTTAAAATATATTCCGAAATACCAATCGGTTTGTTCACGTCACGTAGGGCATATTCTACTATGAGCTTGTCTTTACTTTTGCAAATTAGCAAGCCTATACTTGGTTGGTCGTGTTCAGTTTTGAGTTTTTCATCAACTGCCGAAAGGTAAAAATTGAGTTTTCCTACAAATTCTGGTTGAAAATCAACTATCTTTAAGTCAATAACAATGTAAGAACGAAGTTTTAAATGATAAAAAAGCAAATCAATAGCAAAATCTCTTTCTGAAACTTCGATGGGATATTGTCTGCCCACGTAAGCAAATCCAAGTCCTAATTCGAGCAAGAATTTGGTTATATTTTCAGTTAGGGCATCTTCTAATTCTTTTTCTCGATAACCATCTGCCAAGGTTATAAAATCAAACAAATAGGGGTCTTTGAACGTTTGCTGTGCTAAATCTGAAAAGGGTTGAGGTAGAATTTTCTGAAAATTTGATTGTGAAATACCTTTTCGTTCAAGGTATTTTGATTCAATTTGATGCACCATTACATCTCTTGACCAGGCGTTTTTTGCTGTTTCTTCTATATACAAAAGCCTTTGATTTTTATCTTTTACCTTGTCCAAAAGCGTAATATGGTGATACCACGTAATTTGTGCAAGTGAGGCTTGCACAAATTCAAGATTTGAATATGATTCTGCATAAGCTCTCATGTATTTCAGATTTCTAACCGATAAACCTGTCATATCTGGAAATTCTGATTTGAGGTCAGAAGAAAGTCGGTCAATGATTTTTGCTCCCCAGCCTTGTTCTGATTGTTGCTGTAAAATTGTGTTTCCAATTTGCCAATAAAGCCTTAACATTTCAGCATTAGCAGACATTACCGCCCGTAAACGAGCCTGGCGAATTTCATTTTTAAGACCTTCAAGTATTTGCTGATATTCTTTCATTTATAAGAATAATTTAATTGTAAACTCCGAGCCACCCCCCTCAGTACTTTTAACCTCCAAAGTCCCGCCATGCCCTTTCGTCACGATATCATAAGCCAAACTTAACCCCAAGCCCGTGCCTTGGCCAGTGGGTTTGGTGGTGAAAAAGGGTTGGAAGATTTTGGCTTTTATTTCATCGCTCATACCAAGGCCATTATCTTTTACCAAAATAATTACTTGATTATCAGCGTTCTTGGTTGTTACTTCAACCATTGGCTTGTCAACAGATTTAACTGCATAAAACGCATTATTTATCAAATTCAACAAAACCCGCCCTATGTCTTGTGGAATGACTGCAATTTTTGGCAAATCAGAATAAAAATCTGTTTTGAAGTCTGAGTTGAAATCTTTGTCCTTTGCTCTTAAGCCATGATAGGACAATCTTAAATATTCATCGGCTAAGGCATTGATGTCGATTAGTTCTTTTTCACCTGAACTGGCTTTGGAGTGCTCCAACATGCCTTTTACAATGCTACTGGCACGTTTGCCATGTAAGGTGATTTTCTCCAAATTTTGCTTTAAGTCATCAGCAATTTCATTGGCCGATTGCTGATTGCCGACTGCCAATTCTTCTTTCATTTCTGTTACCAACTCAGAAGAAACCTCCGAAAAGTTATTCACAAAATTTAGCGGATTTTGTATTTCGTGAGCGATGCCTGCGGTGAGTTCACCCAATGAAGCCAATTTTTCGGATTGGATGAGTTGGGCTTGAGTGGCTTTGAGCTCGGTGAGGGTGCTTTGAATTTCTTCTTTTTGTTTATTGACCAAATTCCGGGCTTTCTTTTCCGTTTGATAGTTGCGATAGAGGATGAAGGCAATTAAAATCAGTATCACCAAACCCGCCAAAAAAGCATATTGCTTTACCCTGTTTTGATAGGCTAGCCCGTCCGATTCCACTTTACGTTGCCTTTCCTGTTCTTCCAGCAATGTTTTTTGCAGAGATATAATCTTGTTGGTTCCGTACAACTCCTCATTGACTGCTACGTAGATTTTATGGTATTTGATGGCTTCTGCCGGGTCGGTTTTTTCATATAACTCGGCCAGCATCCGGCTCGACTGCAACAAACCCATTTTTATGTTCAATTTCTTTGCAGTCTCAAATGATTTTTTGGCATAAAAAATACACGAGTCTGGCTGGTTCAGCTGTTTGTACAATCTTGAAAGGGCATAACAAGCCCATGTTAGGGAATATTCGTCATTGTTTTTCACATCCAAGTAAAAGCTTTCGGTTAGGCATTCGAGGGCCATTTGGTATTTTCCCATGCGCATGTAAACATCTGACAAGGATGTCAAAGCGACTGCCCGCCAATTGGAATTTGGTGGAGCATCTGCAAGGCTTTTAAGGCAAACCAGTGCCGAATCCAATTGGTTGTTTTCCCGATAGGCTTCGCCGAGGTTGACTTCGATTTCCGGTGCAACGAACTCCAGGCCAACTGTTTGTCTGGCTTTTTTGTTTGCCAGCCTTGCCTTTTGGAAAAATTCAATGGCCTTTGGTTTGTCAGTGAGCATGGTATAGCAAAAACCGATTCCAAGCAAACACGCTGATTTTTCAAGTTCAAAATGGTTTTTTTCTGCCAATTGCAAGCCTTCCAATTGTATGTCCAATGCTTTGGAAATATCACCATGAATCAAATAGGCGCCACCCAAACCAAATAACACCCTCACTTTGCCTCGAGGGAAATCGTTTCGTTCCAAGAGTTTAAGCGCCCGCTGTCCGTACACGATGGCTGAATCAAAATTTGAATAACCGTAATGATGGCAAATTTCAGCCAGTACCAGTATTTGGCTTGTGTCCTCTTTGACCGTTCCCAATTGGTGTTTCAAGCTGTCAACGGAAAACGCTTTATTTTGAGCAAAACCGAGGCTACACGCCAGTGAGAGAAAGAATATCAATACGAACTGCTTCATCATCCAATAGTTTTAAAAGGTAAACTAATAATAAACTCCGAGCCGACACCCACAGTTGAAACAACTTCCAAGGTTCCCCCATGCCCTTTCGTAATAATATCATAAGCCAAACTCAGACCCAAACCTGTGCCTTGACCAGTTGGTTTGGTAGTGAAAAAAGGCTGAAAGATTTTGGCTTTTACGTCTTCGCTCATGCCTGTGCCGTTGTCGCTTACTTTGATGATGATTTGATTCTCAGATTTCTCAGTACTTAAAGTAACTAAAGGTTTTTCAACATTCCGAACAGCATAAAACGCATTATTAATCAAGTTCAATAAAACTCGTCCAATATCCTGCGGAATTATTTCTATTTTTGGCAAATCAGGATCTAAATCAGTTTTAATATCTGAGTTGAAATTTTTATCCTTAGCTCTTAAACCATGATAAGCAAGCCTTAAATATTCATCAGCCAATGAGTTGATATCGGTTAATTCTTTTTCACCTGAACTTGTACGTGAGTGTTCAAGCATACCTTTTACGATATTGCTTGCACGTTTGCCGTGAAGGTTGATTTTTTCTTGGTTTTTAGACAAATCTTCAGCTAAATCTTCGATAAGCTCCCAATCTTTTGTAGGTTTCTTAACCTCCTCTTTTAATTCTTGGGCGAGTTCCACACTCATTTCTGAAAAGTTATTAACAAAATTCAAAGGGTTTTGTATCTCGTGAGCAATGCCTGCCGTGAGTTCGCCGAGGGAAGCGAGTTTTTCGGATTGGATGAGTTGGGCTTGGGTGGATTTTAAATTGGCAAGGGTACTTTCTAATACTTTATTTGCTTTTTGTTTTTGCTTATTGTTGCGGTAAAGAATAAATGCAATCAGCAACAGGATTCCTAATCCGGCCAGGAAGATATACTGCTTCATTTGTGTTTGATAAGCTACACTTTCAGTTTCAACTTTGCGCTGGCGTTCCATTTCGTCTGTAATTGTTTTTTGAAGTTCCAGTTTTTTTGAGGGTCCGTTTACTTCATCATTTGCTGTTTTTGCCAATTTTAAATAGTTGTAAGCGGAGTCGATATTTCTCGACTCATATAACTGTGCCAGCAGCGTACTGGCCTCTAATATTTGTTGCTTAAAATTAATTTTATTGGCTGCGGCAAGACTTTTTTTGGTAAACCTGATACAAGATTCTGCCTGTTTCATGGCTTGAAAAACTTGGGCAATACGAAAAAAAGCAAGAGAACTATAGAAAACGTCATTTTGTTGCTGGCTTATATGTAAGCCTTTATATAAATATTTCAAAGCAAGTGGGTAGTTGTCTAAACCGAATTGTGTTGCACCCATTTGTAAAAACAATAGGGGTAAATGTTCCGCTTTGTCTAGTTTTTTTAAGGCAGCATATGCTTTTTGGTCGTAAAAAAATGCCGAATCTAATTGTTTATTTCTCCGATAGGCGCTCGCTATGTTCAATACCATGTAGGCATTCCATTCCTCATTATGGAGTTCATTAGATATTTGGTTTGCTTCCCGAAAGTATTGTATCGCTTTTGGATAGTCCTTCAAGGATAACATATAGGTGGTTCCCAATTGATTTAAGCAATAGGTCGTATTTAGGCGGTCATTTTGTTCTTCTGCTATTTGCAATCCTTTAAATACTGCTTCCATAGCTTTCCCAACATCACCTAGCGTCCGGAACACCTCAACCAAAATCAATAAAGAAGATACCTGTTTTGAAAAATATTTTGCATTCTGTAACAAGGTCAAAGCTTGCCGACCGTAATAAATGGAAGAATCCGGTTTTGTATTTTGATAAATATGTGATAAGTCTATTAATATAAACGCTCGGATGCTATCCTGTTTTGCCTGAGATAATTCATATTTCAGGCTATCTACCTTGAGTTGGTTTTGTGTATAGCCGGGACTGCATATCATTGTAAGAATAATGGCTAGTTTTATTGTCTTTATCATTGATTATTTTTAATTGGTAATTGTATAATAAACTCACTCCCTTCTCCTTCCTTGGTTTCCACCTTCAACTCAACGCCATGTGATTTCACAATATCATAATTCGTCTGAATCACAGATTTAAAAGGATTTGTGGATTTCACTAATTTTATATTTTTTTGAATTCTACTATTTCTATTCTGTGTAATCATTTAATCTATATAATCTGCGATTCAGACAATAGGTAATTTCACAATAAGCGTTGTCCCTTCTCCCTCCACACTTTCCACATCAATCGTTCCGCCATGCCCTTTCGTCACAATATCATAAGCTAATGAAAGTCCCAGTCCCGTGCCTTGCCCCGTCGGTTTTGTCGTGAAAAAGGGCTGAAAGATTTTAGCCTTTACTTCTTCGGTCATGCCGAGGCCATTGTCTTTTATGGCTATTAGCAGTTGGCTATTAGCGTTTAGCAGGGTACTTATCTTTACTTTTGGCTCATAGCCTGCTTCTCCTTTTTTGCTTTTTTCATTTACGGCCCAAAAAGCATTGTTTATTAGATTCAACAACACCCGACCCATGTCTTGTGGAATGACTTCGATTTTGGGGAGGTTTTCATCGAAATCTGTTTTTAAATCAGCATCAAAAGAATCGTTTTTAGCTTTAAAACCATGATAAGAGAGCCGCAAATATTCATCGGCTAATTGATTAATGTCCGTTAATTCCTTTATACCTGTGCTAGTTCGAGAGTGTTCGAGCATACCTTTTACAATGCTACTTGCTCGCTTGCCGTGTAGAGTTATTTTTTGAAGGTTTTGAGAAATATCATTAAAAATTTCATCTACTAATGATTCATCCTGATTTTCTTTTGGCTTTTGTCTCTCCTCTTTTATCTCCTGAACTAACTCAGCACTTACTTCCGAGAAGTTATTGACGAAATTGAGTGGGTTTTGTATCTCATGGGCAATGCCTGCGGTGAGTTCGCCCAATGAAGCGAGTTTTTCGGATTGGATGAGTTGGGCTTGGGTGGATTTGAGTTCTGCAAGTGCTTTTTCAGCTTTATTTCTTTGGAAATCAATCTCCTGTTTTTGCTGATGTAACAGATTATTGGCTTTTTGCTTTTGACGATTATTGCTGTAAAGCAAAAACGCAATCAATAAAAGTATGCTT
>JANMZR010000029.1:0-1685 GCA_031383555.1 Cytophagaceae bacterium | reverse complement strand
GAAAGAAGAGTTGAATTGGCATTTGAAAATCATCGCTGGTTCGACTTGCAAAGGTTTTATACACCAAGCCAGCTGGCTACTTTTATGAACGCTCATGGCAATAGAGAAAGGGAAAATCCAACTGTGGCTAGGCCTGGTTTGGCATTTAACAATACTGATTATGTTTATAGCGATTTCGAATATTTATTGCCAATACCTGCTCCTCAAATATTAATTAATGCAAAATTGACCCAAAATGACGGGTACAAATAGAATATCATTTTATAAATGAAAAAACCAACCTCAATTCAAAACTGAGGTTGGTTTTAAATTAACCACTGAACATAAAAAATTTTAAAAAAAATACATAATCCATGACTCCACAAAGAGCTAAAGGTTGTAATTTTAAAAAATAAAAATTTATAATATCTTTATTAAAAATGGGAATTGAGTGGCAAAGCATTTGGCAGTTATTGGGGAAAATACATCCACTTATTATACATTTTCCTCTGAGTTTATTGTGGCTGGCTTTATTGCTAGAAATAATTGCAATCAAACAAAAATCAGATAAATATGAGGCAACCATAAAAATTATACTTTGGATTGTAACCATAAGTGCCTCATTAGCAGTTTTTTTTGGATTAATATTAGCCAGCTATGAAGATTTCACTGGATCAAATATTGAATTTCATAAATGGCTTGGTATAGCCGTTTCGGTGTTTTCATGGCTTACACTTTTTGCTTTTTTATCGAAAGAAAGTAAGTCCTATCGTTTGCTTTTGGCGGTCACAACTATCGGCATTAGCATTACGGGGCATTTTGGAGGTATGGTTACCCAAGGCGATGATTATATAAGCTCAATATTTACAGATAAAGAAAAAAAATCAACAATAAAAAATTCAATAAAAATTGAACCAAATAAAATCAATTCTTTTAACGAAATTAAGGACACAAACCAAGTTTCACCCCAAAATGATTTGGCGATTGAAGCATATGAAATATTGCAGAATCGGTGTTTTGATTGTCATAGTTCAAAAAAATCAAAAGGAAAGCTGCGGTTAGACGAATTGGCATTAGCATTAAAAGGCGGAAAAGAAGGCCCAGCTTTTGTATTAAATCACCCTGAAAAAAGTGAAATGATTAGGCGAATTCAATTGCCTTCAAGTGACGATGAGGCCATGCCAAACAAAGGGAAAAGGGTTACAAAGTATGAAATTGAAGTTTTACAAAATTGGATAAAAGAAGGGGCAATTTACCCAGGTGAAAATCGTACTATTGCAAAAAAAACTGACACATTATACGACGGGAACTCCCTTTCAATTGTAGAGGACTGGGGTGAGGCTAAACAAAAAAATAGAAAGGTTTTTGTAGTTGCTCCAGAAATAAATGCTCCAGTATTTGAAAAAGTATCGCAAACTTTAGAAGTATTGAGCGAAGAAAAACTGCAAGAATTAAACATTAATATACGGACAATATTGGCTCATAATTGCTATAGTTGTCACAATGCCACTAAAACAAAAGGTGAATTGCGACTTGATAAAAAAGAACTAATTTTTAAAGGTGGGGAAAATGGCCCAGTGATATTGGCGGGCTATCCCTCAAAAAGTGAGATGATTAGGCGTGTAAAATTACCTGATGGCCATGATGACGCCATGCCATCAAAAGGTAAACGACTCACCAAAGAGGAAATAGAAATGTTGGAATAT
>JANMZR010000443.1:0-9450 GCA_031383555.1 Cytophagaceae bacterium | reverse complement strand
TTTTCTGTAATGATTTTTGTAAAAGGGAGTCAATACCTGATACAAGTTTTGTGTAATCTGCCTCTGACATTGGTTTTTCTGTTTTGGGCGGCATGGCTCTGGTTTTTATTTGATCGAGTACTTTCAACCAAAAATTTCCATTTTGTATTACCCTAGCTTGTTCTTTATAATTATCAATATTTACACCAGCTTTTGGAGAATTAGTGTTGTGGCATTTGATGCAGTTTTTTTCAAGCAAAGGGCGAATATGCTTTTCATAGGAAAGTGTATCAGACGAAAAGGTCTGATTTACAAATAAAAAAAATACAACTGCTAAAAATCTCAAAGCCATTATAGACTGATTTTAAGGTAAATAAATTTAACAAAAAAAATTGTTTTATCTGTGTGGTTTTACAGCCTTTATATTTTTTGGGTTTTACAGGATTTTGAGTGAAAATTATTATTAGAAATAACTTTCACTCAAATTGTAATACCATTTTTTTTAATAAAAATTTGGGAAAATATATAATCAAATCTAAAGGAATATTATTTTCAATTAGTCAAATCATTTACTGGAATAGCGCTAATGATTGATGGGTTATAAATTTCACCTTTGGGTATTTGTACCATTGAAATACGGACTTTTGTTGGAAAAAAACGTTCATGATCCACCCTTTTATGTGCATGCCCCTGCCCTCCGCTATTATCTTTTATAACCAAATCCATTTGCTTGATCCCTTCCGACCAAATTATTGATTCATTTTCCCAAAAAGAGGTCATTGAGATTTCAGATTCAAAAATTCCTGTGGGTTTATAAAGGCCCGTCGTGGTGCAGCCATAATTATTTTTTTGTCCTTTATTTGGAATATAGCATAAAGTCCAGGTGGTCGGCGCATCCCCAGGTGCTTTTTCAATAACTTCAAGCCTTATATGTACTTTGCCATTCCGATAGTCAATTGGATTGGTCCAATCTTTTGGTCTTTTGGCATTAATAAGCTCATTTTTTACATAAAAATGCGATTTACTAGGTTTTGAGCTATCTGCATCGGCTTTTGTATAATTAAATTTAACGTCAAAAAGAAGAAATTGCTGGGAAAATGAGGTTTTAGTAAAAATAATAAATATAAAAAAAAGGAGATTTCTCATTTTTCCAAAACTTTTTGATTGAGTTTTTCTACATGAAAAACAATTATTTTTAATAAACCCTTATTGTTGAAATTTATATAAGTTAAAATTACTACAAATAGATTATTTGGCTTAAAATAAATCAATATATTTTACAAATAAATGAGGTAATTTATTAATAAATTTGGCCTTACCGTTTTAGAGTGGAAAACAAATAAGTAGTCAAGTTTAAACAAGTTCTCACAGATTCTCCACAGGGTTCTGAGAAGCATCTTGTTAAATTTGAAGCTAAAAATTATTTTTCAAAAACTTTCACTCTAAATCCTTAACGCCATAAATTTAAACATTCAAATCTGATTTTTTCTTGATTTTGTCAGGTTTAATATATTTAGGGACAATCGCCTTGAGCGGTTCTGACCTTAACCCAAAAACATATTCAGGCAAACTCAAATAGTAATCAATTAATTCCCTTGAACCTTGCTATTGGTGGCAATAATGGCAGTAAACCATTGCCAAGCACAAAGACAATAAAATACGAAGTTGATTAGGTGAGGGTTTATCAAAAAATACAATGAAAAATTGGCCTTTAAAAAAATATTTATTGAATATTCAAAATAGTTGAGGCCCTTAAATAGGCAGCAAACACCATTTCAATTTGTACATTACCTCTTTATTCTATTGAAATCCAAAATGTATTTCAAATTCTCATCATACTTTCACAAAAAACCGTTTCCTCCACATCCAATAAAATGGGATAAAAAGAATCAAAAGAAACATAACAGCAGCAGCCAAAGATGCATTTTTGGGATTAGAAAAATAGGGTTCAATCCAATATAAAAATATCAACCTAGTTGAGCTAACAAGCTCCCCATCAATATTATGTAATTTTATCATTCCCATAATTCTAGGAATTAGACCTGAAAGAAAAAAGGCTGAAATTGCATTAACTCCAAAAACTAAAAAGAAACTCCAGCCTTTTTTCCAGCCTTGTACATCAATAAAATAATATAAAAAAGCTAAAAATATAATTGCTAAACCTGAAGTGAAAAGCGTATAGGAGCTTGTCCATAACGACTTATTAATTGGAAAACCAAGATAGTCCCAACATAAACTAATCGAGGTGGCTAAAACTCCCACCAAAACCATCCATTTTATTTTTGAAATTTCACTTATGTCTCTTTCTAACAATTTCTTTCCTGTGAAAATTCCTAATATTCCATTGCCAATCGCAGGAATAGTACCCAAAAGCCCTTCTGGATCCCAAGTTTTTACCGCCTTCCATAAGTGAGGCTCTGTAAGTATAGTTCGGTCAAACCATGCCCCGAAATTTGTAGCTGGCTCCAAATTGGCAGGGCCGTATTCTGGAACTGGTACAATTACCATCAAAATAAAATAACTAATAAGGCATATCAACAGGCTAAATATCAAACCTTTATTTGAAACATTTAAATACAAAAAAGAGCAGAAAATATATACTAAAGCTATTCTTTGCAAAACACCCATTATTCGTACCGTTTCAATATTGTATTTTGGAAAAAGCGAAAGAAAAAGGCCAAGTCCAAATAATTTCGCCCCTCGAATCAAAATTTTCCGATATTTGGCTGATTTATCATCAATTTTATTGGCTTGGTTGGCAAAAGGAATAGCCACCCCAACTATAAAAAGAAAAAAGGGGGAAACAAGGTCTGTTGGTGTGCAACCATTCCATTTGGCATGTTCCAAAGGCCAATATAAATTACCCCAATCTCCAGGATTGTTCACAATTATCATGAAGGCAACAGTTATACCTCGAAAGACATCGAGAGAAAGTAATCTTTGTTTCAAAATTTAAAAAACTAAAATTGTATTTCTAAAACAATTAAAACCTCCACCTCACAAACGCTTCCATTGCTTCGTATTCAGCCAAGCCCAATTTATTATATATAGTGGCTGTACCTCTATTACGTTCTTCAGCTCTTTGCCAAAATTCACGGTTATCGTCACCTTGAAATACCACTCCATCTTTTTGTGATTGGTGCTTAAAAATACCGTAGCGTTTTTTCAAAACTTGGTCGGGGCTCATAGGCACTGCCATTTCTATTTGGTCGATATCCCATTCGGCCCAAGCACCCTTGTATAGCCAAACCCAGCAATTTTCCATGTATTCTCGGTATTTAAGTCGCTTTACAGCCTCCATAATGGCATCTAAACATACTTTATGAGTTCCATGTGGATCGGCCAAATCGCCCGCAGCATAGATCTGGTGGGGTTGTATTTCCTCAATCAAATTAGCCACCCTCAAAATATCCTCTTCTCCTAAAGGCATTTTTTGTACTGACCCAGTTTCATAAAAAGGCATTTCCAAAAAGTGTACATTATTTTTATCAATACCCACATACCGGCAAGTTGCCTTAGCTTCACCTTGCCGTATCAATCCTTTAATATATCTCACCTCCTCAATATCCATCTCTGAGTCCTTTTTATTTTGTAAAAATTTAGAAGCTTCCTTATAAATTCTATTTGCTTTCGGATTTTTAGCATCAAAATGATCATTAAAATCGACAACAAATTCGGCAAACCTTAGCGCCTCTGCATCAGCCACAGCAATATTCCCAGAAGTTTGATAGGCTATATGTACCTCATGACCTTGGTCGTGGAGTCTTTGAAAAGTTCCACCCATTGAAATTATATCGTCGTCGGGATGAGGGCTGAAAATAATCACTTTTTTCTTTGAAGGGTAGGCACGCTCCGGTCTATTTGTATCATCGGCATTGGGCTTTCCACCCGGCCAGCCAGTTATTGTATGTTGTAGGAAATTGAAAACTTCAATATTTATGTCATAAGCTTGGCCATAAAGGGCTAGTAAATCGGATAGCCCATTTTCATTATAGTCACTATTTGTGAGTTTCAAAACAGGCTTGTCAAGCGATAGAGAGAGAAAAGTTACTGCTTTTTTTATCATTGCTCTGTCCCAAGTTACGTGGTCGATTAGCCAAGGCGTTTTCATTCGGGTAAGTTGTGAAGCTGCGGTAGTGTCAATCACAAAATTGGCATTAGAATGCTGCTGAATATACGATGCAGGTACATCAGAGCTCACTTTTCCTTCAATTGCTCTTGCCACATTTAGTGCTTTATGTTCTCCCCAAGCCAATAAAACAACTCTTTTGGCATCCATTATTTTTTGAATTCCCAGTGTTATTGCCTTACGTGATACTTTTGAAAGGCCACCAAAATCTCCAGCAGCATCTAAGCGAGTGGTTAGGTCAAGGGTCATTAATCTGGTTCGAGAATTTGACAATGAGCCAGGTTCGTTAAAACCAATATGCCCGTTTCTGCCAATACCCAATAATTGAAAGTCCAGCCCCCCATAATTATCTATTTTTTGCTCATAATCTCTACAAAATTCCGCCACTTTTTCCAAAGGTAGCGTTCCATCAGGAATGTTTATATTACCTTTTGGAATGTCCACATGGTCAAAAAGCTGCTCTTTCATGAACCTAACATAGCTTTGCATTGAATCTGCTTCAATTTGAAAGTATTCATCCAAATTGAAAGTTACCACATTTTTAAAACTCAACTTTTCCTCTTTATGCATACGAATAAGCTCTGCATATACCATTTTTGGAGAAGAACCTGTGGCTAATCCTAAAATTGCTTGCTTACCTTCTTTGGCTTTCAAACGAATCAAATTGGCTATTTCATTAGCAATCGCTTTTGAGGCTTCTTCAGCATTTGCGTAAATAATGGTTGGAATTCTTTCGTAACTGATGGCTTGTTCCATTGTAAAAATATTTTTCTGGTAGTGTTAAATTGATTTTTTTGAAACTATAATAAATTCTAAATCAAGAACTTGTAAAAGTTTTGTTAATGTTTTTATGGAAGGATTCCCCTTACCTAATTCGATTGAATGTATGGATTTTATGGCCACATCACTTTGATTACTTAAGAGTTCTTGACTAATGTTTTTAGTCTGCCTATTTTCTCTGATAATATTGCCTAATTGTGCTATATTCATAAAATCGGTAAAATATTACTATAATTTTCAGTAAATTTACTTAATGATTGTATAAAAACAAAATATATCAGTAATATAATACTGTTTAAGCTTAATATTTTTAATTATTTTTTTTAATTTGGGTTCAATATTTTGGTATTAAAGGATTTAGAATTAAAATAGTTACATAAAAATAACAAGAGCATTATCTTAGGGTCTTAGAGAAACATCTTGTTAAAATTAAGGTTTTTAACTAAACAACATAAAAGGCAATTTATAAGTTATCCTTATAAATTGCCTTTTATACAATAATGCATAATCTAAATTATTAATATACTAATTTTGAACTATTCCGATACCAAATATCGTATTAGTTTAAATAAGAACTATTTAGTGAAATTTTTTAAAGAAATGGATTTAAAAAAAATATACTTTTCCCTCCTATTTTTAGGGATCTTTTTAGCAAAAGCAATATCTCAAAATACTAAAACTACCATATCAGGTTATGTTAAAGACATAAGAAATGGTGAAGGTTTGATTGGTGTTTCTGTGTATATAAAAGAACTAGGTACCGGAAATACAACCAACTCTTATGGCTTTTATTCAATAACAGTACCACAAGGCAAATACAACTTGGTGTTTTCTTATATAGGTTACAATAAAATTAACAAAGAAGTGGAAGCGGGTATTGAGCCGATTAGTTTCAACCTTGAAATGATAGAAGAAAGCACATCACTTTCAGAGGTGCAAGTTTCTGCTAAAAAAGAAGACGACAATGTAAAAAGTATTGAAATGTCGGTAAATAAAATATCGATGAAAACTATACAAAAAATGCCCGCATTGCTAGGCGAAGTAGATTTGATTAGAAGCATTCAGTTATTGCCAGGTGTATCAACTATCGGTGAAGGTTCGTCAGGTTTTAATGTGCGAGGTGGAGGAGTCGACCAAAATCTTGTTCTTTTAGACGAAGCACCAGTTTACAATTCATCCCATCTTTTCGGTTTTTTCTCAGTTTTTAACCCTGACGCCGTTAAAGACGTAAAACTGATAAAAGGCGGAATACCAGCTCAATATGGTGGTAGAATATCCTCAATTTTAGATGTAAAAATGAAAGAAGGTAACTCCAAAAAATTGGAAATTAATGGTGGCATAGGTCTGATATTCAGCAGAATTAGTATTGAGGCACCTTTGTTAAAAGAAAAAGCCTCATTTATATTTGCTGCTCGTCGCTCCTATGCCGATGTATTGGCTAAGCCATTTTTGAATGGTGACATTAAAGATTCTAAATTTAGTTTTTATGATTTAACTGCCAAATTCAACTACAAATTCAGCGATAAAGATGTATTGTTTCTTTCAGGTTATTTTGGTAGAGATGTATTTGGAGCTCAATTTGGCTTTAATTGGGGCAACTCAACCACAAGTTTGCGTTGGAACCATGTTTTTAACAATAGGCTTTTTCTCAACACTACAGCCTATTACAGTAACTACGACTATCAATTAGCTACTAATTTGAAAAACAACGATAAAGATTCATTTGAATGGAACTCCAATGTAATTAGTTATAGTTTCAAGCCAGACTTTACTTATTATATCAGCCCAAACAATTCATTAACTTTTGGTGCACAGGGCATATATTATACATTTAAACCTGGTTTAGCCATTGCGAAATCTGCTGGAGAGACCCGCTCTTTTGGCCAAGCGGAAAAATATGCCTCTGAATTATCCGCTTATATTGGTGATGAAATAAAAGTATCTTCCGCCTTTTCATTACAATTTGGTATTCGATACTCTAATTTTGATTACCTCGGAAAAGGAAATGGATATACATTTGCCCCTTATATTTACAAAGCCAATGAAAATGCCCAAAGACGACAAATTACCGCTGCAAAAAGCTATAATCAAGGTGAAAGTATTCAAAATTATGGCAACTGGGAGCCACGGTTTTCAGCAAATTTGAATTTAAATTCATCTACTTCTTTAAAAGTTAGCTATAACCGCACTGCCCAATATTTGCATTTGATGAGCAATACTGCGGCCTCCACTCCATTGGATATTTGGACACCTTCAACCAATAATATAAAGCCACAACTAGCTGATCAGCTGGCCTTTGGTGTATTTAAAAACTTTGGCGAAAACATAAATGACTACGAAACTTCAATTGAAGTTTATTATAAAAAGCTCCAAAATCAAATAGATTATATTGACAATTCCGACTTGTTTTTAAATGAATTTTTTGAAGGTGATTTACTTTTTGGAAAAGGCCGTGCCTACGGTGCAGAGTTTTATGTGAAAAAAAACACGGGCAAATTTAACGGCTGGCTTTCCTATACACTTTCACGAACAGAGCGCCAAGTAATTGGTGTGAATGCAAATAAATGGTTCCCCGCCCGATTTGATAGAACGCATGTTGCAAATGTTGTAGCAATGTACGATTTGAATAAAAGGTGGTCGTTTTCGGGGAATTTTGCTTTTTATACAGGTGTGCCATTTACATTCCCGAGAGGAAAATTTGTATATGATAATTTCATTTTACCAGACAATGAAAACAGCTCTCGCAACGACTCCAGAGTAGAGAACTACCACCGTCTTGACTTTTCTGCAACCCTACAAGCCAAAAAAGGACCCTTTAAAAAAGGAACTGCCAACTGGGTATTCTCAATATACAATACCTATAATAGACGAAATGCTTTTTCAGTATATTTCAGGCAAAACGCTGATGATCAAACCAAAACAGAGGCGGTAAAATTATCTATTTTTGGCTCAATTGTGCCTGCAATTACGTACAATTTTAAATTTTAAATTGAATAAAAAATCAAAACATTTATAGAATTTTAGGAGAATGAAATTAATTAAATATTTAATTATAAGCACATTAACTGCAATACTACTTAGCTCTTGTGAAGATGTAATTGATGTTAAGGTACCTCGAAATGAGGAAAAATTGGTGGTTGATGGCCAACTTTCAAATAGGGAAGGTATGCAGTTTATTAAATTGATGGTTTCACAACCTTATTTTGATAATTCAAAACCCTCACCTGCTAATGGTGCTGAGGTAAAAGTTACTAATAACGAGGGCATCACGTATGAGTTTAAGCAGCGGTTAGATAGCCTAAATAAACCAACTATTTTTTATGATTGGCAGCCAAATAGTAATGTTAAATTCGGAAAAATCGGATTAGATTATACTTTAGAAGTGAAATACAAAGGTGAAGTATATACAGCTAATTCAAAAATGAATCGGATTCCACAAATTGATTCATTGATTTATGTATTTAAAGACAATACAGGCCAGCCCGGAGGCGATGTTGATGAACCTAAAAAAGGATTTAGACCAGAATTTTATGCAAGAGATTTAACAGGTATTGGCGATTGCTATTTTATAAAAGGGTATCGCTTCGATAAAGAGAAAAAAACTTGGAAGTTACAAAGAGAAGAAGTAGCTTATGATGCTGCTTTTCAGCCTGGTGCCCGTGCTGATGGATTGGTTTTTATATTGCCATTAAGAAGGTCAATTGCAACGCAATTGTTCAATGAAGGTGACTCATCACGGGTTGAATTATACTCAGTAAGCCAATCACATTTCGACTTTTTAAGATCTGCTGAAAATGAAGAACAAAACCAAGGGCTATTTGCCACTCCTCCAGCTACATTTTTAACAAATATTGTAAATATGAATAGTAAATCGACAAAAAAAGCACTAGGTTGGTTCAGCGTATCTGGCTTCAGTAAATTCACAACCGTAATTGACCCTAAAAAAGTGTCAAAAGATAATGACTGAATATTGTCCTATAATATAATTTTAGTACTAACTCTAGACAGAAACATGCAGATTGAGCTTTTTGAAAATTACGATTTACTATGTGAAAAAATAGCCAAGAAAATTGTGGCAGCAATTGACAATAAGCCCAATTCATTAATCTGCCTTGGCTCAGGTGATACACCTTTGGGAGTTTTTGACTATTTGGTAGACATGGCAAACGACAATTTGGTCGATTTTTCTACAACTCATTTTGTAGGCTTAGATGAATGGGTTGGCATGGATGAAAACGATGAAGGCTCTTGTTTTTACACCATGTACCAAAAGCTATTTATTCCTTTACAAATAGCTGATAATCAAATACATTGTTTCAATGCTAAAAGCAGTAATTTGGAAAATGAATGCAGCAAAATTGACAAATTGATTGAAGAAAATGGTTGGAGCTTTGATGATAGTGCAATGGCTGGTACAGATTGGGACAGGTTGTTTTTAGTAAATTTCAACCCATTATTTTATTATTATGAACTTTATCTCAACAGCCAATTTGCAACTATTCAAATTTTATTGGCTAACTGTATTAGCCCAGAATTAACTTGTGCAGATTTATTTTTTGAAT
>JANMZR010000422.1:0-10001 GCA_031383555.1 Cytophagaceae bacterium | reverse complement strand
CTTTCCAAATTCTTTACATCCAATAAAGTATGGTTATACCAGGCAGTACTTTTTTGGGCAATCGCAAAGGATGCGTTAAAGAAAAGGAGTAGAAGGAGGAAAGACTTTATCATTGGTTTATATTTTTCTTACAAAGTGAAGGCGAAGCATGACCGCTAACTCTCAAATATACTAAAGTTTTGTAGTAGTTTTTGTATTTAATTGCACTTTACCGTTAAATTATTGAACTTTTGATGCAGTAAATATTTTATTCCGGATTTTTCTAAAATTTTCAAAACCTCAATCCTTTGGATAAATCACCCCAACTCTATTCCTTGGTTGGCCGATACGGCTAATCAAACAAGCAAACGACTCTTTTTCGAACATTTAAAAAGACAAGAATATTGTTACCAACCAAAGCCAAAAACACCAAACGGTAAACGAAGATAAAAACTTTGAACTACACGTCACCGCACCTTTGCAGAAACATTTTGTTGTGCACTTGGCGGGTTTCTGTAGACTGTTATAAAACAACGATCTAAGGTCAGACTGAAACTGTCCAGTGTAGACCAAACGTTGTCAGCCGTCACCAAGTCATTGCAAATTTCTCCGAGCACTGAACTCTTCTCCAATGTGACCAATTCTCCACGTGGTCGTTATTTTTTTTCTCATCTCCAATTTTTCTAAATATCCTTTGTCAAAACCTAAACAAATTCTTGCTTCGTACACTTTGTTATGTCTCGAGGTCAATTAATCTCAAAGCCATTTCTTAAACCATTCAATCGTCATGTCAATATGTCTAGGTGTATAGCGATGGGGTTCATTTGGTTCGATATCTATCTTTAATTTATCCAGCGCATTTTCAGACCGATAGGAATTTGTTGCCGCTTCGAAAGCCAACTGTGCCCCTTGCAAAGGACAATTTTGATCTTTCTCTGTGTTCAGCAACAGCAATGGACGAGGTGAAAAAAGTCGGATCATTGAAGGGCAATCAAATTCACTAGTTATTCCCGGAAGCAATTTACTCCACATTGCTCTTACATTTTCTTTGTTCACGGTGGTATCACCAAGGTCTTTCGCTGCCTGAAGGTGTGAATCCCAAATCGTTCTTGCACGCCCCTGCCAGCGATCATTTTCCAGGGACCAGTTGAAACTCTGTACAGCAATCACTGGCACTGCCACTTTTATCCTGGTATCGACAGATGCTGCCATCCAGGTTTCAATACCACCTTTGGAAATACCCATCATGCCAATACGGTTGGGGTCAACATCGGCCCTAGTCACTAAATAATCAACCAGTTTCCAGAGGTCGTAAACCGTATCATAGAAAAAAGGATGCTCCTGATGATCATTATCTTTATTTTGCCACGCCTTGGTGATTGCCTCTACATATTTATTCTGACCAACTACTGCTTTCTCTCGTTCTCCATAATACCTTCCATCAATGGAAACAGCAATAAAACCTGATTTTGAAAAACGATAGAGTAAATTTTTCATTGCATCCTTACTCCCGCCTGTTCCATGGAGGCAGATAACAACAGGTAATTTTTTTACTCCTCCCGAAACAGGTTTGAAGATCAGCACAGGAACCTTCTCGGTTGCTTCCGAGTAGAAGAAACCTTTTTCTGTCAATACAGAATCTGTGGGCGTAGATTGAATGGCGGGGCTGAGAGCAACGGTCGGTCTTAGCAATAAGCTTTTGAAATCATTTCTTACTTTATCAACTGGCAGCAGTTGGCCATGTAGTGCTGATATTGAAAGAACTAAAACACATATTAATAAGATACTGTTCGTCCATACTGCGTTGGTACTGCACGTTGATTTGTTAGTTTTCATGCAAAGTCATTTCGTTTCTATTTATTATAAGTTTATAAATGTAATACATAGATTTTGATTGAAACCCATTTGGTCTTTTGTCAATCGTCTCTAAGACAGTCCTTATTTTCGCTGATTAATTATCTGCGGATGAAAATATCTCTGTTCACTTGTCCCGAAGCCGAATGTTTTTTACCGTCTTGTGCACAACTTTGAGTATTTGCGATGGCAGGGCATTTGAAAAACGTCAGCTCGAACTACTGCTGATTGGAAAACTATAGATGAAGATATAAACAAAAGCTAAATTACTAATGTCAAGCTGGAACTGCTGTTGATATTGAAATACAGACGAAGATTTGCACATCGCCCCCTGCTATTGCAAATACTTTTTTTGGTGGCAGCTCTTTCATTTATTTAGTTGATTGTCTTTTATCACTTTATTTTAGCGGGGTCGTAAGCAATAGTTACAGTTTTGTATGTACAGGAAACGCCATCCTGACCAATCATGGAATGATATGGTTTGGCCTCGCATTTTCCACTAATTATTTGTTGACAGCATTGTTTCAATTCGTCAAATATTGCAATATCCAAAGGCTCTCCATGACCAGGATATAAGGTACTGTACTTGCCCTTTATTCTATTTAATTTTTCGAGGCTCTGCATATAAGTTTCCACTGAAAGTGATTCTTTAAAAAAAAGCCATGTTGTCTGCATGTTGTCGCCGGTATAGAGTGTTTTATTGGTAACGTCTAGCAGAAATATGCTTCCCGGAGTATGCCCGGGAACATTGATTACCTGCACATTTCGGTTTCCAAGCTTGAAAACATGGTTGTCATCTACAGGAACTAATATTGTTCCTTTTACCTGCGACGCTGGAAATTTTAATGAATCGGCAATTGTAGAATCCGGGAACATTTGACTAGTAATTTGTTGAATTACTTTCGGATTTAAAATAGGTTTTGCATATTCAACATCTTTTGCTCCGATACAAACAAATGGGAACTGGTAGTCGCCTCCAGTATGGTCAGGATGGAAATGAGTGTTTACGATAATTAGTGGTTTAAATGTAAGAGATTTTACAAAGTCCCGGATATTACCCACTCCAAAGCCGGCGTCTATTAATAATGAACTGTCCTGCCCTTCGAGAAGATACATATTTTCATCAAATCCAGGCTCCTTAATTATCCAGGTTTTTACCCCTACCTCTTTTGCAATGTACCAGCTGTTTGTTTGGGCTAACAATGAATTACAAAGTTGCATTACGAAAAGTAATACAAGTAAAAAGATAGTTTTTGTTTGCATATACCTAATAATTTTTTATTACAAAGTTGTTTATACAATTTAAGATTCGCAACCGAGTTGCCTCCAACTCTTGGATTGCCGTGATTAATTCTATATTCAACTGAATTACAAGTAATTAGAAAAACTTATTGTAGTAGTTTATGTATTTTTCTAATCTGACATTAGCACCTAAGAATTTAACAAAACTATAAACAATCAAGAGTTGATACAGTTTTAATTAAAGGATTTTAATGAGTGGTATTTCAGTGATAATAAAATTAAACAATTCAACCATTTTATAACGACTTAATTTGAGCTTACAGGTGGCAAAATTGAATCATATAAAAAGGAATAATTCCAAGAACTCTCCTTTCATTGAAAATACAAACTAATAAATAATTTGAATTAATATTTTATTAACTCAAGAATTTTTATAAGTTTGATTATTATGAGATCGCCAAATTAATATTAAAACAAAAATAAAACTACAACAAATGCACTTTAGTCCAATAATATCGATGAAAAAATTAATTGCAGGTTTACTCATTACCATTTTCCTGAGTGGTATATCTTCTGTTGCCATCTTCGCTCAGAGAGCCAAGGAAAAATCGAAACAGAAAACCATCAAATTATTTAATGGCCGTAATCTGGATGGTTGGTATAAATTTCTTCAACATCGTGGACGAGACAATGATCCAAAAAATGTTTTTACCGTGCACGATGGCATGGTCAGAATTTCGGGTGAGGAATGGGGCTGCATCACCACCCAGGCAGAATATGAAGATTATAAAATCAAGTTAGAATTTAAATGGGGAGGAAAAACTTTTGCGCCCCGATTAGAAAACACCCGAGACTCAGGTTTATTACTTCATTCACAAGGTGAAGATGGCGGCTCCGAAGGAATATGGATGCACTCCATCGAATGTCAGATCATTGAAGGTGGTACCGGAGATTTTATAGTAGTGGGTGATGGCAGTGACCAGTTTCAAATCACGAGTACGGTTGCCGCTGAGAAGCAAGGAGGCTCCTTTGTCTATGAAACGAATGGTCAAGATCAGTCTATTCAGCGTGGACGGCTCAATTGGTTTGGGCGTGATTCGGAATGGAAAGATGTTATTGGGTTTAGAGGCAAAAGAGATATTGAAAAGCCAATGGGAAAATGGAACAAACTGGAATGTGTGGTATACAAGGGAACGATTTCAATTTTTCTAAATGGTACTCTGGTGAATAAGGCTACAAACGTGAAACCGGAGCGAGGACGGATTCAAATACAGTCGGAAGGAGCAGAGATTTTTTTCAGACGGGTGGAGTTAACTCCTTTGTCAGGGAAGTAAAGGGGGATTTACGATGAATATTAGTTCTTCTTTTTATACAACACCATTTTTCCACCTTCATCACCCAGTGCTTTCAATGGATTGCCGATCGCTGTTTGATCTGAACTACTCCCCAAAACTTGGACAACCTTTTTGTAAAAATAAGATATTTAAGCGAGTTTTCGATACTTAAAATATTATTCGTTTGGCGTGCATTTTCCCAGAGAATCATTTCGCCTTTGATTGTTATAAATTTATAAACGTTTTTTGATTAAAACGAGCAGAAAAAAAATAGAAAGGAAACTTTTTAATCTGTACTAAAAAGGGGAAGCCTAAAGAGGAATTACAAAGGTTTGCATATATTAAACTTTCCGAAAACGATTTAGTCGGAGCTACACAATTATTTAGAGAAACATATGCTGGTTATCCTTGGATTGGTGTCGTTGATGAAATATTAAAAAATAACCTAACAAATAAGTTAATTCAGGACTATAGGGACCAAAATTCAAAATGTAGGGAACTTACAACAGAAACAACAACAATTATTCCGTTAGATGTCTTTTTATTAATTTATGATTAGGTCTTCACAAAAAACTAATTGTTCACTTTTGCCCCTTCTGTAGTAAGAGAAAATTTGGTTAATCAACCATTTTTTCCGAAATTGAACCTTCATTACAAACCCTATAACAATGATATTAAATTTACTTAAATTATTACTTATTGGCTTTTTCGTTTCTATTTTTTCCTTTGAAACACTAGCACAAAAAATCAAAACAGAGTTATTTAAAAACATGAAAGCCCGATCCATTGGTCCTGCGGCAATGTCGGGCAGAATCACTGCTATTGATGCCGTAGTGGCTAATCCTGATATTATTTATGCAGGTTCGGCCTCAGGTGGAGTCTGGAAAACGGAAAACGGAGGAACATCTTGGACTTCTATTTTTGACGAAAATCCCATCCTCAATATCGGTTCTATCGCCATTCAACAATCTAATCCTTCCGTAATTTGGGTGGGAACGGGCGAAGGAAATCCACGAAATTCTGTCAATCTTGGAGCAGGAATTTACAAGTCATTGGACGGTGGAAAAACTTGGAAATTAATGGGCTTAGAGAAAACCAAAAACATTCACCGAGTTATTATTGACCCAACAAATCCCAATGTTGTCTATGCGGGCGTAATCGGAAATCATTTGCATATCATGCAGAAAGAGGCCTTTTTAAAACCACCGACGGAGGATTAACTTGGGAGAAAATCCTCTTCACAAACGAGCGTTCGGGCGTGGCAGATATGGTGATGGACCCTACTAATCCCAACAAATTATTCGTTGCCATGTGGGAACATCACCGCAATACTTACGACTTCAAATCGGGTGGAAAAGGCTCAGGATTTTATGTTACTTTGGATGGTGGAAAGAATTTTACGAAACTTCAAAGCAAGCCAAACGGTATTCCTGAAGGTGAATTAGGTAGAATTGGCGTTGCCATTGCCCGCTCAGAACCAAACCGAGTTTATGCCTTGATTGAATCCGCAAAAAATGCCTTATATCGTTCGGATGATGGTGGTTTTAAGTGGGAGAAAGTCAATGACGACGACGAAGCAACGATCAAAGGCAATCGTCCTTTTTATTTCTGGGATATAGCGGTTGATACTAAAAATGAAAATCGAGTCTATGGCGTTTTTCAGATGATTTCGATGAGTGAAGATGCGGGTAAAACTTTCAAAGTGATTGTGCCTTATGAGGGTGTTCACCCCGACCACCATGCTTTTTGGATTCACCCAGAAGACCCTTCCTTAATCATTAATGGCAACGATGGCGGTATCGCTATTTCAAGAGACAGAGGTAGAAAATGGACGTTTGCAGAAGCATTGCCTTTGGGACAATATTACCACATAAATGTAGATAACGACATTCCCTACAATGTGTATGGGGGCTTGCAAGACAATGGTTCGTGGAAAGGTCCTGCCTACACATGGCAAAATGGAGGTATCAGAAATTCGCATTGGCAAATGATGGTGAGTGGCGACGGTTTTGATGTAATGCCCGATCTTCAAAATTCAAGATTTGGCTACGGAATGTCACAGGGCGGAAATTTAGAAAGATATGATGCCGAGACGGGAGCAAATGTAAATATTCGTCCAACTATCCCAGATCTTAAAACTCGCCTTCGCTTCAACTGGAATGCCGCTTTTGCCCTTGATCCAGTGGATAAAACTACCATTTATTACGGCTCGCAATTCGTTCATAAATCAGCGGATAAAGGGATGAATTGGGAAATAATTTCGCCTGATTTGACAACAGATAACAAAGCTCAACAAAAGGCAACGGACGAAACGGGTGGTTTAACTATGGACGTAACGTATGCAGAAAATCATAATAATATTCTCACGATTGCACCATCACCCGTAAAGCAAGGTGTGATATGGATTGGAACGGATGATGGCAATGTGCAAGTAACCCAAGATGGAGGCAAAACGTGGAATAATGTAACTTCGAAACTAATAGGTTTACCCAAAGAATCATGGATTGCTCAAATAAAAGCATCTACTTTCAATGTTGGAGAGGCCTACGTAACTGCCAATAATTACCGTCAGGGTGATATGGGTGTGTATGTTTACAGAACAAAGGACTTCGGACAAACATGGACTCGTTTGGTGGATGATAAAAAAGTGGCGGGATATGCCTTGGCATTTCAGCAAGATGTAGTAGAGCCAAAATTGATGTTTGTGGGCACGGAACAGGGGCTTTGGGTAAGTGTGGATGAAGGAGTAAATTTTACCCTATGGAAGGCTGGATTTCCACCCGTTTCAACCATGGATTTGAGCATTCAGGAGCGTGAATCAGATTTGGTAATTGCTACTTTCGGAAGAGCAATTTATGTTTTGGATAACATTCGTCCACTTCGTCAGTTGGCAGCAAATAGTAGAATATTAGAATCAAAAATTGTGGCTTTTGCCAATGCAGACGCCTATAAAGCGAAATATAGAGATGCACACGGTGCAGGATTTGGGGCAGATGGTAACTTTGTGGGTGAGAACAGAAAGAAGGGAGCAATGTTGAGTTATTTTTATAATCCTCCGAAGATAGATACGAGTACGGGAAAAAATGATGTCCAGAATATATTGAAAAATAAGATGCCAAACTTAAATATAAAATCCGCTTCTTCTAAGGTTCAAAACCCCGCCATTGCTACTACAACAGTTGTTCCAAAAGACACAACCAAGAAAAACGTAACTAAATATGATACTGTTTACGTAAAGATTTACAATGCTGAAAACAAACTCATTAGAACACTTCAGCATAAGCCAGATTCCACTGGTTATCAAGTGGTTATGTGGGATATGGCCGAGAAAGGCGTTCGTAATCCTGGTACACCAAAACCCAAGAAAAATGCCACAGATGCCAATGGAATTGAGGTTTTAGCGGAGAAATATAAACTCGTTTTTAGCTGTGGAGATGCCAAAGATTCATCTTCAATTGAGATAAAAGATGACCCTCGAGTGCCAGTTTCGAGAGCAGTACAAATGGCTAAAAGAGCCTTGTACGCTCGCATGGAGAAGTCAATTGTGCAACTTACAGAAGCAACTGACCGCTTGACTGAAGCCGAAGAGGTATCGAAAACCATCCAAAGCCAAGTGAAGGACAAAGAAGGAAAAGAATTGGAAGATTTGGGTAATGCAAGTAAGAGTATTCAAGATTCTATCAAGGTGAAAAGAGAAATAATTTCAGGTAGAAAATTTGAAAAACAAGGCTACGGCAGCCCTTACCAAATTACGCCACAAGGCAAGATTTCCGAGGCAATGGGTTATATCAATTCAAAGCAAATTGCACCTACAAATGCAGACGTAAAATTGGTAGAACAATTGGAAACATTAACCAGAGAATCCATCGAAAAAGTAAACAAATTCTTCGCCACCAACTGGACAGAATACCGCAAAAAAGTGGAATCAACACCATTAAAGACTTTTAAGGATTATTTGCCGATTGGAGAAGAGAAATAGTTGATAGATTTTAAGAGAAAACAGCAGACTTTTGTCTGCTGTTTTTTTATTTTGAAGTGGTAAATAAAATTAAAACTCCAATTTATGATACTTTTTCTAGTCGTTTTATGAGACAGTATCTTATTAATTTATTGTTTGTTTTTAGAGCTATACAAATTGCACCTTTTGGTTTTGCAGTTCTACGTTGAAATTTATTTTTGCTCCCAAAGCTGTAAATACTTTCAAAATTGTCTCAAAACGTGCGTTTGTTACACTGTTTTCAATTTTAGAAATCTGTGCTTTTTGTACACCAACCAACAGGCCTAATTGCTCTTGAGTCAAATTGCGTTCTTGTCGAGCTTGTTTAATAGCATGTCCAAGAAGTTCAATTCGTAACTCGTTTTCAAAAGAGTCTCTTTTGGGTGTTCCGATTTTTCCAATATGTTTATTCGTTAGTTCCTCTAATGTGTAAGTTTTCATTTCTTTTCTTTTTTGCTTTTAAAATATTTTTTACGAAGATTTTCTGCTCGTTCAATTTCACTTTTTGGTGTTTTCCCAGTTTTTTTAATAAGACCGTGTGTCGCAACTACAAGTGTTTTTTCTTCATTTTCCTTGTCCCAAAATGCAAAAAGTCGATAGTAAGTTTTTTGGTATAAAGTCCTGAATTCCCATATTTCGTCTTTAAGTTTTTTGAAAAGCTCATTATCAGTTACTTGAGTCGATTTCCAAATATTGTAAAGCACCTTATCTCTGGGCTTTTCATCCAAGTCCTCCAAAAAATCATTTGCTTCTTCAAGAAATATTGTGTCAAATTTGGCTTTCATTAACTTTTCTTTCAAAGTTAATTGTTTCTCAATTAGGAAACTAATCTAGGGCAAAATACTTGCCTAATATATGTCAATTGGAAGTTTGATCAAGTAGATCAAAACCAAATTAGGTAGAGAATGTTATCGTTATTTGGTACAATTAATAATTATAATACTGTCGTTTTGTGATACTAAATAATTCGATTTACTAATTGAATTTCTATTAAATGTTTCCCAAGTGGAATTACTTCAACTGATTGCTATTTTAAGCCTAGCTAAAAGGTATTATACCTTTTGGAATTCTCTTTAAAGGATTTAAAGTAATAAAAAAACTACGAATTTTTTAAAATTTATTTAAAAACAATCAAATCGCTCATTTGGTATTTTAGGCTAATTCGAAACAAAATTGGTAAACATACTACTTTCATTAATATTTTTCTATTTATTTGCAAAATATTTACATACCTTAGAATATCAACTATTTACGTTCTATTAATAATACCTTTAAAGTAGGAAAATATATCATATAAAATGGGTATCGAACTATTTTTCCAAAAAATAAGAACTTATCATTCCATTTCAGAGAAATCAGAAATAGAATGGACAAAATTATTGCGGTTAAAAACTTATGATAGAGGAGAATTTTTTGTTACTGAGGGACAGAATCCAAAAGAAATTGCATTTGTTGTAAAAGGGCTTTTTTATCAATCGTACACATCGCATACGGGAGATATTGTAATAAAAGTCTTTTTCCCAGAACAAAGACTCGCTGCCTCAATGGGTGCAATGCTAAGCAATACACCAAGTATTTACAATATTGCAGCCATC
>JANMZR010000404.1:0-4499 GCA_031383555.1 Cytophagaceae bacterium | reverse complement strand
CAACCACGGCAATAGATATAATTGCAGAACTACACCAAACAATAAAAAAGAAAGACCTTAGTTTATTTAGGTGATTAAGTTTATTAAGTTTATCATTTTTTTTATTTGCAATTACCCCAAAAGGCCTTATATTCGAAACATTGTTTTATACGTGTTTGTGCTCAGCTAATACAATTGTGGGAATCCCCCCCAAAGCAGAAGTGATAAAAGCAAAAATAATTTTAATAGTAAATCAATTTGTTCAACTAAATTTTTTTTATGAAACTAAAACTTTTTAACCAAATCGCATTACTATTTCTCCTTTCATTTTTTCTAAAAATTGCAAAGGCACAAGTAGCAATTAACTCCACTGGAGCCGCACCTTCTTTAAATGCAATGCTTGATATAAGTAGTACAAACAAAGGATTATTAATACCTCGAATGACTACTGCAAACAGAATTGCATTAACAGCAACAGCTACTGATGGCCTTTTGCTTTATGATACCAATACTCAAAGTTTTTGGTATTATTCCATCCTTTTTGGCTGGTCTCCTCTTGACCCCACTTGGATTAGAAATGGAAATGATATTAACAATAACAATACTGATAATGTAAAAATTAATATGATTGGAGGTACAGCAAAATTAGATGTAAAATCAGTAGGTTCTAATACAGTAAAATTTAATGGGGGAACAGGAATGTTTGCTTCATTTTTTGAAGATAATTTAAACAGGGGTTATATTGGTTCTGTATCTGGAAATGCCGAGGATTTTGAAATTGGAACATCTGTTGGCAATACAAATGGCTCTTTAAATTTATCAATTCAGGGAAGCCCTAAACTTTTAATAGCTAAAACCGGAAATGTTGGAATTGGCATTACTAATCCATTTGCTAAATTGGATATAGTTGCTAATCAGGAAGCCGTTGCTTATTTTGATGGGACTGCTGGAGCGTATATTGGAATTCTTGAAAGTGGAACTATTAGAGGTTATATCGGTTCAACAGCTGGAAATGCGCAGGACTTTGACCTTGGAATACCTTTTGGAGGGGATGCAACTGCCAAATTGCATTTAACAATTCTGGGAAATCCAAAGCTTACCGTAAGTAATGATGGGAATGTTGGTATTGGAATTACTAGCCCTTCTGTAAAATTAGAAGTAAATAGTGTGGCTGGAGAAGTGGCGAAATTTAATGGACCTGCTGGTATGAAAACAACATTTTTTGAAAGCAATATACAACGAGGACATATTGGATCCACTTTGGGAAATTCGCAAGATTTTGACATTTCAGCTTTTGCTGCAAACTCTAAACTGCATTTAGGAATAGATGCCAAATCATTTGTTAACCTTGAAAGTACACTAGGAGGTGTTTTGGGAGTTTTTAGACCAACTTCAAATGGCCTAACATCGCTTGGTACAACTTCAGAACGATGGGGTGGTATTTATGGAACCGGACTTGATATAACTGGATTTTCAAAATTAGGAGATGATGCAGCTACACCAAAAATAAAAATGAAAAAAATAACGGGTACAACCCCTGTAGCTAGTGGAACCTTAGCAGTTGTGCATGGATTAACTTCCTCTAAAATTTTATCAGTATCAATATTTGTAGAATATGGATCGGGTGCCAATGAAACTGTTCCACCAAAATATACAACTGCAGCAGGTTTCGAATACGAATATCAAATTAGAGTTTCCGATATATTTTTAATAAATAAATCAGGTAATAGTACCACAATAGCAAGCAGGCCTTTTAGGATGTTAATTACTTACGAAGAGTAATCCGAAGTAGGCGCAGGACTCTGTTTCCTATCTCTCTGTAAGTTTTGCTTAACATCAATAAAAAAAATATAAACCTTACTATAAATTTTCTCTTTAAAAAAATTATTGATTAGACTTTTCAAAATCTCATATCAGTATAGATTTGCTCAAAAATTTGCAGAGTAACAACTAGATAGTCTTAAAAAAAATAGTCCGGATAATGGAGAACTCGCATTAGATTTTACTGAAATTAATACCATTTTTTGTTTTTCAAGATGACGAGAAAAGCATCAATGAATATTTTCGCCGTTGTTGGTCATTTCCGACCAAAAATGGCGGACAACCCATTGAAAGAAAGTAAGTTACCCTAATAATAACTGGCAATGCTGTAAAGTTGGCAATTTCAAACGACTTTTTTTCGAACATTTAAAAAGCCAAGAATATTGAAATTTTTGTTTGGTTTAAGGATTTTCCATAAAACAAAACTGACCTAAATTAAAGGTTGGCAATTGTGGTTGGCCGAAATGGCCAACCAAGGCAATAATTCGATTAAATTAAAATAGCAAAGGACAATCAATTGAACCCTGATGATAAATAAAATTAATCATGTAGTTCCTTACCCGATGCTTGAATAGGAGCCTTTAAAAGCTGCAACCGTTTACCATATGTGAGCTGCCGCCAGATCCACTCTATCGGACCATATTGAAAAAACCGGAACCAAATGTTACTATAAATCAACTGTAAGCAATAGATTGCCACAGCAATTATAAAAATGTAAGCGATGCCAAACTCCTGCCCTAGACTAAAACCGGTACCATAAAAAAGAATAATACTAATCACTGTTTGCATCAGTTAGTTGGTCAATGCCATTCTGCCAATTGGTGCAAATTTTCTTAGTTTATCTGATGCTTTTGTTTTTACCCAGAACAAACAAATAGAAGCAGCATAAGCAAGAGATAGAGGCACAACACCTAAAGCATAAGAGATGGTATCTGCCATACCCCACCAGCTTTTATAGACTTGCTTATCATCTCCTTCAAATACAGCCATTAAAAAGCTGAAGGGAAGTCCTATAATGAAGCCCCAAATCATAATTTTTTTGAGTAGAGGCCGATATTGCTGAAGATTAGCGTAAATCATGTTTTTACCAACGTAAAGCCCTATTAGGAACATACCAAGCACTTTGGGTATTCTGTTATTATTGAGTAAGGATGAAAACCGGTACATGAAGGCCGTATTTTGGTAGGTGCGCCATTCGTTCCAGTCACTATTGGCTTTGTACAAATATGTCCGCCACTCTTCACCAATGATGCCATTCCTGCTATCTATAGCTTCGGCAATCGGAATGATAAAATCACCCGGGCCTTTTTGCAACCAGAGCTTAACCAGATCAATAGCTATAGGTGAAAGAATCAATACTATAGCCCATGTAAGTAATGTTGTGTTGGAGCAGTTTTTATATAAAGGGAGTAAAAAACCAATCAATGCATATAGCACAAGAATATCACCTTCCCATAAAAAATAGATATGTACTGCACCGATCAAAAGTAAAACAGTCAGTCTGCGGTAAAAGATTTTGAAAATATTAATTCCTTTCTTTTCATTCCTGATCATTATAATGGAAAAGCCAATCCCGAACAATAAAGAAAACAAGGAGTAGAATTTACCCTCCACCAACATGACCTGGAAAAAGTTTAATCCTTCATCCAAAGGAAAGGTCGAAAATTTTTGTCTTGCTTCATCCTGCAGATTGCCAAAGCCGGAAAAACCATAAATATTGTTTAATAAGATGCCGAATAACGCAAGCCCCCTCAGCACATCCAGTATGTCCTCTCGTTGGCTTGTATGAATAGGTAAAGCAGTAGTGGACATATTTTTTTGTGTTTACATAATTATCTACTGAAGCATCAGGGCATGACACACGACAATCAGGTATTGCTGCCGGTGGGATTTTAGAATTCCTTCTGCCCGTTACGTTTGCTAAATTAAAAAATTATTGTTAAAATTTTGCACATTAGTTAATGTTTGCTTGTCCGGCCAGAACTGAAGTTTGTCTTTGCACTTAGTAGAAGTTTGCTTGTCCAGCCCAACTTGCCAGCAATACTCTTATTATGCGCAGTGCTAATTGTAAATTTAATCGGTCTTACAATGCATTAAATTCTTTTCTTTTGTTGTCAAACCATTCTTTCATTGCGTCTGGTGTTATCATAAGTTCTTGCATTTTGTTCATAGCGTCAAGATGAGGCTGGTCACCCATTTGGAACATGTCCATTGCATGTTTTTTGCTTTGGTCTGCCATTGATTCAAAAGTGTCTGCATGAAATTCCAAATCGCAAGCACCGCCTAATTGATTACATGTCATTGTTTTCATTGTTGTTAGTTTTTAAGTTTGTTAAAAATTATCTACTTTTTCTTTTTTGATGACCTGGCTTTGCTGTTAAAGTCCAAGCACTGATTTATCCAATAGTTAAATTCTTTTTTAGTTTTCATTCCTGTATCGTCTACCATTACATAACCTTTCGTGGGTCGATTGGTAAAATCCATTGTTCTGCAACCATTCATTTCTATTGCATTTTCGTGAAAGGTGGGGTCAATGCGACACATCATTTTGTCTTTAATAATTCCAACACACATCTTGTCGTTGACCATAAAAGTCAATCCACCCATCATTTCTTTTTCTTGAATGTTAGGAAGGTCTGAAAGTGCTTCACGAATTCGGTCTGCAAGTTTTTTATTGTAAGCCATATTTTAAGTTTAGG
>JANMZR010000390.1:0-3893 GCA_031383555.1 Cytophagaceae bacterium | reverse complement strand
TACCCAAACGGGCGTGGGGTCATATTCATTTATGAATTTCCCGCAGCGTGTTCGCATGCAAGGAATTTTGGACAGTGTTTCTGCTGCTAAAAATCCAAAAGGGAGTATTGAACAAAAAGTAGGAGATTTTTATACCTCAGGCTTGGACATTTCTACTATCAACAAAAGAGGTTATGAACCAATTAAGCCTTTGCTTAAAAGTATTGATGGTATAAAGGATGTTGCTTCGTTGATGAAATTTGTTACAGAACAGCAAAAGTTTAGTAATTTTTCTATAATTGGGTTGCGAGTTGGCCCCGATATGAAAAATAGCGCCATAAACATTATAAATTTAGGGCAAACGGGTATCGGACTACCTGAAAGAGATTATTATTTCAAAACTGACTCTTCAACCATAGGTATTCAAAAGGCTTATATTACCTACGTTACTACCTTGTTGAAACTATCAGGTACTAAAGCATCGGGTGCTGCCAAAATGGCGTCTGCCGCTTATGCGATTGAGAAGGAACTTGCGGCATCGCACAAAACCAATATTGAGCGACGAAATGTGCAGGCGAATTACAACAAAATGTCTTTGGCAACTATTGCCACAAAACAACCAAACATTGGTTGGATGGCTTATTTTAATGGTTTAGGCGTAAAAATAGACTCATTGAATGTGCAGCAACCAGCCTATTACGAGCGTTTGAACGCATTGTTGGGTTCTGTTTCAATAGCAGATTGGAAAGCTTATTTAAAAGCAAAATCGCTCATTATTTATGCCGATTTTCTAAGCAAAGATTTTACATCTGCGGCTTTTGAGTATTCAAAGATTTTGACTGGGCAATCTATTCAAAAACCACGTGGCGAAGAAATTACGGACGCTGTAGATAAGTCGCTTGGGCACGGCCTTGCACAGTTGTATGTAAAAAAGTATTTTCCTGAAGAAGCAAAGAAACGGATGCGTGTGTTGGTCGATAATTTGAAAACAGCCTTTGAAAACCGAATTACTAAACTTGACTGGATGAGCGATTCGACTAAAGCCAAGGCCAAAGAAAAACTGTATGCATTCAGTGAAAAAATCGGTTATCCCGATAAATGGAGAGATTATTCGAAGGTGACAATCAATCACTCAACCTACTTTGAAAACAGTTTGGCTACCAGTCAAAACGATTTTAACTATGCTATGTACAAAGTTGGTAAGCCCGTCGACCGCACCGAATGGGGCACCACACCGCCAACCGTTACAGCTTACAATAACCCTCCATTGAATGAGATTGTGTTTCCCGCTGGTATTTTGCAACCGCCTTATTTTGATTTGAATGCCGATGATGCTCTTAATTACGGAGGAATAGGCATGGTAATTGGGCATGAGATTACGCACTCATTCGATGACCAAGGTGCTCAATATGACAAAGCGGGCAATGTGAAAAATTGGTGGAAAGACGATGATTTTAAGAAGTTCAAAGCCAGAACCCAGCAAGTAATTGACCAGTATAATCAATTTACCGTATTGGATTCTCTACACGTAAAAGGAGCTCTGACGGTAGGCGAAAATACGGCAGACATTGCTGGGATAGCCATTGCTTTTGATGCTTTTAAATTGACTCAGCAAGGCAAAAGTGATGTAAAAATAGATGGTTTTACGCCTGAGCAGCGTTTCTTTATTTCAATTGCCAGAATTTGGCGGGTAAAAACCAAAGACGCATTTATGAGGATGTATGTAAACACCAATCCACACTCACCTGCCTTATGGCGTGTGAATGGCCCTTTAATGAATTTTACCCCTTTTTATAAAGCATTTAACGTTCAGCCAGGCGATAAAATGTATAAACCCGAAAAAGAACGCATTACGGTTTGGTAAAAAGATAAAGTCTTGTAAGGTGTGAAGAATTGTTAAAACAATTTGGAACAAAAATCTAAGGCACACGCCCTTGTTGGCATGTGTCGCACAATAATTAAATTTAAAGCCTACTTAAACACACTGCCAACAAGATTTCGGAGTAGGTAGTCATTTGTTGGCACTGCATAAAACTTATTTGTAAATTCAAGTCTTTCACGCCCTTGTTGGCATGTGTCGTACAATAATTAAATTTAAAGCCTAATTGAACACACTGCCAACAAGATTTCGGAGTGGATAGTCATTTGTTGACACTGCATTAAACTTATTTGTAAATTTAGAAATACATTAGAAGATGCCAACAAAGGCGAGAGCAGATTCCAACAATGGCAAAGGATTTTATCAGGCCAAAAATGGCCGATAAAACCATATCAACCACAACGGGGGTTGTTGTTGGTATGGTTGAACTAGGCGGCCCCGCCAAAAGACCAAACCATGGCGAGGTCAATAATTTATTTACCTAAGCGAAATAGCTACAATGGGAGTGTATGCCAATTACTGTCAAGAACCTTTACATAATGTGACCTATATAGGGGAAATTTCCTGCTTCAACGTCGTCTTTAAAGTCTAATCGTCCAGTAACTCCTTCGAAAATCCCTGTGCCGCTTCCTTTTACAATAGGATGTTGGCAACGTCCAAAGATTTCAGCGCCCAAATAGGAGCCATCTGCTGCGCAACCCTCGAACTTTGACTCGAATTTATAGTTAGTCCAAAACGTACCACTCTTTCCTTGGTATGTGCCTACGAAGCGCTCTCTTCCAATTTCCCTATAAGTTCCACTTGGTGAGCAAGTGTATTTGTCAATAAATACATATAGACAACCTTCAAAGTCCCCTGTCATTTTGACAGAATAGGTGGCACCCTGACCTCCCTCACATTCACTTGGTGTGGCATAAAAGCCAATACCTGATATTTGTTCTGCTCCTTTGGCAAGCGCCGATAGTTTTGTAGTTGCCTTAGTTAAAAACATTTTTTCACTTTCATTTTTTTGATTTTGGATCATTTCTTCTTTTTTACACGAAAAAAAAAGTAATCCAGCCGTAGCAAATAAGATTAGTTTTTTCATTTTGTTTAGTTTTTTAAAATTAGTAATTTATTTTTGTTTAACTTTTTTGTAAAATATACAAACAATATATGTTATTTGCAAATAAAAACACAAATATTTTTAAGGTGTTTTTTAGTCTGGCCACAACTGTATTTCATCAACAAATGATCATTCTGAAAATAAAAATCCATAAAACTTTTTTATTTTACTTTTGTTAAAAACCACGCCCTTGTTGGCATTTGTTGCACAATCATTAAATTTAAAGCCTAATTGAACACACTGCCGACAAGATTTCGGAGTGGATAGTCATTTGTTGGCACTGCATTAAACTTATTTATAAATTTAGAAATACATTAGCAGATGCCAACAAAAGCGAGGGATTAACATTGTTACTTTCAGGAATTAATTTTAAAGAAGAAAAACTTCAGTCAGTTTTTAGGTTTTTATCGAAGGGTAATTTCATTTGGTAAACCAAATCTTCATCACGACTATTATCCACTACATCTAGCCCATATACTATTTTTTGGGGGTCATCCAAGAAGAATGTACCAAAGATTCGATCCCAAAATGAAAACATATTGCCAAAGTTAGTGTCTGTCCATGGCCGCTCAAGATGATGGTGAAATTTATGCATATTTGGCGATACAAAAACATGTGAGATAAACCTATCTAGTCTGGCAGGCATATTTATATTAGCATGTGTAAAATAAGCAAAAAATATAGTGAATATTTTATAAGTTAAATAAAAAGCCAAAGGTGCACCGGTAATAACTATGGCCAAAAGGGCGAAGATTTCCCTAAAAATATAGTTTCCGGGATGGTGCCTAGTACCTGATGACGCATCAAGATGAGTGTCAGAGTGATGAACTGTATGAAATCGCCACATAAACGGAATTTTATGTTCAAGGCGGTGAACAAGATATTGAGCGAAAAAATCTAATGCCAAAATGGCAATTATAAACTCAATTA
>JANMZR010000342.1:0-2389 GCA_031383555.1 Cytophagaceae bacterium | reverse complement strand
AATAACGAGTAAAACCAAAATATTATGAAATCTTATAAAATAACTCCCTTCGGGGGCATGTGGGCTAACTACCTTAAAATCGCATTCAGAAACCTACTGAAAAACAAGGTGTATTCCTTCATTAATATCGGTGGGCTTGCCGTAGGCATGGCTGTGGCTATGCTTATTGGACTATGGATTTATGATGAATTGAGCTTTAACAAATACCATAAAAACTATAATAAGATTGTCCAAGTGATGCAGCACCAAACATTTAATGGGCATGTTGGTTCCGAGCAATCTTTGCCTGTAATAATGGGTGATGAATTACGTAAAACTTATGGTAGTAATTTCAAATATGTGGTAATGAGCAGCTGGCGAAACGACCATATTCTGTCATTTGGTGATAAAAAAATATCAAACGAAGGCCAATGTATGGAACCCGATGCAGCTCGTCTTTTAGGGCTAAATATGCTCAGTGGCGACTACAATGGCCTAAAAGAACCCAACTCAATTTTGTTATCCAAATCAATTACAAAGGCAATTTTCGGCGGAAATAATGCTTATGGTAAATTATTAAAAATAGACAACAACCAAACTTTAAAAGTAACTGGTGTTTATGACGATTTACCTTATAATACAGACTTACGCAAGTTGTCCTATATTTTAACCTGGGAATATTATAAAAATTCAGAAAAATGGGTAAAAAGGGCTTATGATAATAAGGAATGGGGTAATAATTCATTCCAATGTTATGCCCAAGTAGCTGATAATGCTGATTTAGAAAAGGTTTCGGCAAAAATAAAATTATCGAAATATAACCTAGTAGATTCTGATGAGAAGCAATTTAAATCCGAAATTTTTCTTCATTCTATGGCGGATTGGCACCTTCAAAATAATTGGGAAAATGGTGTAAAAACTGGTGGATTAATCGATTATGTATGGATGTTTTCCATAATTGGTATTTTTGTATTGCTTTTGGCCTGCATCAATTTTATGAATTTGAGTACCGCAAGAAGCGAAAAAAGAGCTCGTGAGGTAGGCGTACGCAAAGCTATTGGCTCTTATAGAAGCCAATTGATCAACCAATTTTTGAGTGAATCATTTTTAGTGGTAATTCTTGCATTTATAATAAGTTGCTTTATAATGATTTTAGCCTTATCTAAATTCAATGAAATTACCGATAAACAAATTTTATTTCCGTGGTCTTCGGCTATTTTTTGGCTGGCGAGTATTGTTTTCATTTTCATCACTGGCCTATTAGCAGGCTCATATCCAGCACTTTATCTATCCTCTTTTCAGCCTGTAAAAGTTTTGAAAGGCACTTTTAATGTGGGCCGTTTGGCCTCTATCCCAAGGCAAGCATTGGTAATTACCCAGTTTACCGTTTCAATAACTTTAATTATTGGCACTATAGTTATTTACCAGCAGGTACAACATACCAAAAATCGCCCTCTCGGATATGACAATAAAGGCGTAATAATGACCCAAATGAAAACTTCCGATTTTTATGGAAAATATGACCTGCTCCGCAATGAACTTAAAGGCAACAATACGATATTAGAAATGTCGGAATCGAACAGCCCAATTACTTCCAATTATTCGAATAACGGGGGCTTCACTTGGGCTGGCAAAAACCCAGCCATGCAAACTGACTTTGCAACTGTAAGGGTTACGCATGAATATGGCAAAGTGATTGGTTGGAAAATAAAAGAAGGAAGAGATTTTTCAAGAGATTTTAAAACAGATAGCTCTGCATTTTTAATAAATGAAGCAGCGGTGAAATTTATGGGAGTTAAAAACCCAGTAGGTATGACTGTTAGATGGGGGGATGATAAAGATGGTAAAGATTTTAAGATAATTGGCGTGGTAAAAGATATTTTGGCAGAAAGCCCCTATGAGCCTGTAAAACAGACGATTTATGTGCTGAATGCTCAAAATGTGAATTGGATGAATTTCAAATTGAATCCACAAGTACCTGCTAAAGAATCAATTACAAAAATTGAAGCTGCCTTGCGAAAATACATTCCTGCAGCACCATTCGATTATAAATTTGCTGATGCTGAGTTTGGCAATAAGTTTAAAGCTGAAGAACTTGTTGCCAAATTATCAAGAATATTTTCATTTTTGGCCATACTAATTTCCTGCTTAGGTTTATTTGGCTTAGCCAGCTTTACTGCGGAACAACGTACAAAGGAAATCGGAATTCGTAAAGTTTTAGGAGCTTCGGTAACCAATCTTTGGCAAATGTTATCAAAAGATTTTGTGATTTTGGTTATTATTTCCTGCCTTATCGCAGCCCCAATTGCTTATTATTTTATGAACGAATGGTTGCAAAAATATACCTACCGAACTGAAATAAGCTGGTGGATATTTATTGCTGCTGGTATTGGCGCTCTGTTAATTACTT
>JANMZR010000314.1:0-2901 GCA_031383555.1 Cytophagaceae bacterium | reverse complement strand
GTTTTGCAACAGAAACCACAAACCTAAGATTGGCTTTAGTAAGCCTTTCAAGTGCTTGCTGGTCTCCATCACGGATTTTTTGGGCCAATATAACTTCCTCATCAGGAGTAAGCAAATCAACTTTACCTATTTCTTGAAGATATTTGTCAAGAGATTGACTTTCTCTATTTGTAATCTGCTAACTCCTGATGAGGAAGTTATATTGGCCCAAAAAATCCGTGATGGAGACCAGCAAGCACTTGAAAGGCTTACTAAAGCCAATCTTAGGTTTGTGGTTTCTGTTGCAAAACAATATCAAAACCAGGGTTTATCACTTGGTGACTTAATAAATGAGGGTAATTTAGGCCTAATAAAGGCTGCGCAAAGATTTGATGAAACTCGTGGATTTAAGTTCATTTCTTATGCCGTTTGGTGGATTCGCCAGTCGATATTGCAGGCTTTAGCCGAGCAGTCAAGAATAGTGCGTTTGCCCTTAAATAGGGTGGGTTCTTTGAATAAGATTTCGAAAACATTTTCAGAACTTGAGCAGAAATTTGAGCGTGAGCCATCGCCAGAAGAACTTGCCGAAGTGTTGGAAGTATCTACTAGTGAGGTAGTTGATACGCTTAAAATATCTGGTCGTCATGTATCAATGGATGCACCTTTCGTTCAAGGTGAGGAAAACTCCTTGCTAGATGTATTGGAAAACGATAGCGAAGATAAACCAGACTCGGGCCTAATCAACGATTCATTGCGTCGAGAGGTGCAGAGAGCATTATCTACATTAACACAACGTGAGGCTGATGTAATCACCCTTTATTTTGGTTTAAATGGTGAGCATGCACTTACACTTGAGGAAATAGGAGAGAAGTTCAACCTTACTCGTGAGCGTGTACGTCAAATCAAAGAAAAAGCAATTCGTAGATTGAGACATACTTCAAGAAGTAAGGCATTAAAAACCTATCTTGGGTAATATTTTTATTTTTTATTTCGAAAAATGAAAATAATGCAATTTATTTATAAGAGTTTTAAAATAATTATAATTTTTAAAAGCCTCATTTGAGGCTTTTTTGGTTTAATTTTATTTTTAATAATAATAAATAGAAAATTTATGGCCATCATTCAGCCGATAATTGACCTAGTTGAAATATGTGCTCTTCATGGCATTGAGAATGCAATCTTATGCCCTGGTTCACGATCAGCAGCTATAACAATGGCCTTTGTGAGAAATCCAAAAATCAAATGTTATTCTATTTCTGATGAGCGGTCTGGTGGATTTTTCGCATTGGGAATAGCCTTGAAAACAAAGAAAACCGTTGCTATTGTATGTACTTCCGGTTCAGCTGTTTATAATTTCGCTCCTGCAGTTGCTGAAGCATTTTTTCAACAAGTTCCATTATTAGTAATTACCGCTGATAGGCCTTTAGAATGGATTCACCAGAATGATGGACAAACGATTTACCAGCAAGAGATTTTTGGTAAAAACTGTAAGAGGTCATATAATTTATTAGCAGATTTTACTAACTCTGATACAAATTGGTACTTTCAAAGAACTATAAATGAGGCAGTTAACTTAGCAATAAACTCCCCGAAAGGCCCAATTCATATCAATATTCCAATTCGAGAACCGTTTTATCCTATTGAATCAGAAAAGTATGAGCCTTCTGAATATTTACAACAGATAAGATTTATTGAAACGGACAAAAAAGTTAAACTTGAAAAAAGTTATGATTTATTAAAAGAATGTATGTCTTCAAGTAGAATTTTGATAGCGGTTGGGCAATTACCTTATGATAAAGAAATAAATGCAATACTTGAGAAATTTCAAAATGAGCTTAATATTCCGGTTTTAGCAGATATTATTTCAAACATCAGAATCAATCAAATTTCAAATCATGATTCTTTTTTATCGATTGATAATGAGGAGTTTAAGCCTGATTTGCTAATTACTTTAGGCCAATCATTTATATCGAAGTCATTTAAAAAATACTTTCAGAAACATAAAGTTAAGGCTCATTGGCACTTACAAGAAAGTGATTTATTAATAGATCCTTTACAAAGTATTTCAACTCTGATACATATTGATCCAAAAGTTTTTCTAAGAAATTTATTTGAAGATATTGATAACCAGCAGTTTAAAGAAGGTGATCAAGAGGAATTGGGTGCTTCAGATTATTTCAATAAATTAAAATTAGCTAATAATTCATCTCAAAAAAGATTTTATGATTTCATTAAAAAAGATAATGATTTTTCGGAATTACAAGCTTACCTGGCTTGTTTAGAACATTTACCCGAAAATATAGATCTGCATTTAGCCAATAGTATGGCTATCCGTTATGTTAATTTATTGCCATTTGATTATTCAAAAAATATTGAAATATTCGCAAATAGAGGTACATCTGGTATCGATGGTTGTTTGAGTACGTCTGTAGGAGCTACGATGTATACTGAAAACTTGGTATATTTATTTATTGGTGATATGGCTTTCTTATATGACAGAAATGCCCTATGGAATAACTATTTACCTGTCAACCTACGTATAATTGTTTTCAACAATGCAGGAGGGGGCATATTTAGATTGATTGATGGGCCAAGCCAACAGCCTGAATTGGAAGATTTTTTTGAAACTAAACAAAATCTAAATGCAAAAAGTACTATTATGGATGCAGGTTTTGACTATTATTCTGCTAAAACAGAATTGGAGATTGTAGAAAAAATGAAATTAATGGCTGTTCATGATGGAAAGTCAAAATGTTTAGAAATATTTACAACAGGTGAAATTAATCAAAAGGTGTTTAAGGAATATTTGGATTTTGTTAGAAAGTAATTTTTGGATTAATCAATTTTGCCTTTTTATAATAGTTATTGGCCTCTTGTTTTTTACCTGTTTTTAGCAATAATTCACCCATGTTTTTATAGGCA
>JANMZR010000317.1:0-3046 GCA_031383555.1 Cytophagaceae bacterium | reverse complement strand
ATATTGAAAGTATATTCAATGAGTTATCTGGTCATATTGATAACATCAAAACGAATTGAATTTCAGATTCGTTGAATTTTAATTAAATCGGAACGGTTTAGAAGCCCAATTCTGAAGCCTTTTATATAAAATATTTCCCCATAGGGTTCTGTGAACAAAATAGTTAAAAGGCTTGTCCGCAGGACTCTGCGAGGTTGGTTTTTAATCATATTTTCACAGAATCTGCGATAAGTTTTGGGAATTAATTATCTAGTTCAAATTGGGGAAATTTGCCCCTCGAAACATAAATATGACTTCAAATTTTATTGATTATATAAAAATATGTTGCCGATCAGGGCATGGTGGTGCTGGCTCAACGCATTTTAGGAGAGAAAAGCACGTGCCTTTAGGTGGGCCCGACGGAGGCGATGGTGGCAGAGGAGGCCATATAATATTGCAGGGAAATTCAAATATTTGGACACTGCTACACCTCCGATACAAAAAGCATATGTATGCCAAAGACGGCAAATCGGGTGAGGGGGGCAGGAGAACTGGCGCCGACGGAAGTGATATAATTATTGAAGTGCCTTTAGGCACAATTGTTAAGGATTCAGAAACTGGTGAATACCTAACTGAAATTACCGAACATGGGCAGTCGAAAATACTAATGATGGGTGGTAGAGGAGGTTTAGGAAATAGTCACTTTAAAACTGCGGTAAATCAGGCACCTAGAAAAGCCCAACCAGGTGAAGAAGGTAAAGAAAGTTGGGTTATTTTTGAATTAAAAGTATTGGCTGATGTAGGTTTGGTAGGCTTTCCAAATGCAGGTAAATCGACATTGCTTTCGGTAATTTCTGCCGCAAAACCAGAAATTGCCGATTATGCTTTTACAACTTTAGTGCCTAATATTGGTGTGGTTCCTTATCGTGACGATCTCTCATTTGTAATGGCTGATATTCCGGGAATAATTGAAGGCGCATCGAAAGGTAAAGGCCTAGGAATCAGATTTTTAAGGCATATTGAAAGGAATTCGATTTTATTGTTTTTGATTCCTTCCAACTCCGAAAACTTAGCCAAAGAATATAAAATATTGTTGAATGAATTGAAACAATATAACCCGGCATTGTTAGATAAAAACAGACTTTTAGCAGTCACAAAAACAGACTTAGTAGACGAGGCAACAATAAAAAAGCTAAAAACAAAGTTACCAAAAGGAGTTCCAACGGTGTTTATCTCGGCATTGTCAAATCAAGGAATTGAGGAACTTAAGGACGTGGTTTGGAAGTCATTTAATTAGATACGCAATAGCCAAGCTCCAATAAGTTAAAAGACAATGACGGAGCCCTATAGACAGTTTAGAACTTCAGTAAAAAGCTCTTTTTCAGTATTTTATAATATTAATAATTATGGTACTATTTGGGTTTTAAAACATAAATAGAATTGTTTAAAAGGGATTTATTTTAAAAAATTAAAGTGATTTTAATGGGTATTGATTTTTATGAATTTTATTAGAAGAACAAGTATAATATCTGCGATTTTATTGTTTTCTGCCGGTGCGATTGCGCAAATTGACCTGACTATGCCTGTTAATCGTATGGTTTATCAAAGAAATCAGCAAAATGTTGCAAACATCTACATTGGTGGTAGCTTTAGTGGGCAGTTAGATAGAATAGAAGCTAGGTTGACTACTTTGGATGGAACGGGCAACCCTAAAAGTCCTATTGTACAAACTGATTGGATAAATATTGTTAATAATCCAGCAAAGGGAAATTTTCTTTCGTCACTTAGTAATCAAAACGGCGGATGGTATCGTCTTGAGGTTAGAGGTGTTCAAAATAATATCCAAATTGGTGAATTGACTTCTGTTAAAGTAGGCGTTGGTGAGGTAATTGTAACTGCAGGGCAATCAAATACTCAAGGTGAAACTGCTCAGAACAAGCCAAATATATATTATGAGGCTAAAGATGATCGAGTAAATTGCATTAATAGTCAAGACATTAGTTTAAAAGATTATTTTGAGTATCCTGTCTTTTCACATTTAGATGCAAATTCATTAATTGCACCAACAGGAAAACATTCTTGGTGTTGGGGTTTATTAGGTGATTTAATAGCTAAAAACTGGAATGTCCCCGTTGTTTTTATGAATGGGGCAATTGGTAATACTAGTGTATTTGCATGGAAGTATGGTGCAAATCATCAAATTCCACCGCCACCGATTCCTGATGCCTACAGTCGTTATGATTGGCAAAAAGGGGAACCATTTATACATTTAGAAAAATCATTAAAATATTATTGCTCGCTTTTGGGAGTAAGAACCGTCCTTTGGCAACAAGGAGAAGTAGATGCAGGGAATTTTGTAACCGAATTAACTTCGGCAGAAGCATATAAAGAAAATTTACAACAAGTAATTGAAATAAGTAGAAGAATTTCTGATAAAAATATTAGTTGGATTATTGCAAAAGCATCATTTAATGGTTCAATCACGAATTCTAAAGTAACCGAAGGTCAGCAACTAACAATAAATATACCAAATTTTAACGTTTTTGCTGGCCCAAATACTGATTTTATTCAACCAAGTAATCAGGAACGAGCCGATGGAGTACACTTTTGGGGTCCAGGATTGATTGAATTAGCAAATGGCTGGTTTAATAGCATGAATACAAGCAATTTCCTAAACAATTCAAAACCACAACCAGCGATTCCTCCTCAATTGGCTAGTTTGGGTAATTGTGTGAACGACAATCAAATTACAGCTCAAATGCCCGGAGGCTACACCGATTATAATTGGTATACAGATGATTATACCAAAAACACTAAAAATCAATCGATTACGGCGGTAAACTCAAAACTTTTAATACCTTATATGAAAGATGCGGTTGGAAAAAACTTTATTCCAAGCCCCCCAATAAATTTTACTCCTGCCAAATTGACAATCACCACCGACCGATCGCCAACTTTATGTGATGGGCAAACTTTGAATATTATTGCTAATACTTTCAATAATAATTATAATTGGAGTAATGGCCAAACAATAAAGCAAATACCAATTAAAGAAGCAGGCTCATAC
>JANMZR010000316.1:0-4439 GCA_031383555.1 Cytophagaceae bacterium | reverse complement strand
AATGGGAGGTTGCCAGGCCGAAATTGGAGTTTCATCAGCAATGGCAGCAGCTGCACTTTGTGAATTGATGGGAGGCAGTCCAGGGCAAGTTTTAGTAGCTGCTGAAATTGCAATGGAACACCATTTGGGTTTAACTTGCGATCCAATAGGCGGTCTTGTACAAATTCCTTGTATAGAACGAAATGCAATGGGGGCAATTAAAGCTATTAATGCTGCAGAATTGGCATTGGAAACTGATGTAAAAAATATAAAAGTGCCTTTAGATAAAGTGATTGCTACTATGTGGGAAACTGCTAAAGATATGAATGTTAAATACAAAGAAACATCAGAAGGAGGGCTAGCCATTGCTGTAAATATGGCAGATTGTTAAAACTCAATATTATTATTAAAGCTTTGTAAATCAAATAAATAGACTCAAAATGCCCATCATTAAATCAAAATATAAAGCACCACTGTTATTTCAAAACCCCCATTTTTCTACCGTTTATGCTTCAACTATACGAAGGGTTGAAGGAGTAAATTACATAAGAGAAAAGCTTGAATTATCAGACAGCGATTTTGTTGATTTGGATTGGAGTTATACTGAAAATGGCCAAATAAATACTCGCAACATAGTTATTATAACCCATGGTTTCCTCGGTAATTCTCAGCGCCAATACGTAAAAGGGACTGTGAAGGTATTTAATCAAAATGGCTGGGATGCATTGGCATGGAACCACCGAGGTCTTAGTGGCGAGGTCAATCGTCTCGAAAAAATGACCCTTCATGGGAGCATAGATGAAATCTCTGAAATTATCGACTATGTAATTTCATTAAAAAAATATGATACTATTGCTTTGGTGGGATGGAGTAAGGGAGGTAATATAACGTTGAAATACGTTGGGCAAAAGGGTGAAAATTTACCAAAAGAAATAAAAGTAGCTGTGGGGGTATCAATGCCTACAGACTTGTATGGTAGTGTACAAATAATGGGTAAAACGAGCTTTTATGCCAATAGATTTCGTGATAAAACCATGAAATTTTTATTAGGTCGCAAACATTTAATTGACCCAGAGAAATATGCTGAATTAAAGCGCTACAAAACTTTGGACGATTTCACAGAATGGTATATTGCACCCTTACATGGCTTCAAAAATGCCAAGGATTATTATGTAAAATGCTCAGCAATAGATTATTTAGATAAAATCAAATTGCCAACCTTAATATTAAACGCTTTAAACGACCCATTACTTTCAATGACCTGCTCGCCATTCCAACTAGCAAAGTCCTCAGAATTTATACATTTAGAAACTCCCAATCACGGTGGCCATTGTGCTTTTTATGAGCCAAATTCTGATGGCATTTATTGGGCTGATAGGAGGATTTTTGAGTTTGTGTTACAAATTATTACAAAAGAGCCTACCACACAGTAAATTTTTTCTAAATAAATGAATTAATATTTTGTTACACTTAATTTTATTATATTTTTGATAAAATTATTCAAAAATACCACCTAAGTAAATTAATTCTCTACCAAAACTTTTGAAAAGCTCAACTATCTTAGAATCATTAGAGTTAAATGCTTTAAAATTTCCAGAAAAAATTGTATTCAGTGAAATTCAAAACGAAAGTTTTGAAGAATTAAACATTACTTTTGCTCAACTTGAAAACAAATCAAATAGCCTTGCTCAAAATATTACTCAAAATTTAAAAAGTGACCTTATTATAATCCTATTGCCACAAGGAATTGATTTTATAATTACTTTTTTAGCAATATTAAAAGCCGGTAAAATAGCTATTCCTTGTAGCATACCCAAAAGACAAAATGGGATAAATCGTTTTTTAAGTATTATTGAAAACTCCGGTGCCACCGATATAATTCTAAAAACAGTTGATAAGAATAGACTTTTGAACAGATTTCCAAATTTATATTCTAAAAACCTTAATTGGCATACTTTTGAAAGTTTTACTATTGATGATACCTTAACAACTAATTTTCTTCCTAATATTGAACCTTCCAATATTGCCTTTTTGCAATATACATCTGGTTCTACAAATCAACCAAAAGGAGTAATAATAACTCATAAAAATATATATCATAATTCGTCATTAATTAACAAAAGGCTTGATACTAGTGAAAACAGTATTTCTGTTTGTTGGCTACCAAATTTTCACGATTTGGGTTTGATTGATGGCATTATTCAACCTTTATTTGCAGGCTTTAGATCCTTTATTTTATCGCCAATTCAGTTTACCAAAAATCCGGCAATTTGGTTACAAGCCCTGAGTCGTTATAAAGCTACATATGCTTGTTCACCAAATTTTGGATTAGAATACACTACAAATAAGGTAAAATATGACGAAATAAAAGACTGCGATCTTTCTAATTTGAAATTTATATTAGTTTGTGCAGAGCCAATTAGGGCTTCTACAATAAATAGATTTGTTGAAAAATTTCAAACAATAGGCTTTTCTTTAAGAAAAATTATGCCAGCTTATGGATTAGCCGAATGTACACTTTATGTTTCATCAATTAATGTAGGTGACGAGCCCTCAATTGTATTTATTGATGAGGATGAGTTGAAAAAAAAAGTTTTTAAGCCAAAAGACAACGGTAGGTCAATAGTAAGTTCAGGTGATTTACAGACCGATTCGGGTGTAATTATTGTTGATGTTGAAAGTAATTCTATTTGTGATGATAATCAAATTGGTGAAGTTTGTGTTTTAACAAATAGTGTAAGTAAGGGTTATTGGAATTGTGGCAAAACAGTTGACCACAAATTAGTTTTTGGTAAATATTTAAAAACAGGCGACTTAGGGGTAATTTCTAATAATAATCTATTTATTACTGGTCGTATAAAAGAGCTAATAATTTTGAATGGGCAAAATTATTACCCTCATGATATTGAACAAACAATAGTTGGTCTTGATAATTTATTTATTCAAGATTCACTCTCAGTTGTTTCATTTGATGATACCGAAACTGAAAGAATAGTGGTGGTTATTGAAATAAGCAGACTTTTTTATGACGAGGAAGCTTTTGAAAATTTGGCTGATAAAATATTAAAAATAGTATACGAAATACATGAGATAGTAATATATGATGTGGTTTTTATATCTCAAGGAACAATTCATAAAACCACAAGTGGTAAAATTCAAAGATTGAAAAATTTGGAGTCCTATTTGAACAATGATTTTAATATTATTTATAAATTAAGAAATAGTTGATTTTTTATTCATTTATAAAGTGATAAACCCTAAATAATAAAAATGCAGAATTCGAAATTTACCTTTGAGAGTATTTCCAATTGGTTGAAAATAGCATTAGCCAAAGAGTTGAACTGCGAACCGCAATTGGTTTCGATAAATAAAAGCTTCCCAAGTTTTGGATTAAATTCTGTGGTTGTGGTAACAATATCAGTTGACTTAGAAAAATGGATAGGCTATGAATTGGAGCCATCAATTTTTTATGAGTTTTCTTCAATAGAAGAGCTTACCAATTGGTTGCTTAATGACTTTTTACCTTCTCAAGCATTTTAATATTTTTTACATTTAATATTTATTTTCATGAATAGTCTACCCATATGGAATCCTTTAAAAAATGACTATAGTGCCGACTCACTCAATATTTTGAAAAATATTAGAGAAAAAAATCCAATTCATAAAGCAATTGGAGGTAATTGGTTTTTTTCGAAATATGAAGACGTAAAAAGGATTTTAATTGACGAAAATTTTGAAACACTTGATTTGAAAAATATTGTATTAGAAAAAGGGAAATACAGAAAAGATGAAGGTAATTTTAATGCGATTTTCGAAAATACTTCGAGTTGGTTTATAGTAATGAACCAACCTGAACACACTGAAATACGTAAAATAGTTGCAAGCTTTTGGAATGACTTTAAGCTCGAAAGTATGATAAATCAGATAGTTGATGAAAGCCTGGCTTCACTATTTAATAAAAATGAGTTTGAGTTTTCAGAAGTTTTTTCAATACCAATATCAACTAAAACTATTTGCCATATATTAGGGTTGGCTGAAGCTGATAGAGATTTTCTGTTGGAAGTATCGCATAATTTATTAAAGATAGCGGCTCCATTTTCTAGCATTTATTCTTATATAGAACAAAATGAATATGCCATAAAAATTTCAGTTTATTTTGAGAAAATTATTAAGGATAAGCAAAAGAATCCAGACAGTAGTCTTATATCAAAAATGGTACATGAATCAGATTGTACCGAGCATCAAATAAAGTCTATTGTTTTATTATTGTTATTTACTGGTTTAGAAAGTAGCACTTATTTTATGAATACTTCATTTTATTATTTATTAAAAAATAAAAAAGAATGGGAATCATTGAAAAAGGATACAGAAAATATTCAAACAACAATAGAAGAGCTACTTAGGTACACGGCAATAACCAAATGTATTTATAGAAAAGCAACTAAAACTGTAAATATAAA
>JANMZR010000279.1:0-4915 GCA_031383555.1 Cytophagaceae bacterium | reverse complement strand
ATATTGAGCCAGTAAAAAAACCTAATTTGATAATTGGAATCGATAAAAATGTAGAACTTTTAGGCAAAAAAATAGTGAGTCCAAGTACCTTCACAAAAAATATTTTATGGATTATGCGCCTCGGTGAGTCAGGTACTGTTGCTGAAAAAATTAAGATTTTGAGGTAAACAAAAATACTTTTTATAGCTTTATAAATTCTTTTTATACAAAACATAATTACATGCTCATTCACTTAAAAACTATACTATTTTCAACCCTATTTTCACTTAACACTTTACTGCTTTTTGCACAATTCAAAGTTGAAAAATCAGAATTTATTTACGAAAAGGCACCTTTCCCATCCTGCCATGCCTCCACTATAGTAGAAACACCCAGTGGACTCGTAACCGCCTGGTTTGGTGGTACTGACGAAGGCCATAAAGATGTTGGCATTTGGTTGAGCCGTTATCAAAAAGGCTCATGGAGTTCACCCGTCGAAGTAGCCAATGGTGTTGAAAATGAGGCTATTAGATACCCTTCTTGGAACCCGGTTTTGTTCCAAATGCCAGGGGCCGAACTGCTATTATTTTACAAAGTGGGGCCTAGCCCTTCCAAATGGTGGGGGATGTTAAAACGTTCTTTTGATGGCGGAATTACATGGTCGGCCGCTGAAAAACTGCCCGATAGCATACTTGGCCCCATAAAAAATAAGCCTGTTTTACTAAAAGACGGCACCTTACTTTGCCCAACTAGTTCTGAGCATGATGGCTGGCGAGTACATTTTGAAAGCACAAAAGACAAAGGTAAAACTTGGTCTAAAACAGAACCAATCAATGACGGTAAAGCCTATTCAGCTATACAGCCAAGCATTTTATTTATGAAAAATGGCGACTTGAAAATAATGTGTCGAAGCAAAAATAGTTATGTTTTGGAGGCCACTTCAAAAGACAATGGGTTGACATGGAGTGCTTTGCAACCGACAACGTTGAAAAACCCTAGCTCAGGTACAGATGCCGTTACATTAAAAAATAAAAACCATTTGATTGTTTATAACGATCGCAATTGGGCTTCAAGAAAAACCAACGAAGACCGTGAAGATTTATCAATCGCATTTTCAAAAAATGGCAAAACTTGGAAGAAAATTATTAATTTGGAAAATACACCAAAGGAGGAATTTTCGTATCCCGCTATTATTCAAACCAATGATGGCGACATACATATCACCTATACTTGGAAGCGTGAGAAAATAAGACACGTGGTTTTGATTAGGAAGTAAAAACTATTTGCAGGAACACGCTTATTAGCATACTTTGTAAAAAAAAATTTATGTAGGAACACGCTTAAAGGCGTGTTCTTATATGTAGGAACACGCTTAAAGGCGTGTTCTTTTATGTACGAACACGCTTAAAGGCGTGTTCTTTTATGTAGGAACACGCTTCAAGGCGTGTTCTTACCTATAATTTCTTACCAAATATTCTTTGAAAAGGCTGTTTATTTTGACCCCGAAAATCCTTTGGAAAGTTATCTTTTTCACTGATTCCAATATCCAAATTTGCATTGTCGTGTGGCCAATAATTAGTGCGAAAAAGGAAGTCCCAGCTACTTAAAGAAATACCAAAATTGAAACCCCTTGGATGACTTTCAGGGAAATTTCTGGCATGGTGCCATAGGTGCATTTGTGGGCCATTAAATATATATTTCAATGGGCCTAATGGAATATATAAATTGGCATGGCCTAATTGCCCTATTACCAAGGTGCCAATATGCACAATAAAAAAATCAGAAATACCAAAGCCAATCATAGCCAAAGGAATGTATTCGAGCGTACGATAAATTACGTTTTCCATCCAATGGTAACGCATTAAGGCTGCAAAGCCCATTTGCTCAGTACTATGGTGAACTTTGTGAAACTCCCACATCCATCCAACACGGTGTAGTAGCCGATGAATGGCCCATTGCATAAAGTCTCTAAAAACAAAAATGAAAACCAATTGTGCCCACTTTGGCCAATTGGCAATATTAAGGGCAACTAAATTTTCAATTCCAAAAACGGCCAAAATATCCTTAAAAAATTGTACACCAACTAAAGATATAGCATTGAAAGCCACCAATGAAAACAAAAAATAATTCCAAAATATATAAAAAACATCCAGCCAGAAGTATTCTCTAACTAGAGGCTGGTTTTTTCGCCAAGGAAATAATTTTTCAGCCAATGCAATTACTAGGGAGGCACCAACTACCCAATAAAAATAATTATGCCAATTGGGGTTAATTACCTCTCTTACAATAAATTGCGCATAACCTCCATAGGCTTCGGCAATTATTTTTAAATATTTTTCCAATTATTGTTCTTAATTTTAATGAATATAGTCCAATACTGTTTACACCATTATGCGACTTTATTATAACACATTCAAATAGTTGATTGTTACACAAATTTAGTTTTTTATGCCCAACGAATTACAAAAAGCTTTTTCTCCTAACTCATTTCGAGACACTGCACATGCATTAGTGGATAGTCTGGCCAATTATTTGGAAGCAGCACAAAGTCAATCCATTGAAAAAGTATTACCCTACGAAACTCCTGAACAAGCCTTGGATTTTTGGCAAAAAGACTTTGAAAATGACGATCGTGATGTGTTGAAGTTCTTCCAAAATACGATTGACAAATCTATCCACTTGCACCATCCACGTTATACAGGGCATCAGGTTACTCCTCCCCTGCCCATTACGGCTATCGCAAGTATGCTTTCAGCTTTATTGAATAATGGTATGGCCGTGTATGAAATGGGCTTGGTTTCAAACCCCTTAGAAAGAATTATTTCAGAAATATTGGCCGAAAAAATCGGCTATAATAAAAACGCTTCTGGCCTTCTAACGTCCGGAGGCACTTTAGCCAATTTAACAGCATTGTTAACAGCTAGAGCAGTAAAATCCAACGTTTGGGAAGATGGCACCAGCCAGCACTTAGGCATCATGGTATCTGAAGAAGCACATTATTGTGTTGATAGAGCCGCAAGAATTATGGGTTTGGGCACTGATGGAATCATAAAAATACCCGTCGACAAAAATTTTAAAATAAGAACAGATTTACTGAAAAAGCATTTACAAGAGGCTGAAAATAAAGGAATTAAAGTTTTTTGTATTGTTGGATCGGCATGTTCAACTTCAACAGGCTCCTACGATAATCTGATTGAAATTGGAGACTTTGCCAAAAAGCACAACTTATGGTTTCATGCTGATGGTGCTCATGGTGGAGCAGTAGTATTTTCCGAAAAATACAAACATTTTGCGCAAGGAATTTCTGAGGCAGATTCAGTAATAATTGATTGGCATAAAATGTTGATGACACCCGCTTTGGCTACTTCCCTAATTTACAAAAACAATGAAGAAGCCTTTAAAACCTTTCAGCAAAAGGCAGAATACTTATGGGCCAACCAACATTCGCAAGACTGGTTCAACTCGGGGAAACGAACATTTGAATGTACAAAACTGATGATGTCAGTAAAAGTATATGCCATTATTAAAGCACATGGCATTGGAATATTCGAAAAAAATGTAGATTTTCTTTATGACTTAGGGAGAAAATTTGCGGAAATAATTAGGGAAAAGGGCAACTTCGAATTGGCACTTTCACCAGAGTCAAATATTGTTTGTTTCCGATATTTGAAAAAAGGAAATAACAACCTAAATGATCTTAATAGCTTGATTAGGAAGCGATTAATTGAAGAGGGAAATTTTTATATAGTGCAAACTATGCTCAAAGATGACTTATATTTACGAGTTACACTACTCAATCCTTTAACAGAAATTAGAGATTTAGAGGCCCTTTTAGAAGAAATTGAGCGGTTGGGTGAAATTTTATAATTAAACTAAAACTGTGAATAAATTGAATTAAATAGAAGCCAATATTGAATTCTAAAATCTTTACTTTTATTTAATATTTGAGCAAAGAATATTTGTATATTTCTTTGCAAATTGCATCTAAATAATTAGAAAAATTCCTCAAATGAAAAAATTCCTTATTTTAACTCTTATTCCATTTCTTGGTTTCTCACAAAGCTTTCAAATATCAGCCCCAGCAGGCTCAGAGCAAACAAAAATAAACAAAGGTGGAAAAACTGTGATTCCAAATGGCAGGTATATCACCCCAAAAGGAAGGCAAATTGTTACAGCCCCTCATCCCTACGGCTTAACATTAAGCCCTGATGGCCAAACAGTTATAACGGCAAATTCGGGCATATCACCATTTTCAATTTCTATTATAACAAATGCCCTATCCGACAATCCATCAATAAAGCAAATACCAGAAGGGGCTAAAAATGATGAGGGGATATTAGAGGCTTGTTTTATGGGTTTGGCTGTTTCACCTGACAATAAAACTGTATATGTAGCGGGTGGTGAAGCCAATAAAATATTGAAATATGACCTAAAAACTGGCAAACCTAAGGGGGCGATTAGTTGTGCGGTAAAAACTGATAATCAAGACTTTAGCAATGGATATCTGGGTGATATGGTAATGACAAAAGATGGTAAAAAACTATATGTAGTCGACCAAATTGGCTTTAGAATGGTAGTAATTGATTTAGTGGCAGAAAAAATAATTTCAAATATTTCAACAGGCCGCTACCCATTTGGTATTTGCCTTTCTCCCGACGAATCGAAAGTATTTGTGGCCAATGTGGGTGTGTTTGAATATAAATATTTTACAGATTTTGACAAGAAAAACAAAAAAGAAACTGCTCATAAATTTATAGCTACAAAATACAATTCGAAAGAAATGATTGAAGGTGTTCCTGAAAAAGGGATACCAGCCTTGGGTGACCCCAATTCTACAGAAGCTTTTTCAATTTGGGGGTATAATACGAATTTATTAGTTGAAGGTGGATTCGACTCCGCTCACCATAAACCTTTTGCAAAAATAAAAACAGGCTTT
>JANMZR010000273.1:0-6429 GCA_031383555.1 Cytophagaceae bacterium | reverse complement strand
TTATTGATAAGAAGCTTTTGCCAAGCTAAAGGTTGGGTTTGCAAAGCATTATTTACAAATGGGCTATGTTCAAAACATAGTCCATTTTTTTATTTCCTATAAATAAAGATTTTTCATTTTCTCAACATATGTACAAGGAATAGTTTGAATACCTCAGTTCCTTTGTGTCATCAAATAATTAAACAAAATCAAAATGAAAAATTATAAGCCATTGAAAATCATTGTATTAGCCGCTTCAATTTCGGCAATGTTCACCTCATGTTCCATTCAACCCCAAGCCTGGAATCCTGCCAAAAAGCTAGCATTTAATGAAAAAACGGCCCTAAATGAGAAACTTACCTCATCAGAAAAAGTCTCAATTTCAAACAATTTTGGTCCTGAAGATATCATTTTTGATGCCGCCGGAAATCTCTATTGCGGAGTTCATTCTCAAGAAAATGAATTTTCTGATGGGCGAATTTTAAAAATCAATCCTTCAGGAAAAGTCGAGGTCTTTTATGAGGCAAATTCATGGGTGGCAGGCCTTCATTTCGATGCGGATAGTAACCTTATTGCATTAAGTCATCGGGAAGGCCTTATCAGTATTTCGCCAAATAAAGAAGCAATTGTATTAGCCAAAAGTGATGAAAACGGTAAGCCTTTTCTGATTCCAAACGGATTAGATATAGCCTCAGATGGAAAAATATATTTATCAAACACTTCCGAAATAGCAGCTTACACCGTCAAATACGGCAGAAAAGTGATTTTGGAACAAAAGCCAATCGGCGGCTTTTATTGCTATGACACTAAAACAAAACTTGTAAATACCTTACTATCTGGCACTTACTTCGGAAATGGAGTAGTTTTGTCAAAAGACGAAAGCTATGTTTTGCTCACAGAAACCTCGAAATACCGAGTTTTAAAATATTGGCTAAAAGGTAATAAAATTGGCCAAACAGAAACTTTCATTGACAATTTGCCTGGCTTTCCAAATGGAATTTCTATAAGAGAAAATGGTTCATTTTGGTTGGGTTTTTCCACAAAACGCAATGATGCACTTGACAAAATTCACCCAAAACCAGGCATGAAAAAGTTGATTTATAGCTTACCAAATTTCATGCAACCCAAAGCCGAAAAATTTGGAATGGTTATGAATATTTCAGAAGAGGGTAAAATAATTGAAACTCTTTTTGACCCAAAAGGAACAATTTTACCTGAAGCTGGGGCAGTAAAAGAGCATAATGGCCACCTTTTTTTAGGTGGAGATGTGCTTGGTTATATTGGAAAATACAAATTAGACAATAAATCAATTTTAGCAAACAAATAAAATCAATTTTTAAACAATTTAAACTATTAAAACAATGAAAATCAAACAATTAACAATCGCAATTTTACTATTAGCTTCTACTAATGTAATCTCTCAAAGCCGTTTTTCGAAAAACGAATTGAGTATTAATGGCTTTCGAAATCCTTCAATTGGTTTGGAATTTCGCTCCAAAAACATGTCTATTCATGGTGGTTATTATATCACTGCCTTGGAATCGGGTATTACTACTAAATTTTTGAAAACAGGCCTAACCTACTGGTTTTTACCAGTTGGCAAAAAAGAAAACCCATCATCTTTTTATGCTGGAGCATCATTTTTAAGAGGCATCAACTTGGAATATGACAAACAAAATGCGATAGGTATGGAAGCAGGTTTCCGTTGGATGGCTTATAAAGGATTAAATTTTCGAATTGGGGTAATTGGCCTTGCCTCAAAAGATAATGATTTCAAAATAAACCCAACGCCAAGTATCAATTATTCCTTTTTCTTATAAAAGTTTACATAGATTAATTTCTTAACAAATCTGTAATTATTTATCAATTATGAAAACAAATAAAATCATCGGTGGCTTATTAATCACAGGCGCAATTGCCGTTTTTATTCCTTACACATTGCTCACTATTATATTCGAATATCCGGATATTTTGAGGCAAAATACAGCGGTGATTCTCACCAAATTTCATGAAGGAGGCAACAAATTGATATGGACATGGTTTGCATTTGCCATGACGGGTTTACCACTTTTACCAGCCTATATTATGATTGGGCAAAAGCTTGAAACCAAAACATCACTTGTGCGAGTGGCTACCATTATTGGCATTATCGGCCTTGTAGTCCAAATGATAGGCCTTTTACGCTGGACTTTCGTAGTGCCAATATTAGCAAATACGTTTGTAAATGCCACTGACGAAGCCACAAAAATGACCGCAATTGTGGTATTTAAAACCATCCACCAATTTGGAGGCGTCATTTTTGGTGAAAATTTAGGCCAATTATTCACTATTGCATACACCGTAATAATTTCTTTGGCTTTTGCAAAATTGAAAATAATGCCTCGCTGGGTCAATTGGTTCGGCTATATCAGTTCTGTAATTTATCTGTTTGCCCAAGCTGAACTTTTCGCCACCGTAATGCCTGATTTCCCCGTTTGGGATATGGCAGGATTTATCGGCAGTACCATGTGGTTGTTATGGCTGGTGGTGGTAGGTGTGATGTTTTTGAGGAAAAGAACTATAATTTAATATAAATATAATCATGAAAACTTTAAATTTTAAAAACCTACCATTTTGGCTATCCTTATCTACTCCAAGTTTACCGAAAATAACAATAAACGAGGATCGACTTGTTAAAGTCAAAACTAAAATATTGATAAAAACAAAAACTATCAATACGCTGAAATACAAATCCTTACTGTCAATATTTATGATGATTTCTTTAAGTTCTTGTTATAAATTAATTAATATAAAAAACGAAACGCCTTTTAAAACTGAATTCCAAAAATACAATATTTATAAAGGAAATCCCGCCGATTTGATACCTACAGATAGTTACCAGCCATTTGAATTGACAACAACATTATTTACTGATTATGCTGAAAAACAGCGATTGATAAAATTACCAAAAGGTAAAAAAATGATTGCAAATGGTAATGGCCTACCGCTATTTCCTGATAGTACAATTTTGGTGAAAACATTTTATTATTTTAATGATAAAACTGATAAAACAAAAGGCAAATATTTGTTGGAAACTCGTATCATGATAAAAGAAAAGGAAAGATGGAGTGTGGATACTTACGTTTGGAATGAAGAACAAACAAACGCTACTTTACAACTAACTGGTTCAGATATTCCTGTCATTTGGGTTGATGAGTTAGGTAAATCGAATTCTATTAATTACCATATCCCGAGCCATACAGAATGCACATCATGCCATCAAAAAGCAAATAATATTTTGCCGATTGGTCCAAAATTAAGGAATTTGAATATAGATGTAACTGAAAACGGAATTAGTGAAAATCAATTATTGAAATTTCAGAATATGGGATTGATAAATAATTTTGGCCATGACAAAATTCTAAAACTGCCCGACTGGGAAAATGCAAATAATAGCCTTAGTGATAGAGCCAGAGCCTATTTCGATGTGAATTGTGCTCATTGTCATAATAGCGAAGGCATGTCGGCCAAAACAAAACTTTTACTCGATTTTGAAACTACTGCCGATAACTCTCGAATAAAAAAGCGAAAGAATTTTATTATATCACGCATGAATGCGAGCAGCAATCGAATGCCCAAACTTGGCACTACAGTTATACACGAAGAAGGTCTAGAATTAGTGAAACAATATTTAAAAACATTATAAAAAAAAATTAAAAACAGTACAATTTAAATCAATTAATTAGTCATTTCAAAACAATTTAAAAAACTGCTCAAAACAGCCTTATTTAGTGTTGGGGAGCCAAAAAAATAATGAAAAAGTTAGCATTAGCAATTGTATTTTTTACTGCATTTTCTTGCCAAAAAGAGCCAGAAGTATGCCAACCAAATCCAAATTGGCTCACAAATATTGTAAACGTATTTGACGAAACCAATGGGAAAATCGAGTCCGTTTATTCTTATCAATATCAAAGAAAATTGGTATATTTGATCAAGTACGAGGAAAAATGTTGTGACTTTTATAGTTCTCAACTATTTGACGAGCAAGGTAATAGCCTTTGTTTTCCTACTGGAGGCATTTCAGGAAAAGGCGATAAAAAATGCGATGGATTTGACCAAAACAAAAGCAACGAAAAGCTAATTTGGGCAAAAGGAAGTTTTCAATAAATACAAAAATCTTTAAAAATATATAATTATGACAACGAAAATCAATTTACTTATCACATTGTTGGCTTATAGCATTATTGTGAGCCAACCATTTATGTATTTTTTGGCTTTGAAACAAGCACAATTAGGGCTGCAATTTGAATCCTACATGGAAGTACGAAAACTCATAGACTTAGCCATGCGGGCTAATCTCAAATATGTGATTTATGCAGTACTTTTAGCTAATATTTCATTAATATTTTTGACTTATAAAAATGGAAATACAATTCTATTTTATTCTGCTATTAGTGCTTTATTAGCTCTGGTAGTAGATGTTTTGTTAACTTTAAAGGGCAATTTACCCATTAATGATGTTATCAATACATGGTCTGCAGATAATGTTCCTGAAAACTGGGTCGCTTTCAGAAACAAATGGTTTGCAATTTTTCAATACAGGCAAATTGCCAGTATAACCGGCTTTATAAGTTTACTGATTGGTGCTGTGTTTGGGACAAAAGAATTAACATAACAGAAATAACCACGGCCTCTAAACATTCGATCAATCATTAAGTAAATTATTATCCCATTCCAATCATCTTATTTAATATTAAATAAAAAAAAATGAATAAAATTAAAACAAGTTTGTTTGTTGCCTTTATTGTATTGGCTTCATTTACTAAAATTCAAGATTTAACTTCTGGTATCATTAAACCCAATATGGATTTCCAGGTAAAACCAGGAGATAATTTCGCCAACTACGTTAATGGTAATTGGTTGAAATCTGCTCAAATTCCAGCTGATAAATCATCTATCGGTGTATTTGATAATCTTTATGATCAATCTCAAAAAGACGTAAAAGTCATTATCGAAGAAGCAGCAAAAGGAAAAAATAGTATAGGTTCCGAAGAACAAAAAATTGGAGATTATTATGCCTCTTTTATAAATAGAAAAGAACGTGAAGCCAGAGGCGTTTCTCCATTGCAGCAGGAAATGAAAAGCATTGATGATATCACTACATACAGTGATTTAGCGAGCTATTTTGGTAAAGCGAACAGACTTGGCATTGCTGCACCTTTTCAATTCATGGTATTTCCTGACTTGAAAGATCCCAAAAAATATTCCCTATTATCATGGCAAAGTGGTTTAGGTCTTCCTGAAAGAGAATATTACCTTGCTACTGATGCAAAAATGATTGACATACGTAAAAAATATCAAGCCCACATTGAAACTATGTTTAATCTGGCAGGCATAAAAAATGCTGCGGAAAGTGCTGCCAAAATTATTGAGCTTGAAACGACGTTGGCATCTAAACAAATGACAAAAGAAGATACCCGAGATGTTGAGAAATTGTACAACAAATTCACAATAGAGGATTTAAAAAAAATTATGCCCGACTTTGATTGGATGGCTATGCTAAAAAGTGCTCGTTATGATGATCAAAATAGCGTAGTAATTGCACAGGTTGACTATACAAAAAATTTGAATGACATTGTCAAAAACACACCTATATCAACTTGGAGAACATACCTAAAATGGGGATTACTAAACAAATCGGCTTCAGTTTTAACTACCGTTTTAGACAACCAACATTTTGAATTCTACAGCAAAACACTATACGGAACAGAAAAACAAGAAGAAGATTGGAAAAGAGCGGTTAGCATGGTAAATGGTGGTCTTGGAGAAATAGTAGGCAAAGTTTATGTCAAAAAACATTTCTCTCCCGAAGCCAAAAAACGTATGATAGTAATGGTGAAAAACTTGTTGAATGCTTATGCCCAGAATATCAAAAAACTAGATTGGATGAGCAATGATACCAAAAAAGAAGCACTTAAAAAAGTGGATAAATTCATGATTAAAATTGGTTATCCTGATAATTGGAAAGACTATTCAACGCTTAAAATTACTAAAAACGATCTATACGGTAATCAATTAAGAGCTACTGAATTTGAATACAACCGTAACTTAGAAAAATTAAATAAACCAGTGGACAGAACGGAATGGAACATGACGCCTCAAACTGTAAACGCATACTACAATCCAGTACTAAATGAGATTGTATTCCCGGCAGCAATTTTACAACCGCCTTTCTTAGATTTAAACGCTGATGATGCCATAAACTATGGAAGTATAGGAGCTGTTATTGGTCATGAAATTGGTCATGGTTTTGATAATATTGGTAGCGCTTTTGATGGAGATGGTGCTATAAAAAATTGGTGGACACCAGCTGATTTAACTGCATTTAAAGACAAAACAAAAGTACTTATAGAACAATATAACGGCTTTAAAGTATTCCCAGATTTGAATGTGAATGGGGTATTTACTTTA
>JANMZR010000262.1:0-15978 GCA_031383555.1 Cytophagaceae bacterium | reverse complement strand
TTTTCTTTTAACATTTGGAGGTTTAATTGCCACCATCAAATCTTTGGTTACGAGCATAGCTCCATCAGGGCCCATAGATACGGCTACCACTTCACATTTGCCATTTTCAATGAGTTTTCTTGCTACAATACCAATTGAGTCAAAGCCTATTTCCTCCATTCCAACCAATGAGCTTAACTCGCCCAAATTGGGCTTAATTAAATACACGCCTGCCTCCACAGCTTTATTAAGTGCTTCGCCAGTTGTATCCACTATAAATTTGGCATTTTTATTTTGAGCAACTTGGGCAATTTTTGCAAAAATATCCGTAGGAATTCCATCAGGCAAACTGCCGCTAGCAACGATAAAATCAACATTTTCGATAAGTACTATACTTTTCAGAATTGCTTGCCATTCAACTTCATATACTTCCAAGCCTGGCATTCCAAATCGGAATTGCTTATTTGTACTTTCTTCCACCACCACCAAATTTTCCCTGGTATTATTTTGAGTTTTTGTAACCACGGACTCAATGCACTCATCCTGAAGCAATTCGTTGAATTTAACGCCTGTATACCCACCTGCCAAGTAAACGGCTATTGCTTCACCACCCAATTTCTTTATGGCACGAGCCACATTTATTCCACCACCGCCTGGCTCGTAAACCGGCCTTTCACAATCCAACTTTTTGTCAGGAACTAATTTATCAACTGATGTACTTTTATCAATTGCAGGGTTAAATGTAATGGTGATGATTTTTGACATAGTATTGTGTTATTTTAATTGATTTTTTGATAAAACCATTTTGCAAAATACTATTTTTTAATAGCTTTATAAAACTCGACCCCGTGGCTGATCTCCTGACCATAGTCGTTGATAATCAATCAATTAAAATTTTATAAAAAATAAAAATATATTGCAATATTCTATGGGTTAAAACCCATAGCTAGTATGCTGGTCGTCCCTATGGGACTTTTAAAATCCCATAGGGACGACCAGCGTTGTAAAAATGGCCTTCTGGCCGTTTATTTTACGACGAAATTTTAGTTATTATCACAACTCCTTACAATTCAATTATTTCTTAAAAGTAAACATAGGTAATTTACCTTCTTGAATAAAATGTTGAGTAATACTTGTATCAAGAATTTTTCTCAAAAATGACTTTTCATGAACAGCCAAAGCCAACAAATCGGGTTTATAGGTTTTGATATAACTCTCCAACCCATCTACAATATCATCCCTTTTAAGTTGCATAATTTTAATGTCTTTATTTTTAAATTTATCCTCTATTTCTTTAATTGTTTCTTCAATAATATGCCCAATATTAGGTTCAAATTTTTCGTGAATATGAACCACCTTGCAAGATGCACCCAATGGTTTTGCCATATATAAAAGTTTTTCAATTGCCGAAATTTCATTAAGCTTAAAATCAGCAGCATACAGAATTTTCTTAGGGTTCTCAATGAGTCCTTTTTTAGGGATGGTAAAAACGGGGCATTCAGCCGTTTTCATTACAGTCTGTGCATTTGTACCCAGCCATTTACCTATCATATCGGAGGCTCCTTGGGTACCCATTACAATCATATTAGCTTTAACTGAATTGGCAATTTCAACTATTTTTTCAGATGGGATTCCGTAAACAATACGTTGGGTAATTTTCTCTGAAGGCAAATTTGAATCGTGCAAAAATTGCTTAGTAAAAAGGTCTAAGTCTTCTTTTACCTTTTTTTCATTTTGTGAAATTGCTTTCATTACTTCTGAGGAATGATGGCTTTCTGGCACCATCGGAATATAATGAACGTGTAAAAAAATCAAATCGGCATTGTATAATTTTGCTAACATATCTGCATAAAGCGATGCGTGAGCGGCATTTTTACTGAAATCTGTTGGAAAAAGAATAGTTTTCATATCTTTGTTTTTTAAGGTTAAAAATTAAATAATTATTTGTTTTTTAAAGTGTTCTTAAGGTAGCTTTTAAATTCCCTTTAATTCCTCTTTAATTCTAAATTTTGTTTTCTAACATATGTTCTTCTTAAAGTTTTATATACCTGAATTACAAACAAAGGAATTAAACTTGCGATAATTGAAACGGCCCAAATATTGACTGGCAAAACTGTTAATCCCAAAACTAACCGCATTTGTGGTACAGTAAATACCATGACCATCAGCCCCAAACAGATAATAATTGCATACCACACAAAATGATTTTTGGTAATTTCATTCACAAATAATTTCGATTTTGGCGACGACATATTGAAAACATGAAATAATTGGGCAAATGCCAATGTTACAAAGCCCACATTATTTAAAATTTCAGGATCAGTAGTGATGAATTCTCGGCAATAAATCACTGCAGCAATCACTGAGAGGGTTATTATTGTTGAAAATACCCCAATTTCTATCCAGTTTTTATTGGTAACTATATCTTCTTTGGGGCTTCTTGGCGGTACTTGCATCACGTTTTTATCGCCCTTACCTAAGCCCAAGGCCAATGCAGGAAATATGTCAGTTACCATGTTCAAAAATAAAATTTGTAAGGCTAAAACCGTAGAAGCTGGGGCCAAAAACCCCAAAGTTGTTACCAAAAATATCTCGCTTATATTGCAGGATACCAGGTAAACAACAAATTTTTTGATATTATTATAAATCTCTCGCCCATGACCAACAGCTTCAGCAATGGAAGTGAAGGAGTCGTTTTTTAGCACAATACTGGCAATTTCTTTGGCTACTTGAGTGCCTCGCAACCCCATAGCAATGCCCACATCGGCTTTTTTAAGGGCTGGTGCATCGTTTACTCCGTCGCCAGTCATAGCAACAATATTCCCCGCTTTTTGATAAATATCGGCAATGTCTAGTTTCTGTTTTGGAGTAGTTCGAGCGAATACGGCACAAGCAAGTATTCGTTTTTTCCAGTCTTTTGTGAGCGATTTTGATTCGGGTAACTCGCTGCCAATAATTACATTTTCCTCATTTTCATCTACCAAACCAACTTTTTTAGCAATATTCAAGGCTGTTTTGGGGTGGTCGCCAGTAATCATCACTATCTTAATGCCAGCATCTCGGCAGGTGATTATAGCTTTTTTAATATCTAATCGAGGTGGATCCAAAAAGCCAATTGAGCCAATATAAACCAAGTTATCTAGAAAGTTTTCTTTACTGATTCCTTCGTCTTCTCTAAAGGCAAATCCTAAAACTCGTAAGCCTTCTTCTGATAGCCTTTCAGCTTCTTCGAGGATTTTCTTTTTATCTCCTTTACTCAATTCTTTAATGGATTCACCTTTAAGAACTTTATTGCATTTTTCCAATAATTGCTCCACAGCTCCTTTGGCAGCCACAAAACTGCCATTTTTAGCTTTATGTAAAGTCGCCATCATTTTAGTATCGGCATCAAAAGGAATTTCCTCCAAACGGCTATATTGTTTTTGTATATCTTTGGCAGCCGTTCCTGCAGCATCAGCCAAATGAATCAAGGCTATTTCAACAGGGTCGCCGATTTCCTTTTCCTTCTTGCCTTTCATTTCCAAAGAAGCATTGTTACATAAAGCCCCAACAATTTTCAGTTTTTCAAAATTCTCTTTGTTTTTTATTTCTCCATTTGGGAATTTCAATTCATTGTTTTCAATGCTTGCTTTAATGGTTTCGTCGGGAAAACAGAAGGTATCAACATAAATTTTGTTTTCGGTTAGTGTACCTGTTTTATCAGTTAAAATTACTGTGGTACTTCCCAAAGTTTCAACGGCCGAAAGTTTTTTTACAATCGCTTTTCGTTTTGCCATCAACAACATGCCATACGATAATGCCACTGTAGATACTATAGGTAGCCCTTCTGGAAAAGCTGCAACAGATAAGGCAATGGAAGTTTCAATAATTACAAACCATTCTTTACCCTGAATAATGCCTGTGATGGCAAAAATGGCCGTCATAAATAAGGTAATCCAAATCAATTTTTTGCTAAGGGCAAGTAGTTTTATATCTAGTGGTGTTTTGGTATCTGCTGAACTTTCAACCAATGAAGTAATTTTACCCAATTCAGTAGCCTTTGCTATTGCAGTAATCACAGCTTTTCCCTTTCCGTTCATCACTGATGAGCCTTTGAAAACCATATTTAATCGATCGCCAAGTACGGTTTCTTTTGAAAGTGTTTCAATATTTTTCAGACTTGGAAGCGACTCGCCCGTAAGCGACGATTCATCGCATTGTAAATGAATGCTTTCCACTAGTCGCCCATCACCAGGGATAACATCGCCAGCTTCAAGGCTAACTAAATCGCCAGGCGTTATTTTTTCAGAGGCTATTTCGTGTATTTTCCCGTCTCTTATTACCTTTGATTTAATAATGTCCATTTCTTTCAAGGCATTCATAGAACTTCGAGCTTGCATTTCCATTAAAAAACCAATCAAAGCATTCACTAAAATAACCACAGCAATGGCTATAGCTTCCATATAATGCCCAAAATAGGCAGAAACGGCAATAGCAAAGGCTAAGAGATAAACAATTGGATTTTTGAATTGCTCCAAAATTATAATCCAAATGCTTTTGGGGGGCTGAGTCTCATAGCTATTCAAACCAAATTTATTGTTGCGGTGATTGGCCTCGTGCATACTTAGCCCTTCAATTATATTGGTATGTAAAGTTTGCGAAATATCCTCCACCGAAATAGTATGAGAATTTTCGATTGGATATTTGATTGTCATGGATTTGTATCGAGTTGATAAGAAATAATTGAAAGATTAAATGTGCTTAAATGTGAAGAAAGTCATATAAAAATTCGTGGTTAATATATTATTCTAAGGGCCAATTTACACCAACGATAACTTCATTTTTTCGATTAAAAAATTGAAAAGGAGCATTGTAACCCAAAAAACGAAAATGTCCATGATAACTGATTGAAGCCATTTTTAAGGCTTTTTCTAATTTTTCGGAATACTGTTTTATATCTGTATCCGAAGCGTAGCCTCCAAATGTAATGGCGGCAACATATTCATTATTTGTGGTGCTTATAACTACTTCACTGTTTTTGGGCTTGGGCAGGTTATTTTCATTATAATTTGAAGGCATTACAAAGCTCATCGTAGAACCCGAATCGTTTATTTCCATATGTACGGGCGATGTCATGGCAATTTGTTTTTCAGAACTGTTTCCTCCAAAAATATAGCCAGCCAGTTTTTTGAACCCTGAACTGCCCAACTCTTTGTATGTATTTGCTTTTGAGCTTATCGTGGCCATTGTGGCAGAAGGATAAAATCTGATTTCGAAATCTTTTTCAGCTCGTATTACTTCATAGGGCTGTGTTTCTGATGAAGTAGATGCCATAGCGATATAAGTTTTAATGATTACAATAATTGCAATAATTATTACAACAATAATGAGAAACGTTTTCATGATAATATGCTTTTTTGACGATGTAAAATTTAGATTCAATAATTTCCAATTCAATAATTAATAGGCCTTCTGCAAGACCAGCTTGTTCTTTAATTCAATTAATTGGGTTGAATAAGGGTATCCAACTTTATCCCTTTGCGAAATATTAGTGCTGAAGATATAACGCATGTAAATATAACAGGCACACCAATGAATTATGTTTTTGATGAAAATTTGAAAATTTTGAGTGCTGGCTACCTATAAATTTTCATTAGGCAATCGTAATTTCATTGGCCAAATAAACTTCCTGCACAGCATTTATTAACGCAACTCCTTCGCTAAAAGGCCTTTGAAAGGCTTTTCTGCCCATAATTAAGCCTGCACCACCTGCTCTTTTATTAATGATTGCCGTTTTTACGGCTTCCGTTAAGTCAGCATTGCCTTTTGATTCTCCACCCGAATTTATCAAATTGATTCGGCCAGAAAAACAGTTTATTACTTGATACCGGCACAAATCAATCGGATGGTCGGAACTCAATTTGGAGTACATTTCTGTATTGGTTTTGGCAAATTTTATGGCGGTAAATCCACCATTTAATGTTGGTAATTTTTGCTTGATAATATCGGCTTGAATGGATACACCCAGATAATTGGCTTGGCCAGTAATATCTGCTGAATTATGGTAATCAATACCATCAACAGCAAAAGCCTCATTTCGTGTATAGCACCACAAAATAGTAGCCATGCCCAAGTTATGGGCCTCTTCGAAAGCCTTTGCTACTTCAATTATTTGTCTGTCGGATTCCTGAGAGCCAAAGTAAACCGTTGCCCCAACAGCCACTGCACCCATATTCCATGCATTCCGAACACTGCCAAACATAATTTGGTCATATTTATTGGGATAAGTCATCAATTCGTTGTGATTGATTTTCACAATAAAGGGAATTTTATGGGCATATTTCCTAGAGAGCATTGCTAAGCCTCCCATTGTTGAAGCTACGGCATTACAGCTTGATTCAATGGCTAATTTTACTATATATTCAGGGTCGAAATAGATTGGATTAGGGGCAAATGAACTGCCAGCAGTATGTTCAATGCCTTGATCTACAGGTAATATGGAAAGATAGCCTGTATTCGCTAGCCGACCATGCTGGTACAATTGGGCTAAACTTCTGAGTGTTTGCCCATTTCTATTACTTGTTAAAAAGCATTCATCCAAATGCGTTGGACTTGGCAAATGAAGCGTGTTTTGTGGAATAGTTTTACAAATATGATTCAATAAAGAATCTTGTTCAGTTCCCAATAAATCTAAGAGTTCTGTTAGCTTTTTCAATTTATTTTAGATGTTTTTGAAAATGAATTATTCAATTTGTAAATCAAGCTTCAACAATCATTTTTCCTGTGTTTTCTCCTTTAAATAAGCCCAATAAGGCATTGGGAAGTTTATCAAAACCATGCTCCATGGTTTCAGTATATTTCAGTTTACCGTCTGTTAGCCATTCTTTTAATTGTTCAATGGCTTCAGGAAAATCACTTTTGAAATTACCCACAATAAAACCCTGCATTAATACACTGTGGGTTAATAGCATTTGCTGAATTCTTGGACCCATCGGTATCTCAGTAACATTATATAGGGATATCTGACCACATAAAGCAATTCGTCCATGAAAATTAATATTACTAATCACGCCATCCGAAATCTCTCCTCCTACATTATCAAAATAAACATCTACCCCTTTTTTAATCCTGGCAATTCAACCTCTTCCATTCTGAAATCTGTTGCTTTTGGTAAACCTTTTGGATGAGTTGCGAGTACGATTTGCTTAGTTTTCATTTGAAGAGTTTATAAATAAAATGTTTGTTAAAATCTGAAATAAGTAAATATCATTTGGTTATCTCCAACGACCACATGGCCTATAATATCCTCTATTATTATTTTGAATTAAACAGAATGATAGGTTCAACCACGATATGGTGGTGGCCAATATCCATTTCTGTAATTATATGTACTTATTGACTTGTTGACCGATTATAAATCCAATTTCCCTTAACCCATTCTTGATTATTGTTAGCTCATAGTATTCTTGCGCCTTCTTCATAGCTCAGTTGGGTGCCTACTTTACTGGCAAGCAGGAGTTAAATAGTATTACCAAGGTAATTAAAACCGAATAATAGATTTTTCATTTTCATTGATGTTTAGAAAAATATCCTTTTAGTAAAAGCTTTTTTTTTCTTAAATATATTTCCCAGATTTTGTATGCTTTCTGTTTTTGTTGAATTACAATATTAATTTTTCGAGTAAGTTAAAGAAACGATATTTGGGGGTTTCAATAAAATGTGTTAATTATACAACATTTACAACCTAATTTTTTCGCAAATTTCATCAATTGCTATAGAAAATTCTCTGTCTTTTTCCGTGATTCTATTGGTACAATAAGGGGTAAAAAGCTTTACTTCTACATTATCGTAAAAGGTGTCCCAATTTGCATTAAGCTCCAATTTTTCACCAACATAAGTAACCTGCATCTTAAAAGCTAAGGCTTCTACAAAATTTGAAAATTGAAAACTCTTTTTCAATTGATTATTTTCTTCTTTCCACATGTTTATGTAATTTATATTTTGGGTTAAAAAAAAACTTTTTAGTTTACCAATTCAAATGAGACATTACATTGATTGTATCTTTATATTTTCGCAAATTTCATCAATTGCTTTGGACAGCTCTCGGTCTTTTTCTGTCACTTTGTTGTCTTTATCGTGTGTAAAAAGATTAATTTCTACCTTGTTATACACATTTCTCCAATTAGGATGATGTTGCATTTTTTCGGCTGCAAAAGCTACTCTAGTCATGAAGGTAAAAGCCTCCACAAAATCTGTAAATTGAAAGCTCTTTTTCAACTGATTATTTTCTTCTTTCCACATCTTATTTTAGTTTTATTATTTAGGTAAAGATTGTGGATTTTGAATTTTTTATGTTATATTATTTTATCTAAAAGTTATGTAATTCACATGTTTTTGGAAAAGATGGTAGGCGGAAATCAAGTTATTAAATAAAACGCCCACTTTTAATACCTAAGGATTTATTTGTTTTGCGAATCGAGTTTTTGGCTAAAGTTTCAATACCTGTCAAAGCCCTAATGGTGTCTATTGTTTCAGGCATCACAATGGCTTGGTTGTCAACTAAATAAGCATAAAACAACTCATCGCCTACCACAGTTAAATTTAGAAAGTTATATATTTTCAATTTGACTTTTTCCTGTTCTTAAAAGTATAAGACAGCCCCAAAGAAGCATAATGGAATAAAGCAAAATTATACACTTCATCATTGTCAGCACCGCCCTCCAGAATGCGATAGCCTGCACGTATATTTAAATTGTCAGACAGGTTAAAGGTTGCAGCAAGCTGAACATCTTCGGCTCTGCCTTGCGGTGCGGCTAGGGCATCGCCATCAAGCAATAGCCCGAATTTGTTGTCTATTTTCCAAAATAGCTTAAAATTAATAATGGGGACAAATCCTACATTGCTTTTCTCTTTTACTAATCCAGACGAAGAAAGTGCGATTTTTGCGTCTCTGATTTTTGCGGTGAGTCCTAAACCAAACTCAAACTTTGGTTTTTTCACAAAGGCATATCGGTAGGTAAGCCTGTAAGAATTGAATTTATAGGTGCCAACAAGTTGAGTATTGGCAGGGAACACCATGCCCTCAAATAAAATGTCTTTTAGCACCCTACCTTCAGATTTTGTTTCAAGTGGAGCATACAAAAGTGAAATTGTATGACGAGATTTTAGGGTATAATTCAATCTAATTCTGTAGAATAATTCTGATTTTGGAGTAAGATCGTCCTTTAATGAAAAGCGTGTACCCCGATCACCTGGAATGCGAACATTATTATAACCAGTAGAAACAATCCCTGTTTCAAAATCAATTAATGCCTGCGCCTTTACATTTGATACACCTATAAAGAAAAGTAATACGGTAGTTGATGAGAATACTATTTGTTTCATTTTGCTTATTTTAAAATTAAATTTTGTTTTCAATAACAATTTTCTTACTTCGTCAAAATATAACTAATAGCCTTCAATTCAAAAGTGGGATAAGTAAAATCTCCTTCGGAATAAGTATAAATTGTTTCGGCATAACTCGCTATTTTTCAATTATTTATGTCTTTGTAATCTCGTAAAGGCGTACTCCTCTAATACAAGCGTCTCGCTCGTACTTTTTACGCCAATTAAATATTTTTGTTCACATAAATTATTGGCTTTTAATTTTTAATTATAACTATTCTTTGTTCTTACCCTTGGCGATAAATGGCCACTTGTTCCTGACTCTGCCAGCCGTTGGCAGTTTTTTTCAGGCCGAAAAGGTCGATAAAAACATACCAACAACAACTTTGGCAATCATTTCTTGGCGATAGCTGTCATGTTACATAATATTTTTTTTATGCGAATTGCAATACAAAAGTGGTCGCATATATTATCAGATGTGTTACATAATTATGGAAAGGGTTTGAATTGTTCACACTTTATTAAAAAAATTTGATGAGCGTAGGAAGCTCATTTAACGTGCTCTATCTTTTGAGTAATTACCCTCCTCAAAGGTTCAAACAACAGTGAAAGAGATTGCCGGTGGATAAAGTATTTGTAAATCCAATTAATGAAAACTATCAGCTTGTTTTTGAAACCGATAAGCAAAAAAAGATGCAAGGTCATCCAGATGAGCCATGCAAAAAAAACCTTGAAAGCTCAATTTGGGTTGTGCCAAATCTACAACCGCTTTGTTTCTGCCAACAGTTGCCATACCTCCTTTATTTACATATTTGAAAGGCTTCATGGCTTGGTTTTTGGCCAAAAGTTTAAAATTATTTGCAATGTTCAGTGCTTGGTCAATGGCTACACTGGCTAATTGAGGAAAGCCTTTTGGGTGTGCTTCTGTTTCAATAAAAGCAATTTCGCCAAAGGCAAAAAAAAAATTTCATTTCAAACGGGTTACATTTTATGCCCCGCCATTGGGTTTGTCCCTTTTTTAAAAAGGTATTCACTTTGTAGTAAATAAGCACCTGTTACAACTACTACATCGCCAGATAATAAGCCGTTTTTTATTTCAATAAAATTATTAGCTTCAGCACCTACTTCTACCATTTTACTTTTAAATGTATTATTGCCGGAATTTACCCAAACGGTTGCTCCTTTTGCATCTCGGATGACGGCATCAATCGGTAATCTCAAAGAAGTCTGTTTGCCATTGTTGATATACACATTGGCGGCCATACCGGGCTTTAGATTATTATTTTTATTGGGTATTGAAATACGTAATAAATTAATTCTCGAATCAGGTATTATTTCAGGATTCACAAAACTGATTTTGCCTTGAATCGCTTCATTTTCAAAAGGAGGAACACGGACAATAATAGCCGTATTGGACTGAATTTGAGCAAATAGTGTAGTGAAAACTTGTGCTTCTGCCCATAAAGTAGATAAATCGGCTAATTGAACAATGGTAGCACCTTCCATCACATTATCGCCTTGTTGAACATTTAAAGCGGTGATGAATCCTGCGTTTGGACTGTAAAATGTGGTTGTGATATTAGCTTTTCCCGCTTGTTCCATCTGCGAAATTTGCTTTTCACTCACACCCCACAAGGTCAATTTATGTTTGGCACTTTTTATCAAGGCATTAAAATCAACCATAAGATTGTCATCAAACACTTTTTGCCGTGCTATTGCAGATAAATATTCTTGTTTGGCATTGTTGAGTTCCTCACTGTATAGGTCATAGAGTTTGTCACCTTTGTGAATATAATCACCAATATTTTTAAAATACAATACTTCTACCCTGCCCATCACACGTGAACTGACAGCCGATGTTTTGGTCTGATCAAAATTTAAAACAGCCGTTAAAACTGTTTGATTATTCATATTTCCCAAACGTAATGTATCTGTTTTTATATTGCCTAATTGAATTTGCTGTTCCGTCAACTGGATTTCATCGCTGCTTAACTTGCTCGATTGCTTAATTACTAATGGCATTTGGCAAATAGGGCAATTGCCTGGCTTGTATGCCACTATCTGTGGGTGCATCGAACACGTATAGTACACATCGCTCTCTGCTACGTGTTCACTGTGTTCCACCTTCTTTTTCTCCGTACAGGCGGTTAAAAGAATGAGGTAAAATAGAAATTGATATTTCATTACTGTTTAATTTTAATAAAACTTTCACTGTCCATTAAATAACTGGCATTTACGGCTACTGAATCTTTTTCAGATAAACCAGAAAGTATAAGAATTTTGTTATTAACTGATATACCTGTTGTTATTTTTTTGGCAATAAATCCATCTGCCTGTTTCAAAAAAACAATTTTATCTATGCCCAAAGCCGTAACCGCTTCCACTGGCAACCAATACGAATTATCGGTATTTACAGTTAAAAGCCCTCTTATTGGGCTGCCGATAGGTAGTTTTAAATCACTATTATCAAAATAAACACGTACTGTTATTGTGCTATTTTCTTTTCGGTAAAACGGCTCAATAAAGTCAATATGCCCTTCAAAGGAACGTGTAGGGGCGGTTTCAGGTGTTATTTTTACAATTTGACCTTTTTTTATCAAGCCTTGTTTATCAGTATAAATATTCAAAGCTGCCCAAGCTTTTGCAGGATTGTAAATGGAAAAAAGGTTTTGTCCACTTTTAACATACATACCTTCTTTCAAATCCAATAATTCTGTTTGGGGATTTATAACGCCCATTGCTTGCCCAGCTATTTGACTAGGCATATTGCCCATTTTCTCCATTGCATTGTGCAAATGCCCTTTGAAATTGCTATAAATACTTATAGAATAAACCGCTTCTTTATTTTGTAAAATATTTTGTAATTGGGCTCGACTCATACCTAATAATAACAACCTATCTTTTGCAGCTTGTATCAATGAAGTATTAGCCGCATCGTTAGTTAAAAGGAAAATCAAATTTTTTTGACCTGTTAAGAGTTCAGGGCTGTAGATATCCATTATTTTTTGGCCTTTTTCTATAGGTTGATATTTGTAGCGGACGTATAATTTTTCAATGCGTCCGCTTATTCTCGCCGCTATTGTTCCAATCATTCGAGTATCATATTCCACTTTGCCAATGGCATTTATGTCAATAAAGCCCTTATCTTTTTTAATTGTGGTTACAGGAATAGACGATATAACATATTCATTTGTAGGTTTTAATAAGGAGGCTAATTGTACATCATGCACATTCTGCAAAGTATGTCCTTTGTGGGCATCAGGTATCTTTGATGTATCGGCTTTGGTCATTGCCATTTTATGCCCACTATGTTCATCAGCCATTTTCATAGTATCTGGTTTCGTTGTTTCAGCTTGGTTGTGTTGGCTATGGTCTTGCTTTTCACGATTTTTACATGCCGTAAAAAATATTATCGTGAAAACGATGTACCAGTATTTGTAATTAATTTTCATTTTATCTTCAATATTTCGTAAAAAATACCCATCCATATTATCGGGGTTAAAAATTACTTTATCTCTAAAATACGCTCCAAAGCCACTTGAATCATCAATAATTGTTGCACCTGATTTAAGTATTCCAATTGCGTCATATTGAGTGTTTCCCATGCATCAAACAGCATAAACAATTCTTCAGTATTTTGTTGATAGCCCAATTGCATGGTTTTGTAGTTGTTGTTTAAGGCAGGAATAATGTTGTTTTGCAACAGATTTATTTGCTTTTGTTTCACCAGGAATTCTGTTCGCATAGCATTTGCCATACCTGTTATTTCATTAATCACCATCAATTTTTGAAATGTTAAGGCCTCTTTCTTCCACCTCAGACTTTCTATATTGGCTTTATACATCGGGGCTGACCAACGTGCTAAGGGAATTTTAACCATTGCCATAGCCGTAAATTGTAAAGGTAGCCCCGCCAGCCCTATCATGTTTTCAAAACGTAAACCATATTGGGGCTTTAAATTTGCTTGCTCAACATTTTGTTTTAATCCAGCTAAGTTTATTTCTCTATCAATCGCTTTAATATCGCTTCTGATGGGGGATATTTCTGCACTGTCTAATTTGAAATTGGCAAAATCTTTAATAAAATAGGTAGTATCAATATCAAAAACGGTATTTTTATCTCGGCTCATAACCGTATTCAAGGCAATTCTTTTTTGTTGAATGTCGTTGTCCAACATCAATTGCATACTTTGCAGGTTGCCCAATGCTGCTTTTGCTTTATAATAAGCACTCAATTTACCCATATTGTTTTTATAGAGAAGTTCTGCATTTTGAATCATAAAGGCCAAAAGTTTCTCATTTTGAGTAAGCAGAATCTGTTTCTTTTTTAGGATGATCCATTCATAATAATTCTTTTTCGCTTCAGTTATTAAATCGTTTATAGTCACATTTTTCTTCTCTTTTTCAACTGACGACATGGATTTCATATATTGAAATTCCGCTTCTAATTTTGATTTATTAGGGAGAATTTGCTGGGCAGCAATCATGAATTGCCCCATACCCATTTCGCCCATTTCACCTCGTTTAATATATTTTGGGTTGTAGGGCGTCATAAAAAAACCTGCCCCAACCTCAGGTGGCATCCAACTTTTAGCACCTTTCGCTGCTTCGTCCATTGACCGCACTTCGGCATCATACATTTTTAAAGTCGGGTGATTGGTCAAAATAGTATCTTTGATATTTTCTAAGGACACAACTTGGGCATTAGCAATGCTTGTAGTGAGTAAGGTGCTGATTATAAATATTTTAAGATTCATTTTATTAATCTTTATTTTGCAAAACACATTTCTTTTAAACACTTTTTTAAAAATTACCCCTCAGTTTTTTAGCTCAAAATCAATCACTAAATTCTGCAATCACTAATTTTCTATTTTTCTTTAATTCATATTCTCGAACCAGCGCATAAAGGACTGGCAATACAATCAGTACAAAAAGCGTAGAGGTGACTAAGCCAAAAACAAATGGTATGGCAATGGGTTTCATCACATCGCTTCCCGTACCTGTTGCTAAAAGCACTGGCAAAAGACCAATAATGTCAACGAATACCGTCATTAATTTGGGTCTTAATCTTAAAGCAGCACCTTCATAAATGGCTTCTTCAATGTCTTCATTTTGTATGGGTTTGTTAGCTTGTTCGTTCTTTTTTACCCGATTGAACAGTGAATTATTCAAGTAAACCAACATCAAAACGCCTGTTTCGACCGCTACTCCAAACAAAGCAATAAAACCAACGGCTACGGCAACTGAAAAATTGACATTAAAAAAGTACAATGAATAAACCCCGCCAACCAAAGCAATAGGTACGCTCGACAAGACAATAAGCACCTCACGGAAGGTATGAAAAGTAAAATAAAGAATAATGGTAATGATGATTAAAACAATAGGCATCAATACTTTTAACCGCTTTTCTGCCCGCACTTGATTTTCATACTGGCCACTCCATTCGATAAAATAGCCTTTTGGTAGTTTTTTAATCTGGCTTTCTAACGCCTTCTTGGCATCATTCACGGTGCTGCCCATATCCCGTTCTCTGATGTTAAATAACAATGTACCCCGCAGCATCGCATTTTCTGAATTAATCATGGGCGGTCCTTCCGCAATAGAAATATCGGCAACGGCTGATAGTGGAATAGGTCCAACATTGCTTGTCACCAACAACTGTTTCAATTGCTCAATATTACTTCTAAAATCTTGTGCAAAGCGGGCATTTACAGAAAAACGCTGCCTTCCTTCAATCGTCGTAGTGATATTCATACCGCCAATAGAAGATTCAATGACCATATTTACGTCATCAACACTTAATCCATAGCGGCCTATTTCTTCTTTTTTAATCTTTATTTCAACATATTTGCCACCCACAATCGGCTCGACATATAAATCTTTAACGCCTGGCACACCCACCAATCCAGTTTTTAAGGCTTGCGATAAAACATTAATGGTATCGAGGTTTTGCCCATAAATTTTCACACCAACATCCGTTCTAATACCTGTTGAAAGCATATTGATGCGGTTAATAATAGGCTCTGTCCAACCATTGACGACACCGGGGATTTGCAATTTGCTATTTAATTCATCAATCAACTTGTTTTTAGTCATGCCTTTACGCCATTGAGCTTGAGGTTTCAGTAAAACAATGGTTTCAATCATGCTAATAGGGGCATTGTCGGTAGCGGTATTTGCCCTGCCCGCTTTGCCCAGCACATTCTCGACTTCGGGTACTGATTTAATGAGTTTATCTTGTACTTGCATGATGCGTTTGATTTCTGAATTAGAAATATCGGGCATGGTAACGGGCATGAACAGCAATGACCCTTCATCTAAAGGCGGCATAAATTCTGAACCAACTTGTAGAATAAGTGGAATACTAGCAACAACCAATAGAACGGACAAGGCAATTGTCATTTTTTTCCATGTAAGGCATAAGCGAATAACAGGGCTATAAAGCCAAAGGAAAAAACGAGAGACGGGATGTTTTTTTTCCGAACGCATTTTCCCTTTCAACAACATAACCATTAAAACGGGCACTAAAAAAATTGCAACTAAGGCGGAGCCAATCATGGCGAATGTCTTAGTTAATACCAAAGGCGTAAACAGTTTATTCTCTTGACCTTCTAAAAAAAGGATAGGTGCGAAAGAA
>JANMZR010000230.1:0-3613 GCA_031383555.1 Cytophagaceae bacterium | reverse complement strand
CTTACTTTTGGGCACATTATTAAACAACTTTTTTATTTGTGGTTCTATTGCTTTTTGCACATCTCTAAACCCATTGAGCACATCTTCAGGTGTTTTATACTTACAAAATTTAGGATCAACTGTAATGTACTTGAAAAACGATTTCAAATCACCTTTGTAGCCAACTTCTTCTTTTATTTTCTCCATTTCAGCTCTTATTCTATCCACTTCAACAAGGCCTAATTCATGTATTTGATCGGAAGTCATGTCTGATGTAGTCCAAAATTTTACCCAATATTTATATTGCTCAGCACCGTTTGGAACGGCATCAATACCTGAGGTTAATCTCGCTTTTGGCAAATATTCATTTTTTAGAAAGTCGCCTAATTTTTTAAAAGTTGGAACTATACTAACCGAAATTGCTTTTGAATAGTCTTCCGAAAATTTCTTCTTTTGGTGGGGGGTAAATGAAGCAGGTACTTTATTGATCGGACCATAAAACAATGATTTGGTAGGGTCTGTAACTACTTGATTATACATTTGGGGAATCACTTTTTTCACTAATGATTTTGGTAAAATATAGCCTTGTGCAATACCTTTTCGCATATTGGCTACTGCCGTATCCGCCCAAGCTGGAAAACTTGCTATTCTACCCAAAAAATTTTGATAGTCAAGTTCAGTTTTAAAAGGTTGGTCGCTTTCACCTGAACCAAACTGCATAAAAGAAAGGTGTGTACCCCAAAACTGATGAATAGGCATTAATTCCAATTTAAACTTTTTTTCAACCTCAGCCATTTCAAAGTTATTCTTGAGAATATCGTAGCTTATTTGATCATTTTCGCCTAAGGCTGCTCTATTTAATTTTAATAATTCGGTGTAATATACCAATCGAAAGGAGTCTTCTTTTGCAATAAAAGATGAACTGATATCATTATTGAAAATATGATTATATTTAGTGCCTCCTCGTGATGTTGACCCAAATACATCGAAGACTTCTTGATCACTCCAATAGCTCTTCAAAATTTCTGAGAGTTTTTTATATTGCTCAGGATCAGATGTTTCTGATTTGCGTTGGCAGGAAAAAATAGCAAAAATCAAGATTATTAAAAGTGGATTTTTGATAGAATACATTTATTTGTAGATAGAGAAAATTATAATTTGATTGTGAATTTAGTAGCTTAAAAAAGATTAACCAAATATTTGAAATACAATGTCTTTTACTTTAGCACCAAATATCCCCCTAAATGAGAGATGGAATCAAGCATGATGTTTTATAAAAGACATTGAATTAAAAAAAGTTAATTCAATGTTGGGTTTTTTGAAAGATTGTTTATCAAAATTTTAACATCGATATCTTGAACATTTTTTTTATAATCAATAGCCTGCACAGCGGCCATACCAGCCGACTGCCCTAAAACCATAAATACTGGCTCCATCCTTATAGAACCATAGGCAATATGTGTGGCGGAGAGACAAACAGGCACAAATAGATTATTACACTCTGATTTTTTTGGTACAATAGATTGATAATCTATTGGATAGGGTGGGAAACCACCTACTTGAACATCACCTTCGTTTTTAACCATTCCATCGACCACCAACCTTTGACAATTATGTGAGTCCATAGTATAAGCTGCCATTCCAATCGGGTTGGGGGCAACGGTTTTGCCTTCACAATTTGCTTGAGTCATCACATAATCAGATACCATTCTGCGGGCTTCACGTACATATAACTGAGGCGTAAAGTTCTCATTATCTGTGTATTCATCTTTGGGGTATCCATACTTTTGCATTTCGTCACGAAGGTGTTGAGGCATGCGATGGTCATGACCAATAAAAAATAGTAATCCTTTAGTATAAGAAATGTGCTCTTGAATAATCCTTTTTCTGCCCTCAAAATCGGCATCTGAATAACTATAATTGGCACCAATCATATCCGTTGAAAAGCCTCCGCAGTTATTTATGTCAGTTTTATCATTTGGCATAGGCTGAATATGCATCAATTGCCAAGTAAGTTCCTTTGGTTTTGTAATGGCAATTTGTCGTAATAACAACTCGTATTTGGTTGAATCATAATACTTTGGGCGTGTAATTTCAATTCTATTTTTAGGATTGGTAGTTAGGCATAGTCGAAAATTATAGGCTTGTATCGTTTTGTCCGCTGACCCATTGGGCAATAATTTAGTATCAGAAATTCCCCATAATAGCCCCGAATTTGGCTTTCCTGGAATAATATAAGGATCGATACCTTCTGGAAATTGATGTTTATCGAGCAATTGTACTCCATTATAAGTTTCATTATATTGGATATTGGCCTCACGCCCAACGGTATAACTTACTCCTGCACGTGCCATCAAATCACCTTCATAACTACAGTCAATAAATTGCTTTGCGATTATTATCAGATTTTTTTCAGAAAATGGATTTTGAGAATCTTGTAAAATTACACTATGAATAGACTTACCTTTTTTCTTTACGCCAACTATTCTTTTCGAAAAAATAACAGGAAAATCAGCCTCTTTTACATATCCATTGAAAATATTTTCGGCCACATGAGGTTCAAAAATCCATTGCTCATCAACACCATAATGCTTTCCGATTCTTTTGTAAAAGTCTCTAGATAAGCCAGTTATAGCAAATTTGTTTCCAATATCAGTTTGCCCCAAACCGCCAGATGAAAGTCCACCTAAATGTTTTCCTGGTTCAATAAGTACAACCGATTTTCCTAATTTTTTTGCAGAATAGGCTGCAATTACTCCCGCAGAGGTGCCTCCATAAACAACAATGTCATAGGAAGCTTTCTGAGAGAAAATTGAATTTCCAGTAAAAATTAAAAGTAAAATTAAAACTGTTTTTTTCATTTTTTTGCTAATAAATTATCTATTGAAAATACTCCCCCGCCATAAAAGAAATAAATTATTCCTAAAAGTACAAACATAAATGGATGCTGATCGCCATACCAAAATACGCCATTGCCGACAAAAAAAGTAATATATAACATGCTTAATATCAACAATAAAGAGCCAGTTCTAGTAAAAAAACCAAAAGTTAGCGATAGGCCGCATATAAATTCAAGTGCTTTGCCAACAGTAGCAATTAGTTTGGGATTTGAAAAGCTTTTAAATTGATCCCATTTTGAGTATTCAGTGAGAAGGCCATCGTCAAAAACTTCCTTCCCATGATAAACCATTAATAGGCCAACAATTATTCGAACGACTGAAAGGGCAATATTTTTATTGTTTTCTAAAAAGGATGTCATAAATTTAGAATAAAATATGTTTTAAAAATTAAAATGGGTAAAAACGAAAGAGTATTTTTAATTATCTATTTTACAATTTTTACTTTTATTTTATCTTTCCTAATATTAAAAAATATTAAGCTAAAACTATCAAATTATGATGTAAATCAATATAAATCAGTTGTTGGTAAAATAAAAAATGCTCAAACCATAACTCGATCTAATCGAAGAAATTCAACAAAAAATTTAATTATTTTTCTCGAAAATTATGAAAATCAGCCGTTTGAATTTAATAGATTTAGCAAAAATAAAATTAGTTTAAACTATTTTAAAAATCCCTCCAATTGGAATAATGAAGTTAAAATATTTTTTAAAAAAAATGCTTTATTAAATTGT
>JANMZR010000204.1:0-22671 GCA_031383555.1 Cytophagaceae bacterium | reverse complement strand
CGTTATTTTGAGTGATTTCATTATGCCAATAATGGATGGGGCTGAATTTTGTAAAGAAGTAAAATCAAACGAAAAAACCAGTCATATTCCTTTTATAATTCTAACCTCAAAACAAAACAACTCAACCAAATCAAATAGCTATGAAATTGGTGCCGACGATTATATAACTAAGCCTTTTAATGTAAATGTATTATTAAAAAAAATAGAGAGTATAATTAGGGCAAGAGACGTATTCAAACAAAAATTTGGGAAAGTGCAAGACCTAATACCTGAAAATATACTTCAAAATGAAACAGAGGAGCGATTTTTCAATAAAATTATTACCATTATTGAAACTAATATTGATAACTCAGCCTTTGACGTAACCCAATTGGAAAATGAACTGAATATGAGTAAAATGCAGCTTTACCGAAAGCTGAAAGGGGTATCAAACCTAGCTCCCAATGAATTTATAAGAAATGTAAGGCTAAAAAAAGCGGCTACTATTATGAAAGATACAACCCTCAATGTTTCTGAAATAGCCTATATGGTTGGTTTTAACGATCCTGCTTATTTTGCAAAATGCTTTAGAAAAGAGTTTGGCAAGGCCCCATCAGATTTTATTAACCGAAAAGTAAGTTAAACATTTCGTCGAGCTTCGAAATAGGCTCAATTTTTATATCGAACTGCTTTATTTCCAAACCTTTAAGGTTATATTTTGAAATAAATATTTTTTTAAAACCTAGTTTTTCTGCCTCTAAAATCCGCTGCTCAATTCTATTAACAGCCCTTACTTCCCCACCTAGGCCTACTTCAGCTGCAAAACATATTTCATTTTTTATTGGTTTGTCTTCATGTGACGACACCAGTGAAGCCACTACAGCCAAATCAATAGCTGGGTCTTGCACAATTAAGCCGCCCGCAACATTTAAAAATACATCTTGCATGCCTAGTCGAAAGCCTCCCCGCTTTTCTAAAACTGCAAGTAGCATATTTAAGCGCTTGGCATCAAAACCTGTACTGCTTCGTTGTGGAGTACCATAAGTGGCTTGACTAACCAAACATTGTATTTCTATTAATAGTGGCCTATTCCCCTCAATCATAGCTGCAATGCCAATTCCGCTTAATTGCTCATCCCGTTGTGAAATTAAAATTTCAGAAGGATTTTCAACTTGCCGCAAACCTGTCGCATTCATTTCATAAATGCCTAGCTCAGAAGTGCTCCCAAATCTATTTTTTGTGGTTCGGAGTATCCTATAGGTCATATGCCTATCGCCTTCAAATTGCAAAACGGTATCAACCATATGCTCTAATACTTTAGGTCCAGCCAATGAGCCATCCTTTGTAATATGGCCTATTAAAAATACAGGTACTCCACTTTCCTTTGCATATTTCATCAATTCAGCGGTACATTCTCTTACTTGGGATACACCTCCTGCGCTACTCTCAACAAAACTCGAGGCCAATGTTTGTATTGAATCAATTACTAAAATATCAGGCACTAAAGTTTCAATTTGTTTGAAAATATTTTGAAATGAAGTTTCGGCAAGCACATAACAATTGTCATTGGTATTTTCGAGGCGTTCAGCCCGCATCTTTATTTGAGAGGCACTTTCTTCCCCAGATACATACAATATTTTATGATTTTTAAGTCCCAAAGCAATTTGCAGCATCAATGTTGACTTACCAATACCTGGCTCCCCTCCTATCAATACTAACGACCCCAATACAATTCCTCCACCTAAAACACGGTTTAACTCCAAATCTGATGTCAAAATTCGTTCTTCAGAAGTCCACTCTATTTCAGAAATTACTTTAGGTTTTTCAACAATATTATTAGTTGAACTTTGCCTCCATCCTCCTTTCTCACTACTTTCTTTTTGTACAACTTCTTCAACAAAAGTATTCCATTCGTTGCAGGTTGGGCATTTTCCTAGCCACTTAACTGCCTGATAGCCACAGTTTTGACAAAAAAATACTGATCTTGATTTAGCCAATTTATTTATAATTAATTGAATTTTAATATCAATCCAATGCTAATTGGATTTAATTTGCGTTATAAGTTTAGATATTTATTCTTTTAATTTACCAAGAATCAAAAAAAGAAAATCACAAGAGAGTTAAATCTATTTCAACAAATATTTAAAAAAATAATGATTTCAACAAAATTGGCACAATTTATTCATATAATAATTTATAAAAATTAAATAATAAATAAATGAAAAACAGACAAATCTTATTAGTGCTATTATTGCTTTTTTCAAGAAGCGCTTTCACCCAAAATTTTTTCGAAGTGGGATTAAAAGGAGGCCTTAATTTGGCTCAACTAAAAACGGGCAAATTCATCACAACTCCTTTGAAAGACGGCAAACCTTGGAGTTATGACGGCCAAATATTGAAAGATAATCTAACTCAGAGTTATGAAACCCGCAAAGGCTCAGTTATAGGCTTATATTCTCGAATTGGAAAAAAGTTTTATTTTGGTCCAGAATTATATGTGGCTACTAAAGGAGGTACTATCGACCTTGCAAAAACTGATATTAATAACCCATCAGCAACTAAAATTACACAAGCAATTAAGGTATCTTACACTAATATTGACCTGCCCTTGCTTATTGGTTACAGAATGTTGAAAATATTTAGAATAAACGCTGGCCCTGTTGCCTCATTAAATATAGGCTCTAATCAAAATTTAAGAGAGGCATTAAAATATTATTCAAACAATAATATTACTGATACCTTCAATAAAGCATCGTACAGTTATCAAATTGGTGCGGGTGTCGACATCAGAAAATTGGGCCTTGATGTTAGGCATGAAGGGAGTATTTCTGAAATTACCTCTATAAAATTGGACGATACAGAGTTTGCCCCGAAAGCAAAAGGCTGGTTGGTAACACTTTCTTATAGAATACTTTAAACCCAGATTAGGAAATAGTAATAATGGTGAAATAATCTTTGGAAAAATAGCCGCCAGAAAACTAAAAAGTAAAAAAAAAGCATTGAAAATCAATGCTTTTTTTAATTCTAACCATTTATTTACTAAAACTTATTTTATTAACTATCTCCTATAAAACATTGAAGGTTTACCATCGATAAAAATTCTTTCTTTTTTCGTCTTGAAACTTCTACCACCATTCCATTTGTCATTAATAAAGTGTGGTCATTAACCATATCTTGGGATCTTATATGATTCATATTTACGGAATAAGATTTATGAGTTCTTACAAAATGAATAAAATGTAGCTCATCCAAAATGGTATGCATAGTTTTGCATAATAGTTTTCGTGTACCATTAGCCAAATAAATCCAGGTGTAGTTACCATTGCCTTTTAATAGTACTACATCGTTAGGCATAAAATTTACGCTGCTACTAGAGCGATTTAGTGAAGTATTCATATTATTTTCATTTTAAAAAGGTTTAGCAATTTTTTTGTGGTTCAAACAAAATCATAAATTATAAGGTTGCTTTGTATATAAAGTTAATTAATTTTCAACAAAAAAACAGTAATTATATGATTCAGATTGAAACTTTTATAATAAATTCTTATGCAAAATAACCAAAGAAATTGCTATGATGTTAGAGCAAATTTTCCTGAATTATTAAATCGGGTATAATTACGGGTTTCGAATACAACCACCATCTTTTACTAATATCAAATCAATTTATTAACGCAAATGACTAATTCTAACAAAGATTTTTACTAAAAATTGGCTAACTTTGTATTTAAGTATTTTGGATAAAAACCGCAAATTCAAGGTTATAGAACAATTAATGAAACAAGATATTCAAGAAGTAAAACTTCAAATTGAGTCGATCGAAATTGAAAATAAAGATAGTTTAGAGGCATTCCGCTTGAAATTTATTTCAAAAAAAGGGCTAGTAACTAGTCTTTTCGACCAATTAAAATCTATCCCAGCTGATGAGAGAAAAGCAGTTGGCATGGAATTGAATGAACTAAAAAATCTTACACAATCAGTATTTGAAACTGCTCAATTAAAGTTAAATAATAGCCTTGAAACTAAGATAAAGCCTGAGTACGATCTTACTTTACCCACCACACCAAATGTACTAGGTACGCTTCACCCATTAAATATAGTAAGAAGACGTATCATTGAAATATTTGAACGAATGGGTTTTAATGTTTCAGATGGGCCAGAAATAGAATCTGATTGGTATAATTTCACAGCGCTGAACTTCCCCGATAACCACCCTGCAAGGGAAATGCAGGATACTTTTTTTATTGAAAAAAGTGATATTAAAACTGAAAATGATTTATTATTAAGAACACATACTTCAAATGTTCAAATTAGGTTGATGGAAAATTCAAAACCGCCTATCAGAAGTATTATGCCAGGAAGGGTATTTCGAAATGAAGCCATCTCCGCAAGGGCGCATTGCTACTTCCATCAGGTAGAAGCATTATATGTAGATAAACAAGTTAGTTTTAAAGACTTAAAAGACACGCTTTACCACTTTGTGAAAGAAATGTTTGGATCCAACACAAAAGTTCGTTATCGCCCATCTTACTTTCCATTTACCGAACCCAGCGCTGAAATAGATATATCCTGTCTAATATGCAAAGGCAAAGGCTGTAATGTATGCAAATATAGTGGTTGGGTTGAGATAGCGGGCTCAGGCATGGTTGACCCCGCCGTATTAGAAAATGTAGGTATAGACCCAACTGAATATTCTGGTTTTGCCTTTGGTATGGGAATCGAAAGAATAACTATGTTAAAATATCAAGTGAATGATTTACGTTTGTTTACTGAAAATGACATCCGGTTTTTAAGACAATTTCAAGGTTTATAAGATTATGATTTTCAAATCCACCACTAAAATAAAATTTTTCTAAATTATTAATACTGAATACAAATAAAAAAATAATGAATATAGTAGAATCAATAAAAGAAGATATAAATCAAGATTTGATGAGTTCGCTTGCCGCCGCAAATGGTGAAACCGTTGAAAAGACCACAATTACTGTAGAAACTTCAATTATATCGCTGTTATTGGCATTTATGAAAAGGGCTTCTACCGAAAGTGGGTTACATTTACTTCACACCTTAACAAATAGTGGTAATTTCAGTTTGCATAGCGCAATCGATTCAATATTTCCTAACGACAAAATAAATAAGTTAGCAGATGAAGGAAATGCACTTATTAGTAAAATAATTCCAGATAAAAAAAGCCCTTTAATAACCTTTGTTTCATCCTACTCAGGCGTGAGGAATAACTCCGCCAACAGAACTAATGGAATAGTTACTTTATTGATTTTAAACAAGTTGAAACAAGTTTCAACATCTAAATCATTAGATTTGGCAGGACTAGCTGAGCTATTTGCCGACCAAAAAGATTTTTTAATTGAGAATGCACCAAAAAATTTAATTGAAAAACTATCGCAACATATTGGCTTGGGTAATTTGATTATTTTAGGGAGTTCAATTATTACCACAAGCACTTCTCTTAGCAACAAAAACGAAAAACAAAAATCAACTGAATCACATGCCACTTATTCAAGTTCGGATAGTCAAAATAAAAGTGGTGGGTTCAATTTGAAAAACTGGTTAATCCCAAGCATATTTGGCTTAATTCTTTTAGGAGCAGCTGGCTTTTATTTTTACAACCAAATAGATGACAAAGCCGATCAAGAAATAAACCCATCTGATAGCCTAGTTGATATTAATTCTATAAAAATAGATTCATTAAAGCCAAAAATGTTAGACTCAGCCCCTTTAAATGTTACAGGTGATACACTTTTAGTTGAAATGGAGGAACAAATATTACCAAACGGACAAAAATTAATACTTGAAAAAGGCAATTTAGATTTTAGTGTTCTAAACTTTTTAACAGATTCCACAAAATTTAATACCCGAAATTTAGTAAGTTCTAGGCCTACATTTAAAAACTCTGGTATTGTGGTTTTAAATGATCCATCTCAGGTTTTTTCAAATATTGGCGCAATAATGAAGGCTTTTCCACTATCGAGGTTAAAAATTACAGTAACAGATTATGTTGGTTCGGACAGCACCTACAGCCAAACTTTTACAAATAAAAAAGCGTTTTCATTAAAAAAAATATTAATGAATGGGGGCATACAACCTATCAGAATAGACGCAATTGGAAAAGTAAATAGAATAACAAGTAAGGAAAGTTTACGTGCCAAAGAAGTTGAATTAATAATAATGAAAAAATAAATTTACTGATTTTTTCGTTTTACCTAAATTAAATCTTAATTTTAATATAAATTTTTATAATTCTAGAAAATTTTCAAAATTAGAAAAAACCTTATTGCTATATTTTTTTTAATTTCTGGCGCCCAATTTACTTTTGCTCAAGATGAAGCATTAGTAAAGGAATGCCTAAACAATTACCTTGAAGGAGTTACAAAAGGCAATACAGAAATGTTAAATAAAGCATTTCATAGTTCGGCGATGCTACGTACTATTAATGCTTCTACTGGCAAAATGTTGGAGTTTCCAGTGGCAACTTTTATTTCAAAAACACCTCAAGGCGGTGTGCAAGCTAAACCTAAAATAATATCATATAGCATAGTAGGGCAAGCTGCAGTAGCTGCAGTAGACCTTTCCTTTGCCGACTTCAAATATGTAGATTATTTAAGCTTATTGAAATTTGGTAATGAATGGAAAATAGTATGTAGAGTTTTTTCAAAAGCCGAATTGGAGGCTACACCAATAAATTTTGGAGGTGCAGTTACCAGTACAGCTGGGAAAAAAGCAGTGAAACCAAAAGCAAAGTCTGATGATGGATGGTAAAAAAAATTTTTTTCCATTTTAATTTTTTATAATGTACTGAAAAACCAATTTAATTACCTTTAAATTGGTTTTTTTATATAATATATTTATAAAAACATAAAGTTAAAGCTGAAAGTTATTAGCTTTACCAATATTATTACAACAATAGAACTATTATAAAAACTAACCTATTTAAAAATTTTTTAAAATGAAAAGAATTGAAGATCGAATTAGAGTTTTAGTAGCAGAAAGGGGTATTACTTTGTTACAACTTGCTCACAAATCAAAAATTACCGAATCCACATTACATGCTATCCTTAACAGAAACGATGCTAAATACTCGCAGTTAAGGCGTATGGCTCAAATTTTAGCAGTATCACCTTCTTTTCTTGTAGGTGAGCATGAAGACCCAGACATACCAACAGCTGAATTACCCCACGGGTATGTGAATATAAAAACTGAAAAGCTAATTCAATTACAGCAGCAAATTATTGATTTGCAGGAAAAATTACTAGACTTCCCTAAATAATACCCCTCTTTATAACATTTGCTCTTAATTACTTTTGAAGTCTATTTCTTCGTTTTTTGGCTAATTTCACGGCTAACATAATTATCACAGAAAAAATAATTAAAAATAGCAAAGCCCAAAGCCAATCAATTGTGTTTTTTAACACAACTAGAAAAACTATTGCAAATAAAAGTATAGTAGCTACTTCATTCCAAAGCCGAAGCTGAAATGAGCTAAATCGGTATTGGTCAATTTCAAATTCTACCATTAGTCTTTTACATAGAAAGTGGTAAATAACCACAAAAAGCACAAAAAATAGTTTTAATAGCATCCAATTCTCAAAAAGCAATTCAAGATTCAGATACACCATATAACTACCTGATAATAAAGCTAATACCATCGCAGGTAACATAATTGCTTTATAGAGTAATTTTTGATATTGGACCAGGGCTCCTTTTAAAATACTAGCATCTGGCTCAGGTTTTTCATGCGCTTCTCTATGGTAAACCAATAACCTTGGCAAATAAAATAAGCCAGCAAACCAACTGGTTACAAATATAATATGTATAGCTTTTACCTGTAAATAATCCATATTGCAAAATTAATCTAAACCATCAGAATAACCATAAATTGCAGGAAATGAAAAATATCATAGTTACATCTGACTAAAATCATATATAAATGCCAAAATGTCCGATATATTTCATATAAAATCTATTAAAACTGCCATAATTTCTTAAAATACCCTTTTGGAAAAGGATTTGCAATGATAATTATATAAAAAACAAAGATGGACTTAAAAAATTATACTACAAAAGCGCAAGAAATAATACAAAAGGCTGCAGAAATAGCCGTTCAAAATGGACAACAATCAGTTGAAAATGGACACTTGTTAAAAGCGATTCTTGAGGAAGATGAAAATGCTTCACAATATTTATTGGCTTTAAAGGACCATGAAAAATTACAATTTCAAAATAAGATAAATTCCATAGTAAACAATTACCCAAAAGTATCAGGAGGTAATAACCAACCCTATCTAAGTAATGAATTAAATTTAGTGTTGGCAGCCAGTCAAAAATTGGCAAAAGAATATAACGATGAATTCGTATCAGTTGAACTACTTTTACTTTCATTAATACAAGGGAAAGACCCAATTAGTCACTTGTTAAAAACAGTTACGACAGAGAAAGAACTAAAATTAGCTTTAAAAGAATTAAGAGGAAACAACACTGTGAAAGATCAAAATGCGGAAGCAACTTATAAGTCGCTGGAGAAATACTCTCGTAACTTAAATGAATTGGCCAAAACTGGCAAAATAGATCCGGTAATTGGCCGAGATGAAGAAATTAGGCGTGTTTTACAAATACTATCCCGCCGCACTAAAAATAACCCAATGTTAATTGGTGAGCCAGGTGTTGGAAAAACTGCAATTGTGGAAGGTCTCGCACAGCGAATTGTAGAAGGAGATGTACCAGAAAATTTGAAAGAAAAAATAATAGTTTCGCTTGATATGGGCCAGTTGATAGCGGGTGCAAAATATAAAGGGGAATTTGAAGAAAGACTAAAAGCAGTTATAAAAGAGGTAACTGACTCAAATGGAGATATAGTTCTATTTATTGATGAAATACATACTTTAATTGGTGCTGGCTCAGGTGGCGAGTCGGCAATGGATGCGGCCAACCTATTAAAACCAGCTTTGGCTCGAGGTGAACTACATGCAATAGGGGCAACTACTTTAAAAGAATATCAAAAATATATTGAGAAAGACAAGGCATTAGAAAGGCGATTTCAACAAGTATTGGTCGATGAGCCAAATACAACCGATGCCATTTCAATACTAAGAGGTATAAAAGATAAATACGAAATACATCACGGTGTGAGAATCACTGATGATGCCGTAATTGCTGCTGTAGAGCTTTCAAGTCGCTATATATCAGACCGTTACTTACCTGACAAGGCCATAGATTTGATGGATGAAGCAGCTGCTAAAATGAGGTTAGAAATTGATTCGGTACCCGAGGAAATTGATGATATACAAAGAAAAATAATGCAACTGGAAATTGAGCGAGAAGCCATAAGAAGAGAAAACAATAAAGAGAGAGAAAATATAATTGCAAAAGACTTATCCGAATTAAATGAAACCAAAAATGGGTTGATGGGTAAATGGAAAGCCGAAAAAGCCGATTTGGACGAAATAAGGACAGCAAAAGAGGAAATAGAAAAGCTAAAACATGAAGCTGATATAGCTGAAAGAGCTGGAGACTATGGTAAGGTTGCAGAAATAAGATATGGAAAACTATTAGAGGCTGAGAATAAATTAAAAGAAAATCAAAAGAAAAAAGCCGAAAATAGTAATGAAAACAAGATGTTACAAGAAGAGGTAACACCAGAAAATATTGCAGAAGTTGTGGCAAAGTGGACAGGAATACCCGTTCAAAAAATGCTAAGAGGTGAGCAGGAAAAACTTTTACATTTGGAACTTGAATTAGGTAAAAGAGTTGCTGGACAAGAAGAAGCAATTGTTGCAATATCAGATGCAGTTCGACGCTCTCGTGCAGGTTTGCAAGACCCCCGCCGGCCAATTGGGTCGTTTATTTTCTTAGGTACTACAGGGGTAGGCAAAACTGAAATTGCTAAAGCCTTAGCCGAATATTTGTTTAACGATGAAAATGCATTGATTAGAATTGACATGAGTGAATATCAGGAAAAACATGCGGTAAGTAGGCTTGTGGGCTCTCCTCCTGGTTATGTAGGTTATGATGAAGGTGGCCAATTGACAGAGGCCGTCAGAAGAAAACCTTATTCTGTAGTACTGTTTGACGAAATTGAAAAGGCCCATCCCGACGTATGGAACATACTTTTACAAGTACTTGATGACGGCCGTTTAACAGATAATAAAGGCAGAGTAGCCAACTTTAAAAATACAATTATTGTAATGACTTCCAATATAGGAAGCCACATAATTCAAGAAAAAATGGCTGAAATGGAAGGATGGAATGACCAAATAGTGATGGAAAAAACCAAAGAAGAAGTGCTAGACCTTCTTAAAAAAGTGGTTCGTCCTGAGTTTCTCAATCGTGTTGACGAAATAGTAATGTTTGAACCATTGAACAAAGAAAATTTACGAAAAATAGTAGAAATACAATTTAATCAAGTTAAAGCTAGGCTTTTGGAGCAAGGAATAATTATAGAAGCCAGCGAAGATGCACTTACTGCATTGGCCAATGAAGGCTATGATCCACAATATGGAGCGAGGCCTTTGAAAAGAGTTATTCAAAAACGAATCTTAAATACTTTGTCAAAAGAAATATTGGCCAATTCAATTAAAAAAGACGAAATAATTATGATGGAGTTGAACAAAAATGGAGAAATTGTCTTTGAGAATGTTGATTAAGTCGTAAGCGAAAATAAGTCAAAAAAAGTCATAGGTATTGAAGTGACCTATGACTTTTTTTAACTTAAGCCTTTTTCCAACTTACGACTCTTTTGACATCCTACTTTTCTATACATTCAACCAATACGTAATTTTAAAAATAAGTGCTCTGCCTTTTGGGGTAAAGGAATTGACACCATATTCTTTAATGTCTTGAGCAAAGCGATTATCGGAATATACTAAAAACATATCAGAAACAGGTTTAAAGCGCCATTGCAACCTCGAATTAATATTAAAATTATTTGTTTGAGTATTATATTGAAAATAATTCGAGACAAACAATGATTTGCTAAAAGAAATTTCAGCCTTAGGGCCTATCAGCCAATACTTTGCAGAATTGTAAGGTTTAGGAAAAACCAAATTTGTATATTCATAATTCAATGAAAAAACACCTATTTTCTGAAGCCTATAATTAATCACACCAGAAAATTTGGTAGATTTTCCATTAAAAAAATTACCAGTATCAAAACCCAATTTGCCAGAAATATTATTTCTTTGACCTGACTCAAAACCGGAGTAAAAACTACTAAAGTTATAAGCGCCAATTGGTAATGGAATACCATTATTAGATTTATCTGGATTGGGGTTCAAACTTGAATTTGTTGGATCGAATTCGTTAAATAAATAAGTATAAACCGTACCATAACCCATAAACATATTACTACCAGATGGACTTTCAACTCTAAAATAAGGGTTAATATTTCTATCCAATAATTTACCTTTTAAGTCATAAATTATCTCTGTTAGGTATAAACCTAAGGCATAACTGTTTATATGTTTACTTATATTACCCTTCGGATTTAAAATAATTTTCACAGGGCAAAAAAATGATAAAATTCCATTTCTAGGCACAAAACCCATCTCTGGATCGTAATTTTTCCCAATTCGGGAAATTCCCAAATTCAAATCAAAATTAGGGTGGTGGTACCCCAAATAATTTGCCATGCTTGTGGCATCGTCGTTATTTTTTGGTGAAAATGATTTGTGAATATAAGTCTCGGTGTCCACCCTATTATTCACCGAAAAATAATTATATTCTATCCCCACTACCCTATTAAACTGCTGATAATGTGGCTTTTGTGCCTCTGATATAGTATTCAATCCTAATATTTTATTAGAAAAAATGGCGGAAATTGTAGAGCGTGAAAATACCTTTTGTTGTATAGTAGCTACAGTATAATTGGCTGTAGGTAGTAAATTATCATTGCCGAAATTTATTTTTTGAGTTTGTGCGTTCAACAATCCTATTCGCAGGTTGTTATTTATTTTACCACTTAATCGAGCTCCAGCTAATATTTTTACAGCTTCATTATTATTTGTTACAGGATTATAAGCAATACCAATTCTTCTTGAAAAAAATGGACGAGTTGCTGGAAAGCCAAAAGTGCCAAATAAATCACTATTTTCAAGGAAAAACTGCCTTCGTTCAGGGTAAAAAAGCTCAAATCGCACTAAATTAGTTTGTTGCTGGTCAACATCAACATTAGAAAAATCGGGATTAAAGGTCAAATCCAAATTTAATGATGAACCAATCCCAATTTTCATATCACCACCAAAACCAGAACTAAAAACATTCGTTTTTTTAGTAAAAGCAAGTCCTTCATTCCGTTGAAAAACCGTTAATGAACTCCCAGAAACATAAGGAATTATAGCAATATTTGCACCAGGATCAGGCGGAGGAACATTCCAAATCAAATCTCCACCATAAGCCAAATTTGATGGTCTGAAGTTTCTGGGCACAGGTGCCCAAGTAGAAATTTCGTTTGCTTTTAGAACATTCCTAGCAAAATTAAGTCCCCAAATATTATCTTTAGTAATTTTGTATCTTATTGATTTAAAAGGAATTGCTATTTCTACTATCCAAAAATCATCGTAAATTTTGGTCGCAGAATACCACTTATTGTCCCAGAAATTTGACTGAGGGGCGTCAATGTTTGTGATTAAACCTTCCCGCTGTACATTATATGGCGTTACAGCAAATTGGAAACCATTAAGCCGATCCCTAAATGTATCTAAGTTTACCGCAAAAATATCTGAAGTATTTCCATCAAAATCTCTTTTTAAGGTTGAAATTGTGATAATGTTTTTACTCTGATAGCATTTGGCAAATACATATAAGTTTTGATCATCAAAAGTGACTTTTACCTCCGTTTGAAGTTTTGCGTAAGAAGAGTCAAAGGGTCGCACTTGGTGGAATAGAGAGGTATACTTGGCTTCAATCCAATCATTCTCATCAATTATTGCATCAATTTTAATTGGTTGTTTAGCTTTAAATATCTCAATTGAAGGTCTTTCTCTTACATATTTATCTTGATTTTGTCCAAAAATAGAAGTTAAAAAAGTAACATTTAAAATAAAAAAGAAACTATAAAACTTCATGAATTAATAATTATTTATTGATGAACAGCAATTAGGATGTAAAGTGTATAGATGAATATTGATTTTTCACAATAAATATAAAACCTTACTACTTTTGTGCACAAATTTCGATACAAATTAGTTTTACAAAAAACTAGAATAGGGATAAATATTAATTATGTATACAATTTACTACTAAAATGCTAAATAATAATATTTTCAATCGAACAATTTTTTTATATTAAATATTAAAAACTTACAAAATTCAGTATTTTTGTATAAAACTATCGTTTTATAAAATATGCCTCTTAAAAAAATCACAAAAGCCGAAATACTAGATATTTCATTAGATGTATTCCGAAAAAACGGCTATCACCACACGGCAATGAGCGACCTTGCCACTGCATGCCAACTTCAAAAAGGAAGTTTTTACCATTATTTTGATAGCAAGGAAGTACTAATGACTGAGGTGCTCGCCAATATATTATCCTATTTAGAATCGAAAATTTTTCCATTGGCAAACAAATTAGAATTGAGTCCTCGTGATAGAATGGAGATGCTATTAAAGCAATTTTCCAAATCAATGCTCATGAAAGAAGGTGGCTGTATCGCTGGAAATATGGCGTTAGAAACTGGGCTTTCCATACCCCAATTCAGAGTGGTTTTGGTGAAAATATTTGATGGCTGGATGCTCAGTATGAAAACAATTTATGCAACAAAATTCTCTGATGAAACTTCACAAAAGCTTGCAGAACAAACAGTTATGGAATTTGAAGGGGCTGTTATGCTTACTAAAATTTATGGTGGCGATAAATATTTGAGGGATGTATATAATAGGGTAATGAGTAGGTTTTAAGTCACGGAGAGGCAAAGTGTGAAAATGGCAAAATTTGAAAGTGGCTAAGTGACAAAAAAAGTGGAAATGATTATTTGAAATTTAAAAAATAGTAATTACATGCAGTCAGCAGCTTCAACTCCCGAACAATATTTAAACGAACTTTCAGATGAGCGAAAGCAAGTCATTAATAAAATTCGAAGTATTATTTTGGAAAACTTGCCTGCCGGTTTTAAAGAGGAAATGAGCTATGGCATGCTAGGGTACATAGTACCCAAAACGAATTATCCCAATGGCTACCATTGTAATCCTAAGCTTCCTTTACCTTTTTTGGCATTGGCTTCTCAGAAAAACTTCATTGCTCTTTACCACATGGGAATTTATAGTAGCGAAGCTGTAATGGCTTGGTTTAAAAACGAATATGCAAAAACAGGCTGTAAGTTAGACATGGGGAAATCATGCCTTCGCTTTAGTAAATTTGATAAAATTCCCTATGAATTAATTGGAGAATTATGCCAAAAATTCACTGTAAATGATTGGATTACAATTTATGAAAAATTATATCTTAAAAATAAATGAATTTGAGAAATTAGAAGGGAGAAATAAGAAGTTAAAATTAAGATTTGAGTTGAAAAATTAAAAAAAAACAAGTATTTAGGGAACTTCAAGATTTACTATTTAAAAACTAAAAAACATATCATAAAACTTATCATGAAAAATACAAGAAGAAATTTCTTACAAAAAATTTCTATAGCCTCAGCGTTAGTACCTTTTTCAAACTTGAAAACAGTTGCAAATATTGAAAATAACGTCCAAGAGACGCTAGGAGAGAAATATGAAGGCAAAAAGTTACGTGTAGTACTCTGTGGATTAGGAAGTTATGCTACTAATCAACTATTGCCAGGCCTAAAACAGTCTCAAATGTGTGAGCTTGTTGGTATTGTTACGGGTACACCAGCTAAAAAAGAAGCTTGGATGGCAAAACATAATTTACTTGAAAAAAATTGTTATAATTATGAAAATTTTGATAGCATAAAGGATAATCCTGATGTTGATGCGGTGTATATTGTGTTGCCTAATTCGATGCATGCACCCTTTACAATTAGAGCTGCGAAAGCTGGCAAGCACGTGATGTGTGAAAAACCGATGTCGATGAATGTGAAAGAGGCCAAAGAAATGATAGCAGTTTGCAAAGCCAATAATGTATCGCTATCAATTGGTTATAGGCTTCATTATGAGCCTTTTACTAATGAGGTTATGCGATTAGCCAAAGATAAAGATTTTGGAAAGGTGAAGTTTGTTGACGGGAAATTTGCCTGGAAAAATCGTGATTTAAAGGCTTGGCGCATGAATTATCCCCTTTCGGGTGGCGGCGCTTTTATGGATGTAGGCATCTATTGTATAAACGCCAGCCGATATGCAACAGGTGAGGAACCGATTTCGGTAACTGCGCAAGCTTTTAAAACTGAGCCAGAAATATATCGTGATATTGAAGAAACTTACCAATGGCAGCTGACTTTTCCAAGTGGTGCCATAGCCCATGGTATGAGTAGTTATGCCTTTAATGCCCATAAATTGGCTGTTCATTATGAAAATGGAAATCTAGAAATGCAGCCCGCTTACGACTATGGTCCAATAAAAGGCAATACCAGCAAAGGACCGATGGATTTCCCGCATACGCACCATCAAACACTAATGCTCGATGGAATTGCCGATTCAATTCTCAACAACAAACCTTTCAAAATTTCAGGAGAAGAGGGCCTCAAAGACCAAATAATTATGGAAGCAATAGTAAAAGCTGTAAAAACTGGTAAATCGGTGAAAATAAAATATTCCTAATGGATCAATTAATTCATGAAATAAAGCAAAGAATATTTGAAGTTGAAAATAAATTAATCAACACCAAAGATTCAGAGTTAAGTTTTAAAAAAAGCCCGGAAGCTTGGTCTAAAAAAGAAATATTGGGACATCTTATCGACTCAGCTCAAAATAACATAAGAAGAATTGTTGTTGGGCAATATAATGAAAATGAAAATATAATTTATAATCAAAATATTTGGGTTAAAGCTGCTGATTATCAACACTATAATATTATAGATCTTGTTGATTTATTTGTGGTTTTGAATAAACATTTTTGTGTTCTTTTGAAAAACTTACCTACAAAATACTACGGAAATTTAACAAATTGGGGAAAAGAAACGCCAGAATTGGTAAGTTTAGAATTTGTAGCTCAGGACTACCTCAAGCATCTTAACCACCACATCAATCAATTATTTTTAGAAAATTATACAAAAAAGTTTGGAGAATTATAATAAATATCCGATTTTTACCAAACGATAGTTTTATTAAATACTTCAAATAATGACTAAAAAGGATGTAAAAATAATTTGCGCTGATAAATTTGAATTAGACGGCCTACTACTTGAACCCGAAGGCGAAGTAAAACTGGCCATACTTTTAAATAGTGCAACTGCCACTCCTAAAACTTTTTATATTTCATTTGCAAGTTTTTTAGCTGAAAATGGTTTCGCCGTTTTGCTTTACGACTATAGAGGAATCGGTGGCTCAATTCCTAAAACAGGCCTCAAAGGGTTCGATGTCAAATACCTTGATTGGAGCCAATTAGACATGACAGCCGCCATGGAATATTTAGATAAAAGATATCCCAAAAAAGTCAAAATTATATTCGGGCATAGCGTAGGTGGCCAAAAAGTGGGCTTTATGCCTAATTTATCTAAAGCTAAAGCAATGATTACTGTAGCCACTTCTGTTGGTTATTGGCATTTCATGCCCTTATTTTATAAAATACAAACACTCTATTTCTTTTATATTATTGCGCCAATCACACATACTTTATTTGGATATACCGCCACAAAGAAATTAGGCATTATGGAAAATTTGCCTAAAGGAATTACATTAGACTGGCGAAGATGGTGCAGTGTTCCCGACTATTTTTTCAATAAAGAAGAATACGGTATTACAGTGCCAACGGGAGCCTATAAAGATTTCCCCATTCCTGTGAAAGTTTATTATGCTTCAGACGACCCTATATCAAACGAACGTTCTGTGAATAGATTTTGGAGTAATGTAATTTCAAAACACCCAATAGAAATAGTTAAGTTAAATCCTAAAGACTTTAATAGACAAGAGATTGGGCATTTTGGCTTTTTTAATAAAAGATCAAATGGCAATATTTGGGAATTGGCATTGAATGATTTGAAAAACTATATAAATTAGAAAAAATGGAAAAATCAGAAATCATCAAAAACCTAGTGGCTAACAAAGAGTTGGTTATAAAAACTTGCGAAGCTATTGACGTAGATACTTTTTTCACAAAAAAAGGTGAAAAATGGTCGTCAGGAGGCCATATTGAGCATTTATATTATTCAATAAAGCCGTTGAACCAGTTATTTCTTTTACCGAAATTTATAATGACGGCATGGGTTGGTAAACCAAACAGACCCAGCAGAACCTATGAAAAATTGGTTGAAAAATATTGGGAACTACTCGCAAAGAGAAACCCAACTGTAAACAAATTTGGGCCAAAGAGCAATAAGCATTTTACAAAAGATGAATTATTGAAAAAATTCGAAAAACAATACGATGATTTGGCCAAAGAACTAGAGAAAAATTGGACAGAAGAAAGTTTAGATAATTACTTAATACCACATCCACTTTTAGGGAAATTAACCGTAAGAGAAATGATGATGTTTACGGTTTATCATACTTTACATCATTTGAAATCGATGGGGTAAATTTTCCTCCTAAGTAAGGTGCCCATTTCTATGGTTTTGGATATTTTTTACTCATATCGTCTAAAACCAATACCCAGTCTTGTCCATAGCCAGTGGATGGCGGAGTGAATAATTTTGTGCCTTTGTTTTCAAAGTTTCCAACTTCTTTCACTTCGCCATTTTTTGGGCTATACCAATATCCAAACACTTGATTACCAGCAATTTTCCCCATATTAACAGTAAAAGGTTTGCCAAAAGCAGTATATACAAAAGCATAATCAATTCCTCGTGTAGCTTGTATTCTTTCATAGGCACTTAAATTATTTTCAACTATCAAAGACTGATCAGGAACTCTATCCAAAATAGGTCTTGATTCCATTAACCGCTTCACATATTTCATTTGATTGGCACCTGGCAAATCAAGAGCTTGTTGCCAAAAAATATGGGGGTTATTCACGGCATCACGCTTTGGCGAGTACATTTGCCAAATATCATGGCAGCCATAAGTATGCCCAAAAGCACCCGCAAAAAGGTTCAAATAAGCTGATTTTCTGACATCATAGGCATTTGAAATACCTAAATCGTTGGCGTTGAAGCAAACAGGGTGGTCTTCATAAATAGGCTCTCCGTCAATAACTGGTTTCGTTAAATTGCGATCATAAGAACCTTTAATTTTATCATAAACGTTGTTGTCACGGCAATGCCCAGTCTGAAACATATTGAAGTCAAACCATTCGTCGGCATGAAACCACTCACTTGACCCTTCTTTATTTGGCTGTGGATGGTAGGTAATTAGTGCATTTGCCTTCCCTCCTACTCCTTCTTCAATACCTGCAGCCATGGCTCGCCATACTTCCACGTCCTTTGAATCATTTCTTGGAATACGGTCGCCACCCAAAATCCAAATGATATTTTTCTTATTTTTATACCTTTCGCCCAGCCATTTTCCGTAAATTTTGGCATTACTTACATTAAAAACTTCAGGACCCTTTCCCCATTGCATTTTATTTAATTTATCGCCCCAAGTTGGCAAAAAACCAATATTTATTCCTACCTCATTTGCTTTATCTACGATATAATCAACATGTTTGAAATAGGCTTCATTGGGGTTTGTGGGGTCCTCATTAATAAGTGGTACTTCACCATAGGCATTTTTTTCTCGCAAACCATCAAATTCTGCTAGTGCCACTGCTTGGATCACTGTATAGCCCTGAGCGGCTCGCTTTTTAAGATAAAACTCTGCCTCTTCTCTATCCAGCCGATGAAAAAGCTCCCAAGCGGTATCACCCATCCAAAAAAACGGCTTGCCCTCTTTCAAAATATAACGCTTGTTCGCACTTATGCTAAAAGATTGCCCTTGAGAAATAAGATTGATAAAACAAAAAATTAAAGCTAAACAAATGATTCTTTTCTTCATTTTAGATAAATTATTATTTGAATTGTACTACAAAATTAATAAATTTTCCTGAATCTATTTTTTGGTTGGCCATTTCGACCAATCAAACGAGCAAACGACTCTTTTTCAAACATTTAAAAAGCCAAGAATATTGAAATTTTTGTTTGATTTAAGGATTTGCCATAAAACAAAACTAACCTAAATTAAAGGTTGGCTATAGTGTTTGGCCGAAATGGGTAACAACGGCAATAAGTGTTGTTACCAACTAAGGATAAAATTTATAAATAAAAGTTCATTGTCTGTTCTATAACTTGGCGTTGTTCATCGGCTGGGACTGAAGCCGAATATTGAACAAAAAGTTAAGAATATATTCGTCGCCCCGCCAAATTGCCAAACTGCTTTGCTTATCGTTTGTGAGGCCACAAACTTAGGCGGAGTTTCCTAAATGTTTGGTGCCGTATTTTGTCGCTAGGCAACTTTTTATTTTATAAATAGTCATCACAAAATAAGTGAAACTTATTTACTATTTAATCTTTTATCGCTTGCTCTATTGCTTCTGCCTCAAACAATCTTTTTTTCATTTTAAACTTAACCCAAAAAAAAGCGTATGTAGCTGTTAGTCCAATAAACAATGCAGTATTAAAATATATTTTTGACCGCAAATCCGGCGTTGGTGCACAATTGAAGAAGGCAAAAGCCATTCCTGTTATTCCTACAAGTTGTGGTAATGGATACATAGGTGACTTAAAAGGGCGACTATGTTTAGGATATTTATTTCGTAGCACAATTAAATTAATATGAGCAATAATATATGTAAGCAACCAACAACTTGCCGCTGAAATAAGCAACATCAAGAGTGCTTCAGGATTTTTTCCAAAAATCAAAATTGGAATACTTGTTACAACAGCAAAAACTAAAATGCCAAACCATGGTGTTTTCCATTTCGGGTGTAATCTCATAAAATTCGAAGGCAATTGTTTATGATGTGCCATACCATAAAGTAACCTTGGGAGAGCTGCTAAAGCAGAACTAGTCGCTCCACTAGTTGTGGTGATAGCTAAAACAGCAATGATTATTTTCCCAGTATCACCTAACAAAGCTTTGCCCAGAACCAAGTGAGGTATGTCTGTATTGGCCAACTGCGCTGCAGGCACCACTCTCATTGCAGTAAAAGCAATTAAGCTGTAAGCCAAAAGCATGGTTATATTGGCAAAGAACATAGCCTTCGGAAGATGCTTTTGTGGGCTTTTTGCTTCTTCAATTAAATCACAAACTACCTCAAATGAAGTAAAAGCCCAAAGTGCCATTAATACCAATGAAAATACTGAACTTCCAGGATGAAGCAGTGACTGCCCTATTTGTATTGCACTATACCCATTTGCCGTTGCAGTCGTAAAACCTGAAAATCCAATTACAAATAAAGTCACCATCATAGTGTACGAAATGACACCCTGAATTGAAGCAAATAAATCAATACCTAAAATATTAAGTATGGCAAAAAACCACAATAACCCTAAGGCAATATGGGTAAATGACCCTGGCAAAATACTATCGAGCACATGCTCTAATAATAATAATTCAGCAGGCCAGGCAAATATTGCAGGGGCTACATAGGCTGAAAGGGCAGCAATAATGGCAGCAAAATGTCCGGTAGAGACAGCCGTATAGGTACTGATACTTCCGGCTTTTGGCATCATCAATGCTAATTCGGAATAAGTTGAGATGTAGCATAGCGTAAGAATAAACGCAATAAATATGGCAATAAAAAAAGAACCACCCCCTAAGCCTGCACCTTGTAATATTGAAACTACTGATGCTTGAGATACTACTAATCCAATAGCAATAATAAAAAGAGAGCCGAATCCCAGTGCTTTTTTTAATCCTTTTGTAACAATTGGTTTTTCGCTCATGTATTTTATTTAAGGTTGATTAGTTCTTTTTCAAATTCAATGTCTACTCAATTTTTACATGCACATTGTCGACCAAATGTTATGTGAGTCGAGAAAGTAGTTTTTATTGGAAATTACTTGTCTTTCAATGTTCATTACAAAAAGTTATCTTTTTAGACAACAATTTCCAAATCATTTTTTATTTTACTTGCTCTTATCGTATGTCAAGGCTGGTCCAACTGATTGCATACCATTTTTTTGTCTAAAAATCCTTTTTTCTTCTTCTGTAAGTTTTGAGTATATTCCCTCACTGACTGATATAAAATGCTCTTCCATTTTGCCTGCTGGCTGAAAACCAATCAACATCTTTGCAATACCATCACTTATTTTTGAAAAAGTATGGGGAACCATTCGAGGTCCAAAAACGCTATCGCCTTTTTTAGCAATGAAGGTTTCATCACCGACTTTAAATAAAAATTCGCCTTCTAAAATATACCACCATTCGTCTTGTTCAAAATGTAAATGTAATCCAGGCCCTCCTTTTTTGTCTCTAGTTGATTCAAAGATAAATAAATCACCGTTTGAGTCCTTAGTCGAAACTTTTGTGTAAAATATATCTCCTTCTAAAAGAGTTATAGGTTTACCGAATCTATCTTGCCCAGAATCAACTTTTAACCCTTTATCAATTCTTGAAGTCATGAATTTAATAGGTAAAAGAATAAATGAAAATATTGGAGCAAATGAGAAAATAAAGGATTTTCGTATCATGGCTTTAATTCGAAAAAAATTTAAAAAAATAGTTTTGTTAGTTTTAGCTTGTCAGTAGGCCGGTCTTTTATGCCTTGGTTGGCCATTTCGGCCAATCAAAAGTGCAAACGACTCTTTTTCGAACATTGAAAAAGCCAAGAATATTGTTACCAACCAAGGTCAAAAAACACTAAACGTTAAACGAAAATATAAACTTTGGATTACAGCTCACCGCACCATTGAAGAAACATTTTGTTAGCGGCTGGCGGTTTGTCCCACTTTTATTTTACCTTTTATTGTCTTTAATGTCGGTAACCAAATCATAAGTATCTCCCCAACTATCAACGGTACGAATGAAAAAAAATATTCATTTACAGTTCGGTCAAACGTCGGGTCGTCAATTTGTCCAAATAGAAAGTCTAGTGGGAAGAGTCCACCGATTCGAACTGCAACAAATGAAAAAACACAGATATAACTTCTAATCATAAATTGTCGGTGTGCTGTCACGTTCTTATTTTTTACAGACCACCATGCAGCAAAAGTTGTCCCAATAACTAAGACGGCTAGAATAAATAGAGAGACCCTACAAGGCGCACACGAACTTATTAACGATAGTCGAAGTGCGGATAATCCTGCGATAAAGGCTCCGACTATATAAATTTTACCTGTGAGTCGGTGAAAAGTTAAATATTTATTCCTTATCCACTTTGAAAATTGAATTGGTCCAAATAATAGTGCTAAGGTTCCACCAATTAGATGAAGGCCAACCCAAAAGGGATTGTTCATAAAGCTTTTACTCCTAAAACCAGTCAAATAGACCGCTACATTGTCAACGAAGAAATAGATTGAAAGTCCAATAATTACTATCCATGAAATGAGAGTAAAGAGTCGTTCTATTTTTTTCATGTCAATTTATTTGTCGTTTAGGTCGGTTGCTTGCCGCTAATACCAAAGTATTCGCTATGTTTTTAGGTGAATTGCCAAGGTACTACAAGTTTACGGAAAAATTTGCTCACCTCAAAATGTGGCGAATGGTCAC
>JANMZR010000196.1:0-17187 GCA_031383555.1 Cytophagaceae bacterium | reverse complement strand
AAGCCAACGAAGCCAATCATATCAAAAGAGATACGCCAGTAATGTGTGTAATTGGAAATCCGCCATATGCAGTTAGTAGTACAAATAAAAGTGAATGGATACAAAACTTAATTGTCGATTATAAAAAGGATTTAAACGAACGCAAAATTAATCTTGATGACGATTACATAAAGTTTATTCGTTATGGTCAGCATTTTATTGATAAAAACGGAAGTGGAATTTTGGCATATATCTCAAACAATAGTTTTATTGACGGTTTAACGCATAGACAAATGCGAAAAAACTTATTACAGAGTTTTGATAAAATTTACATTTTAGATTTACACGGAAACGCTAAAAAGCAAGAAACTGCACCAGATGGAAGTGCCGACCAAAATGTGTTTGACATTATGCAAGGCGTTTCAATAAACATTTTTGTAAAATCAGGACAAAAAAAGAAAACTGAATTTGCTAAGGTTTTTCATTACGAATTGTACGGCAAGCGAGAAGAAAAATATGATGCGCTAATTGAAAATTCTATTAAGAATTTAAGGTGGCAACAATTAAAATATAGCGAACCAAATTTCTTTTTTGTTCCAAAAGATTTTTCTGATGAAAAAGCTTACACCAAAGGTTTTAAGTTAGACAAGATATTTTTAGAAAATAATACAGGTGTTCAAACTAAAAGAGATGCTTTAGTTTATAGTTTCAATAAAAACATCTTGGAAAACGTATTACAAGATATTTCAAGTTTAGATGATGCAACGATTAAGAGAAAGTATAATTTACCAGAAGACGGAAGAGATTGGAGCATTAATTGGGCAAGAAAAGATTTATCAAAAAAAGATGGAATTTTTATAGAGGTTTCATACCATCCATTTGACAACAGAAAAACATATTTCACAGGCAGAAGTAAAGGATTTATGGCATACCCAAGAAGTCCTTTAAGTAACAATTGCATAAAAGAAAATGTTTCGTTATTAGCAATTAGAAATAGCAGAAGAGGAAATGTAAATAATTACTTTATTGTTAACAAACTTGTAGATAAAGACGGTGTTTCACCATTTGATAATTGCAAATTTTTTCCCCTTTACCTCTTTCCCATAACTAACGGACAACAAACCATCGGGCAAACAACAGAAAGAACACCAAATCTAAACACCGAAATTGTAAAGCAAATAGCGGAGAAATTGGGTTTGACTTTTACCAACGAAAAGACCTCCCCAACCCCTCCAAAGGAGGGGTTTTCGCAGCCTGGGTATATTACGGCCAATCCAAAAAACTATCTACTTATCAAAGAGATGAGAGATCGTTTAAAAGATAATCCAACAGATGCAGAAAAGGTTATATGGGAATATTTAAGAAATAAAAAAACTGGCTATAAAATTAGAAGGCAGCATATTATTGATGATTTCATTACTGATTTTGTTTGCCTAAGTAAAAAAGTAGTTATAGAAATTGATGGTAAAATTCATTTAAAGCAAAAGGAATATGATGAACTTAGAACTGCTAGGCTAAATGAATTGGGATATGAAGTTATCAGATTTACGAATGAAGAAGTATTTGCCAATCCTGAATTGGTAGCATTAAAAATAAAAGAAAAACTTGATAGCAAATCCGATTTACAAAGTGATGAAACCCCTCCTAACCTCCCCAAAGAGGAGGAATTTAGTCCCTCCTTTGGAGGGGTTGGGGAGGTGTTTGCTCCCATAGATATTTTAGATTACATCTATGCGGTTTTACATTCGCCAAAGTACAGAGAGAAATATAAAGAATTTTTAAAAATTGATTTTCCGAGAGTGCCTTATCCAAAAGGTGCAGCCACGTTTTGGCAATTGGTAAAATTGGGCGGTACTATCCGACAAATACATTTATTGGAAAGCCCAACCGTTGAAAAATTCATTACGCAATATCCCGAAGTCGGGACCAACGTTGTTACAAAACCACGCTTTGTTAGTTCCCCTCCTTTGGAGGGGTTAGGGGAGGTCGGTAAAGTTTACATCAACGACACTCAGTATTTCGACAATGTACCGCAAGTAGTTTGGGAGTTTTACATAGGAGGTTATCAACCAGCACAAAAATGGCTGAAAGACAGAAAGGAAAGAACACTTGAATTTGACGACATTTTACACTATCAAAAAATAATTGTTGCTCTTTATGAAACGGATAGATTGATGAAAGAGATTGATAAAATAGAAATTGAATAATAAGAGGCGCTAGGGTGCAAACTAGAGAATTCGGTTTAAATATTCATTTAAACAAAATTTGCACTTTTTAAACCTCAGCTTGCGCAGCCCGTCCAAATCCATCTCCCGAGGAGAAGAACTTTTGGCCTCGTGTTTTAATTATTTTTGGGCAAAAAAATACTGCAAGTTTTAAATTCTAGTTGGCTCTCGCAACCTTAATAAACCATAATATGAAAATTAAGAATATCCTTTTATACGTATCCCTTTTTTGGTGTTTGCTTTCTGAAATGAGTTTTGCTCAAGAAAAAGTTCACCCAAATGTTATTATAATTATGACTGACGATCAAGGTTATGGAGACCTCGGTTTTACAGGAAATTTACATGTGAAAACCCCTGTAATTGATAAACTTGCAAAAGAAAGCACTCGTTTTAATAATTTTTACGTTTCTCCTGTTTGTTCCCCAACCCGTGCGAGTTTGATGACAGGCCGCTATTCATTACGCACAGGCGTAAGAGATACTTACAATGGTGGAGCAATAATGGCCTCAAATGAGGTTACTATTGCTGAAATGTTGAAACAAGCAAATTACACAAATGGGGTATTTGGCAAATGGCATTTAGGCGATAATTACCCTAGCAGACCAAGTGACCAAGGTTTTGATGAATCATTGATCCATCTTTCTGGTGGAATAGGACAAGTGGGTGACATTACAAACTATTTCAATGGGGATAAAAGTTATTTTGATCCTGCCCTTTGGCACAATAACAAAAAAGAAGCCTACAAGGGTTATTGCTCGGATATTTTCACAGAACAGGCGATAAAATTTATTGAAAAAAATAAGGAAACGCCCTTTTTCTGTTATCTCGCTTTTAATGCTCCCCATACTCCTTTGCAGGTACCAGAAAAGTACTATCAACAGTATAAAGAGATTGACCCAGCATCTGGTTTCGAGAATAACAACAAGCCTTTTACAAAAATGACAGAAAAAGATAAGGAGGATGCCCGAAAAGTATATGCTATGGTAACAAACATAGATGACAATATTGGCAAACTTCTAAAAAAACTCGATGACCTCAACATTGCTGATAACACCCTCCTTATTTTTATGACTGATAATGGCCCGCAACAAACAAGGTATGTAAGTGGTATGCGAGGTCTCAAAGGCGATGTATATCAAGGGGGTATTAGAGTGCCCTTTTTTATTAGATATCCTTTAGCCTTTGAGAAGAATAAAGATATTGAAACCGTATCGGCGCATATTGATGTTTTACCCACAATTGCCCAGATATGCAAGGTTGAATTGCCTAAAGGAAGAATAATTGATGGTAAAAGTCTGCTTCCACTTATTATGGGTAAAGAGGTTGATTGGGTTGAGAGGTCCTTGTTTTTTTACTGGACAAGGCGTTATCCTGAGCTATATTATAACATGGCTCTACGTAAAGGAAGTTATAAACTGGTTGGAAAGACAAATTATAATGCCCCAATTAAGGACTTTGAATTGTTCAATCTCGAAAAAGATCCGTTCGAACTAAAAAATATAGTTTTGGAAAATATAATTATTGCCAATAATCTCAAAAAAGAGCTCAGTGAAATCTATAATGAATTAATAAAATCTGAAAATCTCATTAATCAACCTCGTATTGTTATCGGAACTTCACATGAAAATCCTGTTTTCCTTAATAGAAATGATGCCGATGGACAACGTGGCATCTGGAATCAAGAAGAAATATATGGTAGGTGGAACGTTAGCATTGAAAAGGGGTATTATGATGTAAAGTTTAAATTTATTAAGCCACTTAAAGCAAATGGACGGATGTATTTAGAAACCAATACTGTAATAAATCAAACCCTAAATCAAAAAGAAGGTGCTGATAGTATTGAGATGAAGAACCTCTATATTTCAGAAATGAACTGCGATTTGATTCCATTCTATACTATTGACTCAAAAAATATATTTCCTTTTTGGGTTGAAATGAAAAAAATTGATTAAACCCAAATCAAAAATTATAAAGTTTAAATAGTTATCTTTCGAACTCGTTTAAGCTGGAGGTAAACCTTTTAATGCAGGCTTTTACATTATACAATATGGGTATTACAAGCTTGCCTCATCCATGAAAAGCTTAAGCCCCGGTTTAGTGAAAAAATGAGAAAAATCCCGTTAATATTTGCGCTTGGGTAATATTTTTCAACTCAAATACTCTTTCAAACAGTCCAAAACATTTGTAAATCGGTATTTGAAATCCGTTTCTTCGGCAATGCGTTTATTGCGCACATTACAGCTTTCTGATACTACAACTTCCATTTCGCCAACGGCTATTTTCAATAAAAACCTTGGCACCGAAATAGGCCAAATAGGTCTATTTAGCACTTTCCCAATAATTTCTGTCAATTCTGAATAAGATATAGGGTTGGGTGCCACTGCATTATAAGCACCGTTCATATTAGAATTTTCTATTGCATACACGAACATATTACAAAGGTCGTCGAGGTCAATCCATGAAACAATTTGTTCTCCTGAGCCAAGCGATGAGCCTGCAAAAAGTTTAATTGGCATTACAATTTTCGGTAATGCCCCCCCTTTATTGGTTAACACTACCCCAATTCTTAGCTTTACTGTTCTAATATTTAATTGATTGATTTTATCGACCTCATCTTCCCAAAGTTTAGTTACATTGGCTAAAAAGTCGTTGCTTGGTTTATCCTTTTCTTCAAATATTTTCTTGCTCGAACTAAACCCATAATAGCCTATCGCTGAGGCAGAAATAACGGATTTCACCTTTTGACTATTATTTGATAAAGTAGCAAAAAGTACTTTTGTGCTGTTTATTCTTGAATTAAGAATTTCTGCTTTCCTTTCGTCAGTCCACCGCTTATCGGCTACTCCTGCTCCTGCCAAATGAATTATATGATCAACGTTTTGCAAAGAATTTAAATCAATAAAACTATTCGTTGGATCCCACCGGTATTTTTTGACTTTGTGGGTCAAATCTTGTTTTCGACTCAAATGGCTTACATTATAGCCTTTTTCCAATAAAATTTCGGTGAGTCTTGTGCCAACTAAACCGGAGCCGCCTGTGATTAAAATATTTGCTTTTGCCATAATTATTAAACGTTACACGGTTTAAATTGTTTTTTTGACTGCCATTTTTACATTTTAATCATTATAAATCTCAATTTCGTTTATTTTTACAAATAAATTTGGATATTTATAAAAATTAGCCAAATAAAGTCAGCAATGAATTCATTAATAACCTTTGCTAAAAAATTGGATGTGTTGGGCCTTTTCGATAAAGATCCTTTCGGTAATTCTATTATTTTTAAGCGAATAGTCATTGCTGTTTTAGGAAGTTTAACTTTTTATCGGCTCAATATCGCTAATAGGATGAAGGTTAAGGGCACCGAACATTTAATCAATTTACAAAATGAAAATGTGCTTTTTCTCTCCAACCACCAAACCTATTTTGCTGATGTAATTGCCTTATTTCAAGTGTTTTGTAGTGTAAAATGGGGCTTTAAAAATACTACTTGGTTTCCGATCTATTTTCTTTGGCCAAAAGCTCGTATGTATTATGTAGCCGCCTCAGAAACTATGCAGGAAGGTTTAATTCCCAAAATATTTGCCCAAGCTGGGGCACTTACTGTTGAGCGAAGTTGGCGGGCCGAAGGTAAAAATGTAAAAAGGGCTGTTGATAAAAACGCTGGTGACAAGGTAGCAACAGCACTCCAATTTGGTTGGGTGGTAAGCTTCCCTCAGGGTACTACAAGCGCATTTGCGCCTGTGCGTAAAGGCACGGCATATATTATCAAAAACTCAAACCCTATCGTGGTGCCTGTGGTAATAAATGGTTTCCGAAGGGCATTTGACAAAAAGGGCTTGTTTTTAAAGAAAAGGAATTCAACCCTATATATTACTTTTAAAGAGCCCGTTAGGTTTGATCCAGCACTTTCAATTGATGAAATAGTGGAAAAAGTTACTGGAATTATAGAGCAAGAAATGCCCGATTGGAAGTTGAAACAGTTAGAAAAAGAAGGAAAAATTTAAGATGGGATGAACGATAACCATTTTATAACCAGTGCCAAAGCGCAATTTGAATATTATAAATTGCTAGGTGAAAAAACTTTTGCCCAAATACCCGATGAAATGTTATTTTGGCAATACAATAATGAAAGTAATAGCATTGCCACAATAATAAAGCACTTAACTGGCAATATGCTTTCTCGCTGGACTGACTTATTAACCACTGATGGAGAAAAAGAATGGAGAAATAGAGACTCCGAGTTTGAAAATGATATAGATACAAGAGCCGACTTAATGACTGTTTGGCAAAAAGGCTGGAGTTGCCTTTTTGAAACTTTAAATTCCCTCAAAGAAAACGACCTCAACAAGATAATATATATCCGTAATCAAGGCCATACAGTTATGGAGGCAATAAATAGACAATTGGCTCATTACCCTTACCATGTTGGCCAAATCGTATTTATTGGAAAAATGGTGGCCAACCAAAACTGGACCTCCTTATCAATTCCAAAAGGAAACTCTACCGATTATAATGTTGAGAAATTTTCAAAACTTAAAAGAAATGAACACTTCACTTCGGAGTATCTTGAACCAAAAAAGGATTAATTCTCTCAATTTGATATTAAAACACTCTGATTTACAAGTACTTCGTTCCAATTTACAATATCCGATTCTCTATTATTTACAATATTGGTAATTGTTTGAGTGTACAGATTTTTTAGCTTCGGTAGTTTTTCATCCGAATATTTTTCAAAATCTGAGTTTTGAAAATTGTATATATTGCCTATTTCATATGTGCTATCAAAACCATAAGCAATTGGGATTATTTTCCCCGTTTCCTCAATAATAATGGTATCTAAAACATCTGCAATCTTATGGTTTTGAGCACATTGTCGGTCAAATACATTCACAATTTGTGGGAAAGCTTCAATATATTCTCTATGTAAAAGGTCTAACTGTACAATCATTCTATCGGCATATTTGCTTTTCAAATAGCTTGCTAAAATGTAGGCCTGGTGTGCCAAAGTGTCGTCTATTTCACTTCCAAGCATATCTTCAGAAGCTCTACCCTGCATTTCAAGCGGGTGAAGCTGTAGGAGTTTTGCGCCGTTTTCAAAGGCAAAATCAGCCAACCAAATTAGCGACGGCCAGCTCTCTGGTGTAATAGTATGTATAAAGCCAAAGGCTTTCGCTGACTTTTTCAAAATCTCAACCCCTTTCATCGTTTTTTCAAAAGCACCTTTTTGCCCACGGATTTTATCGTGCAAATCTGCAGGCCCATCGACGCTAATGGCAATCAAATCAACATACTCCAAAATACGCTGGTTTCGCTCCGACTGTAACAACATTCCATTGGAAGCCATTGTGTTTTGATAACCAATTGATCGAGAATATTTTAGTAACTCTTCCAAATGGCTATAAAGAAAAGGCTCGCCACCAGAAACAGAAATATTATTGTAACCATTATCATAAGAAATGGACAAAAACCTTTTAAGAGCTTCAATATCAAGCATTTCTTTCATCAATGGCGACGAAAACGAATAGCAGTGCAGACAAGCCAAATTACACTTCCGAGTAGGATGAATTTGAATAGTACGAAAAGGATCAGCCACCAGCTGACCCTTTTCTTCTTTGTGGCAGGCATCCAACATTAGCCTCTCAGGTTAGCTTGAAACCTAAAACCTTCTGGATTAATAATACCATAAGGAAAAACCTCAAAACTATTAAATGCTCCTCCCAAATCTTTGAATTTTGCCCAAAAATCAGGATCTACAGTACCATTGATAATGTACCGCTCTGGACGTGGACGGCCTTTAATGTAAATTTGGTCGATTACTAAACCGTTTTTGCGTAGGTTCATAATAGCGGCTGAAGCATTTTTCAAAAATACTTTGTCAACTTCCCCCGCTCCAAGTCGCTTCACCAAAGCGACTTCAAAATCTTTTAAATCTGGCATAACTTTATTATTAATTTAAATAGGCGCTTACTCTGTTCAGTTTTCAGCTTCCCTGTCTTACTCTTTTTCGGATTTTCAGAATCCTCCATTGCGCAAATTTTAGAAAAATCCTTTTAATTACATAGGTATATCTATTTAGCGGTAGTTTGAGTTATTAAGCGGTCAGAATTATTCCTGTTTTATACTTTCAAATTAGTCCAACCATCTAATATTAGTATGGATTGGTATAATAATGTATCTCATTTATGATAGTAAAGGTTAATTCTGAAGCAGCTCAAAACTATTTTTGTGAAATTTTAGGTCTTCCAAAAGGAAAAATTCCATATATCCAATATTCATTTTATGTTTAATTATTTAAGGTTAATTATCTTTTCCGTAATTGTTTCTATTCAATTTCTGTGTTTTTCACAGCCAACCTCAAAAGCGAAACTCGTTGGCTCCATTATAGATGCGCAATCGGGGGCCGTTCTGAGCTTTTCAAGTATTAGAATAATGTCAGAAGTTGACAATAAATTAGTGGCTGGTAATATTGCTGATGAAAATGGTAATTTTTCGGTTTCAATGCCTTATGGTAACTATTATGCTTTAATCGAATTTGTTGGTTATAGGTCTTTTAAAACTGATATTTTCAAAATAACAAAAGAAAATCCTGAGCTAAATTTAGGTTCAATTAAAGTGCTAAGTTCAAGTCTAAACCTGAATGAAGTTGAAATAAGGGCCGAAAAAAGCTCAATGGAATTGGCCTTAGATAAAAAAGTATTCAATGTTGGTAAAGATTTGGCCAACGCTGGAGGTACTGCTTCAGATATTTTAATGAATATTCCTTCGGTTTCGGTGGACCCAGAGGGTGGCGTGAAACTTCGAGGCAATGACAACGTGCGAATTTTAATTGATGGAAAGCCTTCGGGTTTAGTAAGTTTCAAAGGGGGTGCTGGCTTGCAGGCGCTACAATCGAGTATGATTGAACGAGTTGAAATAATCACCAACCCCTCAGCCAAATATGAGGCAGAAGGTATGGCGGGTATTATCAATATTATTTTGAAAAAAGATAGAAACCAAGGCTTCAATGCTAGTATTGAAGGCGTTGCGGGTAACCCAACCAATTTGGGCTTGGGTGCCAATATGAACTATAGGCATAAAAAAGTAAACTTTTTTATCAATTATGGACTTACCTATCGAAAGTCGCCAAATATTGGTTCTATTTATCAAGAAGTATTTGATTCTGATATTACTAACATTTCTACGCAAAATAGAACTGGGGTTATGGAGGCTTTTAATAACAATATAAGAGGTGGATTGGATTACTTTTTTAATGATAAAAACATTTTAACGGCGTCTTATCTTTTCAAAAGATCAGACGCTCGCAGACTAACAAATTTGAACTATATTGACTATCGCCAAACTACCTCCGATTTGATTAGAAATACTTTCAGAAACCAAGATGAAACTGAAGACGAGCCCAATTCAGAATATACCTTAACCTATAAAAAAGACTTTTCAAAAAAAGGGCAGGCCTTAACAGCTGAGGTAAAATTCATTGATAATTGGGAGCGCTCCAACCAATTATTTGGTCAAAAAGCATTCAATAAAGATGGCTCCCCTGATAAATTCCAAACAATTGATCAGAATTCACTAAATGATGAGTTTGAAAAAAACTGGATTTATCAAGTTGATTATCAGCAACCTATCGGGAAGGTTGGCACGTTTGAAACCGGTATTAGAGCAGGCTTTCGTGATATGGTAAATGATTTTGTGGTTAATGAAAAAGATGCGGCGGGAAATTTTTTGCCTATTGCTGGTTTGAAAAACTACTTCATTTACAACGAAAATATTACTGCCGCCTACGGTGTTTTGGGCAATAAAAAAAATAAGTTTTCCTATCAGGCTGGCTTACGTGCCGAGTGGACTGATGTTACCACAACGCTTCGTGAAACCAAGGAAATAAATCCAAGAAAATACACTAATTTGTTCCCGAGTGTACATGTTACTTACGAATTATCAAAAACAAATTCCTTTCAGTTGAGCTATTCTAAAAGAGTTAGAAGGCCTGTTTACAATGATTTATCGCCTTTTTCTACCTTTGCCGACAGTCGAAATTTTTTCAGTGGTAACCCCAACCTAAACCCCGAGTTTACAAATTCTTTTGAAATTGGCCATATCAAATATTATGAAAAAGGGACTTTGAGCTCTTCCTTTTACTTTCGTGATACAAAAGACAAAATACAGTCAATCCGTTTAGTTGATAACACTGGCTTTTCTACTACTTTACCCGAAAATTTGAGAGGTGAAAAGTCGTTCGGCTTTGAAACAGCAAGCCAATTCACCGTGAATAAGTGGTGGAAGCTGGATTTGAGTTTTAACTTTTTCAATGCCAAAATAGATGGCACTAATCTCGATAAATCCTATAAAAGGGAAACTTATAGTTGGTTTGTTCGCCAAAGCTCTAGATTTACTTTAGTAAAAGGCTTTGATATGCAAATACGGGCAAATTATGAGGCGGCTCAAAAAACTATTCAGGGCAAAAGGTTGCCGTTGTTTTATATGGATTATTCGATTAGTAAAGAGGTATTTAAAGGAAAAGGAAATTTAAATTTGAATGCAATGGATATTTTTAATAGCCGTATAATGCGATATACAAATGCTGGTGAAAACTTCTTTACAGAAGGTAGCTCACAATATCGCCGTAGACAAATTAACTTGACATTAAATTATAGAATAAACCAAGCTAAAAATGCCAAAAAGGCTAAATCTCTGATTGAGGAGTAAATTTTTCTGATAAATCTCCAAAATTTTTGATTAGGTTTTTTTAAAAGTTCAAATCAATTTCGCCCAAATTATTGAGCAGACACCACCTCAATTTCAAAGAAAAGTGGTGATTTTGCAGGAATACGACCAGAACCAATATCCTTGTAGCCTAAACTAGATGGCATTATTATTATCCCTTTTTCACCAACTTTAAGTTTGGATACCCCCTGGTCAAAGCCGGCTATTGAACCAGTTGAGCCTAATACAAAAGAAAAAGTCCCAGAGTCAAATGTTGTTGTTGGTTTATTTTTAGCATCAAGTATTCCTTCAAAATATAATAATTTACCGGTATAATTTACAGCAATAGTTTGACCGTTTTTTAATGGCGCTCCTGTTGGCACCTCTTTAGTAATCATATATCTTAAACCTGTATCGGTGCTAGTCATATTGTATTTATTATCAGCAATATAACTTACTATTTGTTCTTCCTCATCCCTAAGTTTTTCAATTGAAAAGTCCATTATTATTGGCGAATAGGCGGGCACTTTACTGGTAGCTTCTGCGCCATATCCAAAACTATACGGCAAGAAAAACGTTGCCCTTTCTCCTTCCTTTATAACTGAAGCAAACAGTCCCCAGAGGTTGTTTACTGTTCCATAAGGGCTATAGTTGGGCTTATTTTCTAATCGAGAAGTGCTGTCTATTTTCAGGCCTGTTAAAAGTGATGTTTGAAAATGGTACGACATAAGGTCACCACTAATAGGTTTGCGACCCGCATCATTTTTTTGTGTAATGGTATAATAGATTCCGCTACCAGCGCTTATTGCGGTAATATTTTTTGACTTTAAATATGTTTGAATAGCTTCGTCGTTTTCACGAATTTTTATGTCAGCTATTGGTTCAGCTTTATCCACACAAGAGTTGAAAGAAAGCAAAAGTATTGCTGATAATATAAAAAAAGTGCGCTTTAACATTTTATTTATTTTGATAAAAAAAAATTGGATAGGTATTTCCTGTTTAATAGGACGTAAAAAAGTCAAAATTAGTTTACTCTTTTAAGAAATTAATTTTCACAAAGGTAGGGCAATTTTCAAATATTTAATCGTCAATTGTATTAGGTAACGATTATTAAAATGGGTGCTATATGAATTTATGTGGGTAATATTATTTCTATTTTTTTAATTGATAGAATTCAAAATTAATTATTAAACGCAATTGTTACCGACACTAAATTTCTTTGTTCTTTTGTCTTGATACAAAAGAACCAAAAAATCAAGGCTGTATTGATTTTTTAACGGTTTTTAGACAAAATTTTCCTAAAAATTATAAACTCGCCGACTACGTCAGGCTCAAACAGTATAATTTTTTTAACGGTAAATCTTATCTAAAACCTCGGTGCGACGATTCGCAAATCAATAAGGCCGTTCCCACCCTCCATAATACAAATACCCACACTAAACCATTTAGAGCCTTAAAATGAGTAGCCGACTGTAATAAAATGTTAAATATTGCGCTACTACCTACTGTGGTTTATATTTTAAAAAAGGCTAGTGGTACAAAATCAATTATTAAGAATTAGCCTCTAAACCCAATTGGGAGTAAGCAATCGTTTTTCTATTTCACTTTTTTAATTGCTTCAATATTATATAAATCAAAAATCCTGTTGAAAGTAATCCAATTGCCAGAATGGGCAATTTGAACTGTTCGTTCCAATTGCCATTAATAATTGTTTTTATTGACTCTGATTTGCTAGAAACCCAAACCAGCAATATTGTTCTTGGCAACATTCCGATTATTCCCGCAAAAACAAGCTTTTGAAGTGGCACCCCCAAATAGGTAAATATTACATTAGAAATACCAAAAGGAAATATGGGGGATAAACGAGCAAGCATAATAATTTTAAATTGGTCGGTTTTGAGGTTTTCAAGTACCTGTTTCGCTTTGTTGCTTTTATTTAACTCATTTAATATCTGTTGATTATCTATTTTTTTTGATAAATAGAACCCAATAATTGTGGCAATAATATAGGTAATTACCAAAATAAATATGGCGTTTAAACCCCAAAAATACCCAGCAACCAAAGCGACAAAACTCGTTGGAATTAGGGAAAACCCCATCGAAAAGCTGCTCAAAATAGCCAAAAAGGCAATTTCTATTGAATTGAGGTTTTTTAAATATTCAATATTATTATACGCCCAAATGCTTGCCAAACCGCTTACTGTGAGAGGCATAAGGCCAGTATAAATGGCATAAATTATTGAAAAATATTTGGGTTGGATACTCAAAATTAGAATTTGATATTAGCTGAAAGCATGAAGTTACGCCCCGCCTGTGGATAATAAAAATTTTCTATAAATACTTGGTTTTCAAACAAATAACTGTAGGTATAACCATTGCTTTCATATTTCTCATTCAATATATTATAGACATAAATTCCCAAGTTAATGGTAGGCAATTTTGCCAATGATAAGCTATAAGTTGCTCTAAGGTCATTTGTAAGATACGGATTTAGTTTCTTTTTTTCGGAGCTTGTATTGTCCAAATACTGTTTGCCAACATATTTGGTCAAAAGGCCTATTTCCAACGATTTCGTTGGTTTTAAAGTCAATTGAGACCCCAAAATAATATTTGGGCTAAATGCAATATCAGTTTGGTTAAGTTCATTTTCTTTATAATTACCTTCATAGTCTGGTATCAATTCAATAAATTTTTCAATTTTATTGCTTGAAAGGGTGGTGTTAACATTCCAAACTACTTTTTTTGAAAAATTATAGGTGGCATCTATTTCAAAACCTGCTCTATAGCTCTTTGGCAGGTTAATTCTGATGGGCTCTCCAGTTTCATTAATAGCGCCAGTAATAACTAATTGGTTTTTATATTTCATAAAATACCCATTGGCATTCAATACTAATTTGTTGGCGGTCAATTTTAACCCAGCTTCAAGGTCATTCAACTTTTCGGGTTTTGGAATAAATGCCGCAATGGATTGTGAGTCAATAAAATCAGTCCGATTGGGTTCTTTTTGGCCCACCGCATAACTCGCATAACCTGAAATATCACTTGTAAACGAGTAGGTTAACCCCAATTTGGGATTAAAAAAAGTATAGTTGTGTTTTTGATCAATTTTCTGAACCTTACTGGCCGTGCCTTCCATAATCAAATTCACTTTTCTTAATTGCAAGTCTGCATAAATATTTAGCTTTTTATTGTAGTAATAATTTGCCTTTCCATAAATATTAAAATCCGTTTTTTCAGAATTACTAAAATACCACCGACTTCCGTTATATTCTGGGAATTTTTCAATTCTCAAAAGCTTGCCAAAGTGATCCCCATCATATCTGTTCAAAGCCCCTCCAAAACTTGCCGAAATCCTTTTAAATGATTGATAATCAAAGGAAAAAGTAGTTCCACAAAAGTCATTGTCAAGCCATTTTTGCCTAACAATTTCTGACTCTATATTATTGAAAACTTTGAATATTCCGTAATCAGATAGCTTGTCGGCCCCTCTAAACTCTTCATAATAACCTTTACCTTTTGTATAATGAAAGTTAGCATTGACCGAAAGTTTGCTCGAAATCATCTGAGTAGTAAGCAGTTGATAATGGGTCTGTGAGTAGTTATCTGTTTGATTGGGGTATTTAAAACTGTTAAAGGTACGTGCTGTGTCCAACATTGCCTCCGAAACGCCATTCCACGACTGGTACGTTTTTTCATTTCCCCCAAATGTAATTAACCTTGCAAAAGAATTCTTGCCAAAATAAGCGCCCGACACATAATAAGAGTTTAGTTTTGAAAACGCCCGATCTACATAACCATCGGAAGTAATTTTTGAAAGGCGACCATCTATTGTAAAATTGCCTCCGATAAGGCCCGAACCTAATCTAATATTGTTTTTAAACGAATTGAATGACCCTGCTGAAGAGTTAATTTCGGCATATGGCACTTTAATGAATTCGTTTGATTGAATATTTATTGAGCCTCCAAATGCTCCTGCGCCATTGGTTGATGTGCCTACCCCCCTTTGTATTTGAATAGAATTAACGGAGCTGGCTAGGTCGGGCATATTCACCCAATAAACACCCTGACTTTCGGAGTCATTTATTGGTATTCCATTGACAGTCACATTAATACGTGTTGCGTCGGTACCTCTAATTCTTAAACCTGTATAACCAATTCCTGCACCTGCATCAGAAGTAGTAACTAATGATGGGGTGAAATTTAGCAACAGTGGAAGGTCTTGCCCCACATTTAGTTTAGAAATTTCACTTTTTCCAATATTTGTAAAAGCCATAGCCGAATTGTCTGTGGCCCTTAATGCGCTTACAATTACTTCATCAGCATTATAACAGGTTTTTTTGAGTTTGATTTGAAGCTTTACTCTTTTGAATAAGTCTTCTGGTTTAATAATTTGCTTTTCAAAACCAACATAAGAAATAATTAAACATAGGCTTTTGTCAAACTCTTTAATAATAAAACTCCCTTCTTTATCCGATTTCGTGCCAATATTTGTGCCTTCCCAGTAAATGGATGCGCCCGCCAATTGAAAATTTGTTTCAAACTCAATTACAGAGCCATTATATGTTTTTTGGCTAAACAATGAATTTATTGCTAAGAAAACAGCGATAAAAAAAATAACTCCTGATTTAAACTTTTGCATATGTAATTGCTTTTTAAAATATAATATTTAAAACACAACATAAAGCCTTGATTAAAAAACGCTTATATACAAACCTGCAATTGAAAATGTGTAATTTAATTTAATTCAAAATTGCCTTGAAAGATATTTGAGTAACACCTATACAAATTGAAGCTTTGGCTTTTTTGAACTTAAAAAAAACAAATTTGATTAAAAAACACATTCCCTTCGTCGGCATTAACCGTATCAGGTTCAAAGGGTATAATCTCAGCCCGTAATTACAAGGCACCCCGTTGTGACAACACAAAGGTAGAAAGGAAAAATCAGGAATTACAAATAATAATGGTTTTTGTATAAGAAAAAATATTCATTTTGAAAACTACCCTAATCAGTTTATAGAAATCTATCGAGATTTTCTAAAAACAGTGGTTTTTAGAAAATCTGACCCGGCAAGAATTCATATTTAGTTTTAAAGCCCTTTTCCTGTGGCAGCCCAGTAGATTCCACCATAAAGATGGTCTAAAAATAGAGGGTCGGAGTACACCAAACCTATATGCCCAAGCCCTGTATAAAATGACCGGCCTCCATCATAGTTATGATACCAAGCTATCGGGTGAAAGTCTCCCATTCCTTTACTCTCGACATTCCCCCATTTTACTGTTGGATTATACGATTTCTCATCAATTTTTATCAAATAATTAAGGTCTTTAGCTAAAATTTCTTTGAAATCGTACCATTCGTCAGTCCATAAAAGGCGCTTGGGGAAGCGTTGCATACCAGGGAAGTCGGTATTCATTATATCCAAATAAGCCGTTTGTTGTTGTGGGTGAATTTTGAACATCATGCCAATAAGATTGTTATACCAAGGCCAATCATATTCCGTATCTGTGGCTGAGTGTATGCCTACATGACCTTTCCCTGCTTTGATAAATCGCTCCATGGCCCCTTGCTGCTCATCATTAAGAATGTTTCCCGTAGTATTTAAGAAAATAATACAAGCATATTTTTCTAAGCCTTTGTCTGTAAAAATACTTGCGTTTTCATGCCAATCAACAGAAAAGGTATGCCTTGCTGCTAATTGTCGTACAGCGGTAACTCCTTCTTGAATACTCTCATGATGAAAGCCATCTGTTTTTGAGAATAGTAATACTCTAAATTGACCTCCACCTTGTGCAAAAGTTGCCTTAATATTTAAGAGCAATACTGCGAATATAATTACAATAAAAAATCTGTTTTTCATTTTTTGTGTATTAAGTTAAATCGTTTAAATATTTCCATAAAATTAGCAAACGTTTAATTATTATGTATCATTACTTGTATGAGACCGGACAATGCTAAAATATTTTTAAATAATATGTGACTTATTAAAATATGTTCCGTCTCAATTACAGAAAGTTTAGTTTTCAAAAGATAATTTAAATAGGTGGTTCTATTTGTTTATTAATAACCCCCAGGTCATTGGCTTGGGGGTTTTTTGTTTTTTGTGATCTGGGGGTTATTATAAATTACAAATATTTTTCCTCGTACAACAGATCATTGGCTTGGGGGTTTTTTGTTTTTTTTGATCTGGGGGTTATTATGAATATACAAATATTTTTCCTCCTACAATAAGTCAATGACTTGGGGGTTTTTTGTTTCACTCCATTAAAAAGTCTTTAAATGAAG
>JANMZR010000178.1:0-6600 GCA_031383555.1 Cytophagaceae bacterium | reverse complement strand
TTATCAGCAAAATACTTAAATGCTAGTCCAACTGTAACTTCAAAAAACGAGAAGGAATTGGAGTCAATAAAAGCTTTGTTTTGGTTTACAAACTCTACCACAAAGTCTTTATTAATCATTGTACCGTTTAGTCTAATTCGCTCACGAAAATCTATTAAATGTGGCGATGTATAAAGACCTGTCTTATAGCCAGCAGCCTGAAAAACTGAGGCCAACATATGTGATGTACTACCTTTGCCGTTTGTTCCAGCAATATGAATGGAATTGAATTTTTCTTGTGGATTTCCTAAATATTCGCAGATTTTGGTAATACCACCTAATCCATTTTTAAGGGCTGACGCCCCTTGGTTTTGAAAAACAGGTAAATGCTGATATAAATAATCGATTACTTCAGAATAAAGCATTTCAGTACGATGAGTAATTTTATTTTTTTTCTAAATGGTTTAGAGGAACAGAGCGAATAACGATATTGCAATTTTTAATTGTCAACTTTCAGATTTCTAGAGGCAATTAATTACGTGGATTTATTTTAATATTAATAGTTCCTGTTGAAACGGCTGGTCTGTTACCTGATCCAGTTGGAACAAAAGAAACTTTCTCAATTGCTCTTTTGTATAAGTTCACCACAGATTGGCTTACAGTTGTTGAAAGCACTTTCACAGATAGAATTTCCCCTTGGTCATCCACCTTAATTTCAAATCTGATATTGCCAGTTTCATCACTATTGTCATTTACAACAGGCTTTTTGCTCCAAGTCCAACCTGTCAAACTCAATGAGTTTCCTGAGGCTGCACCTGTGCCACCACCACCTCCTGGCTTACCCGAATACAATGGGGCGTCCACTTTACCTTTAGGGTCACCTTTATCTCCAATTTCACCCTTTGAGCCATCACCATTGTTGTTGCCACCAGGCTTTGACGATGTACCAACTGTGCCGTTGCCTCCAGTTTTGGAACCAGGCTTAGAATACAAACTACCCGCATCAGGTTTTGGAGGAACTGGTGTAGGTTTTACAGGCTCAACTTTTGCTGGAACTGGCTTTGCAGGCACTGGTTTAGCTGTTTCCACCGGTTTTGTAGTGGGCTTCACTTTCGCTTCTTTTGTTTCTTTTACTTTAACATCAGACTCAACTTTTGAGGTAATGGCAGGTTCATCTTTTACAGGAGCCACTTTTACCTTTTCAACTTTAGGCTCAATTGGTTTTATAATTGGTGGTGCTTTTGAAACTACCTTTGATTCTTCAGGAGCCGACTCTTCCTCATTTTTCAGGTCATTTGGCTTGTTAAATGTCTGAATATCACCCGAACCTTTATCAGATGTTCCAAAATTGACCTCAATTCCATAGTCAGGTTTTACAATATCGGCATCTTTAAATATGGTAATAAAATAAAATAAACATAGAATAGTTAGGCTAACTAAAGCAGTATAAATGGCCGCTTCCCTTTTATTTTTAATTTCAAATTGCTCTAAATAAATTGACATCTGCTACTATTTTATTTATTTATTAATTGGAATTCAAACTTTAAAATAAGTCATCTGTTGAAAATCCATAAGACAAACCTACTAAAAAATTCAATGATTGCTGCTGATAATAGCTATATCTTTGGTAAGTTTTGCTCAATAAATTGTTTAAATAAACAAAACTAGATAAATGACTGGTAAATTGATAATTCATTTTTGCATTTAAATCAAATATAGCATTCAAATTAATTTCCTTATTTGATGCAGGATTAAAGCCTTTCATTTTCGATAAAAAATAAAAATCTGTACCAATAAAAAGCTTACCTTTAAACGCTAAAGTATTTGACCAAGTTGCCTTTACATTAGGCAAATGATAGGTTGCATTCAACTTTTCCGTTGTATAAGCATTAGTTTCTACCTTTAGTGACGACCTCCAAATCTCATTAAATTTATAATAAACATTTGTGTTCATTCTGAAATTTTTTAGCTTACCTTGGTCGTAAAGCACTTCAAACTTGGAAGTATCAGCTTTGGTATTATTAAATACGTAAAAGTTACGATAAGTAGCATAAGATAGTTTAATGTCATAATTTAAACCTGAAAAAACTTCACCCTTTATTCCACCATAAATATCCATTGACTTTTCAGTATTCAACAGATTAACTTTTCTTGTAAGCCATTGATTTTCAGCCAAAAATGTGGTTAGTGAGTTTCTATAAATATCACCATCATAACCTGCAAACACATATAAACCGCTGTTAATAAAGTAATCAATATTAATTAACGGAAAGGCTTTAGTTCTATTAATATTCTTATTTATATCCTTTTGTACATCTTTTTCATTCGCTACATTTACTCCAAAAGTAACGGCCCAAAGATCGTTTTTAATTATAAATGTGGGCCTCACTTTTATCAGATTTCTATTATTAGCCACACTATCACTACGCTGTGTCACAAAAGCATCTGTATGTACGAGCGCATAAAAATTTTCAGTTACAGGCAAAGTAAAGTTAAAATTAGTGATCCATTCCACTTCTCGGGCTTCCAATCTATCTTTCAAAAAATTAATGCCAGTTTTTAGGCTATAATCTAGGGCAGCTTCTCTATTTGAATTTTCTAAGCCTAAATTCATCGAAAATTTATTGATTGTTTGTCTAATATCCTCCTTTTTCACTTCCCTATTTGGAATATCTTTATATCCATAAAAATTAAAGTCATTTCGATCGAACCCAATGCCACCATCAAGTTTAAAAAGATCTGTTACATATTTTCCATTGAGTCCAATTTCGGAAACAGCTTGAGATGAGTTTTCATTATATCGAGGCCCTCTTTTTGCAGTATTATGCTTAAAATTTAAGCTAGCCGAGCCCAAACTAGATGAAGGTGTATTGATAAGGCCTTCTCCATAAAATCGACCAAAATTACCAAAACCAGCTTTCACGAAGTTTTCATAAACATTTATGGAAGAATCCTTTGGCTCAAAAACTTGTGCATTTAGGTTAAATTTAGCAGCTGCAACGGTTACTTTCCTTTCCGGTATATCAAATACCATTTGTTTAGTTTCGTTGGACCCAGGCTTTATAGTTGTTGGTATTTCTTTTGGTTTTTCGACTTGGGATAAAACTACTTTTCTGTCTTTTTCAACCGTTATTTCAGCACTTTCAATTGAGCCATCTTTTTGTGAAAACAAGGAAAGTGAAATTGAAAAAGAAAGACTAATTATTAATAATATTCTTGAATTTATCATTTTTAAAATATTCATTCTAATTTTTTATATTTATAATAGGCTTATTTTAAATTACTTAACCGTGTTTTTGCTTGAACTACCAATTCAGTATCTGAAGAATTATCAATAATAGAATTCAGCACTGCCTTGGCATTCAGATTGTCGTCAAGTGCAATATAACTATCGGCTATGAGTAAAAAGCCCCTTCCTCGCCAATCTTCATAGTCGGCAAAATCGGCATTGAGTTGCTTACAGAGTTCAATAGTTTGCTTATAATTTCTAGCTAAAAAACTCATATTAGCAAGGTTATATTTTGCTTCAGCTCCATATTCATCTTTGGCCAATTTGATGGTATTTTCAAATTCGGTCGACGCTCTAATTGCATCATTTTTACCTAAATAAGCTTTGCCTAAATTTAAGGTGGCTTTGTTTACGCTATTAGGTACTACATTTCCCAAATTAATTACTTCTCTGGCGGCTACTATTGTAGAATCATAGTTATTTAATTTATAATAGCTCTCCATTATGCCAATATAAGCCTTTTGTTGATCTGTTTTGCTATTTGAAGTTTGTGCCCATAGTTTGTAATTTGAAATGGCTTTAGAATGATTTTTAAGGTTGTTTTCAATTTCGGCTGCTCTAAAAGCTGCTCTAGAAATAAAAGTTGAATTCTGACCAGCAATAACTCCGTAAAAGTATTTCAACGCATTTTGCACATCGCCTGTGCGATTATAGGAGTCCGCCAAATAATATTTTGCTTCAATATTTGTGCCGCTATTTGGATAATTTTTCAAATAAGTATTAAAAGCTGAAATTGCTTTACCATATTGTAAGGCAAAGTAAATATTTTTTGCAGTTTCGAATTCTAGGCTTTCAGTTGAGCTGCCTTGCGGGTTTTTCTGCTTATAATTTGCCAAATCAGCTGAAAATTCTTCAGATCGACTAACAGTATTCAATACATCTTGTAAACCCAATAAAGCGTCTTCTGAAACAGCATTTGATGAATAATTGGATAAAATATTTCTATAATCGCTTATTGAAGCATCATAGTTTTTCAAATTAGTATAGGCTATGGCACGTTTCAAATAGGCGCTAGGCACCAATAGGCTATTCTTTTTGGTTTGGATTAATTTAGTGAATTGACTTACTGCAAGAGCAAAACTTTCGGCATTCAATTCCAATTCCCCACTTTTATAAAGCGCATCATCAGAATAAGGAGAACTTGGGAAATCCTTTACTATTTTATTATAAATATCCTTAGCTTGTGCATCTTTACCCTGCAATTGAAGGGTTTGTGCCTTTTGAAACAAAGCATAGTCCCTATTTGCATTACCACCAATTGATACTATATCATAAATTTGAGAGGCAGCAGCAAAGTTTTTTTGCACAAAATAACAATCGGCCAAGCGCATCATCGCATCATCATAATTTGGTTTTGAACTTGCGTTTTTCAGTTTATCGGTGTAAGCCTTAAAAAGCTCAGCTGCTTTTTCATAATTAGCTTGATTATAATAAATATAAGCCATTGAATATAAAGCCTTTATGCTATATTCTGAACCTTTTGCACTTTCACTAGCCGATTGTAAACTTGCATAAATTGGAATGGCTTCACTATATTTTTTCTGGTTATAGAATGTTTCAGCTTTATAATAATCAGCAGCCATTTTCAAGTTGGCATCTTCTGGATTTTGTACAGATTTAATAAAATAGAATATCGATTTATCATAATTTGCATTATTAAACTCATTAACTCCTTGATTATAAGTCATTCTCTGGTAAATCAGATTCAACTTTGGCGTTCTTTTCTTTATTCCTTCAATATAATTTATGGCAGCCTGATAGTTATTTGATGTAAGGTAAGCTTCTGTCAAAAGTTCATTGGCTTCGTTTTCATAGGTACTATTTTGAAAAGCCTTGTTAAAATCGAGCAATTCTTTTATGGCTGAAGCACCATTACCTATTGAAATTTGCACTTTGGCGTGGTTAAAGGCGGCATCTTCTTTAATACTTGGATTGAAATTTAACCGACGTGCAGCATCAAAAGCAGCTAAGGCACCTGCTAAATTTTGGGAATTTAAATAACAAACTCCTAAATAATACGATGAATATTGTCCGATCTCATCATTCCTTGAGGCTACTAATTTTAAATTGTCAATTGCTTCTGCAAATCTTTTCGTTTTATATTGGCTAAAACCTATTCTATACCTAATCTCTGGTGAAATAGGCACTTTAGAGGCGGTTTTTAATAAATCATAATAAACATTAGCTTGTTGATAATTCGATTTCTGAAAATAGATATCTCCTACCAAAACGGCTAATTCTGATACATATTTTTCTCTATTAGTTGGCTTAAGAAGTGGCGCAGCATACGCTAGAAGCTCGTCCATTTTACCTTGCTTATAATAAGAGTTGGCAATCCAAATGGGGGCTTCTGCACGGTATTTTTCGTTCTTTTCAATTCTTTTAAAGTCAGAAATAGCCGCATCATAGTTTTCCGATTTAAAATTAATAATACCTGCATAATAGGCTGCCTGAGGACTGTAAACCTCATCAGCCAAGTTTTTCACTGATGAAAACTGCTCCAATCCTTTCTTTAATTCACCAGAATTATAATATGACATACCTAATTTAAAGCCCACTTCGGCTTGTTCTTTAATGGAAAGAAGCTTTTTATTTACTTTTTTGAAATAATAGATTGATTTTTCGTAATTCTTAGAGGCAAAATAATAATTACCTAACTCTTTGTACAAAGTGGCTGATTTTGGATGATTTGGATGAGCTGCCACAAATCTATTTGCCTGAATATCAGCCTCTGGGGCATTCAAATAAAGGTTACAAACTGTTATATAATATTCAGCTGAAATTTGGTCGTAATTGTAATATTTTTCAGCATCATCAGAATTATCTAAAAATTTACTGAATTCAAGCTTTGCAGCCGCATAATTACTTCTTTCAAAATATTCCAACCCATCCCGATAATGGCTATCGTTCATGGTATAAGTGAGAGTATTCTGGGAAAAAGAGGTATTGAATAGGAAAAGGCAGTAAAATAGGCAACTATATCTTTTTATGAATCTCATTGGGATGGGGAATAAAAACGACTGCAATTTAGGATTAAATCGATTATTATTTAGAGTAAATCAAAGGATTAACGCAGAAAATTGGCAATAATTATTTGATTGATTGGGAATTTGGAGAATTAATGGAATTTTAATAGTGAAATCTGTCTAAAGAAATCATGTAAATTAGTGTGGTATGGTTTTATTATCTATTCAAATTTATTCGAATTTTTATTACAAAAAATTTGAAGCAATTCCTCAATAAATTTGAAAAGTCAAAGTTTCCCAATATTTGAAATTAGTTTCAAAAACTAGAATACCAATCTTCCGACATTTCTTGAAATCGAGCAATAA
>JANMZR010000165.1:0-7667 GCA_031383555.1 Cytophagaceae bacterium | reverse complement strand
GCCATTGGACAACCTAAAGGAATATTTCGTCTGATCAAAAATTTAAAAACTACAAACATATTTTTAATTTAATTGAAGCTTAGTGAAAATAAAAATTGGAATTATTGGTGGTGCAGGCTACACAGCAGGTGAGTTGTTGCGAATACTAATCTACCATCCAAACGCTGAAATTGTTTTTGTAAACTCAAAGTCCCAAGCAGGAAAACCTATCTATTCGGCTCATAATGACCTTTTTGGCGATACAAATTTGGTTTTTTCCAGTGTAATAAATACTGAAGTAGACCTCCTATTTTTATGTGCTGGCCATGGAGAAACCAAGAAAATATTTAATGAAAATCCATCTATAAAAAATACGAAAATAATTGACCTAAGTGCTGACTTCCGTGACCAATCCGAAAATTTTGTTTATGGCTTGCCCGAATGGCAACGTGAGAAAATAAAATTAGCCGATTATATAGCCAATCCCGGTTGTTTTGCTACCTCAATTGAATTGGGTCTTTTACCGTTAGCAAACGATAGTTTGATAAAAAATGAAGTGCATATTTCTGCTATCACTGGCTCAACGGGAGCTGGTCAAAGTTTGTCTAATACTAGTCATTTTTCATGGAGAAACAATAATTTATCAATATACAAAGCCTTCAATCACCAACATCTGACCGAAATAGGAATGGTATTGAGTAAGCCGAAAATTAATTTCATACCTTATCGAGGCAATTTTACTAGAGGCATCATGGCCAATATTTATACAGAATTTGATGGCTCAATTGAAAAAGCTTTTGAATTATATAATTCCTTTTACGAATTGCACCCATTTACACATATCAGTAAAACACCTATCGACTTAAAGCAAGTAATTAATACAAATAAATGTATAATCTCATTGGAGAAAAATGAAGACAACTTGCTCATAACCAGTATAATTGACAATCTTACTAAAGGAGCATCGGGTCAGGCGGTCCAAAATATGAATCTGATGTTTGGGCTTGAGGAAAGAACTGGCTTAAGGCTAAAATCGGTTGGATTTTAATTAACACGCATCAAATAATTCCTTTTATACAAGTTGTCAATCTACTCTTTTTACGAACAAATAAAATATGAAACCATTCGACGTATATCCTCTTTATGATATTACTTTAACCAAAGCATTGGGAAGTACCTTGTGGGATAAAAATGGTGATAAATATCTTGATATGTATGGTGGTCATGCAGTAATTTCCATTGGCCATTCACACCCTTATTATGTTGAAAAGATTACAAATCAGCTCAATAACATTGGGTTTTATTCCAATTCTATCAATATCCCTCAACAATTAGAATTTGCCAAAAAATTAGGCGAAGTGTCAAGATATCCTGATTATGAACTATTTATGTGCAATTCGGGGGCCGAAGCCAATGAAAATGCATTAAAACTGGCTTCTTTTCATAATGGACGAAAAAAGGTAATCGCCTTTTCAAAAGCCTTTCATGGTCGCACTGCTGGTGCTGTTGCCATAACTGATAACAAAGCTATAATTGCGCCTGTAAATGCTGATGACCATGTGAAGTTTTTACCTTTTAATGATGTAGAAGCCCTTGAAAATGAGATAGATACCGATACTTGCGCCGTTATACTAGAAGGTATTCAAGGCGTTGGGGGCATTAACGTTGCCTCGAATGAATTTTGGCAAGCTGCTCGAAAACTTTGTGATAAAACTGGTGCTATACTCATTTCCGACTCGGTTCAATGTGGCTATGGCCGCACAGGCAAGTTTTTTTCACATGATTTTGCCAGTATCCGACCCGATTTAATAACAACTGCCAAAGGAATGGGTAACGGCTTTCCTATTGGAGGTGTTTTAATTTCACCAATTTTTAAAGCAAAACACTTTTTATTGGGCACCACATTCGGTGGCAACCATTTAGCTTGTGCAGCAGGTTTGGCAGTTTTAGAAGTGATTGAAAAAGAAAATCTTTTGGAAAATGCCAATAAAATTGGATATTATTTACTCGAAAACTTAAAAGCAATTCCCAAAATTAAAGAAATTCGTGGTCGTGGCTTAATGATTGGTATTGAATTTGATCAACCAGTTGATAAAATCAGAGATTCTCTATTGTTTAATCATAAAATATTTTGTGGCTATTCAGGAAAAAACACCTTACGATTATTACCAAGTTTGGCCTTAAAACAACAGGATGCAGATTTATTTTTAGAGAGCTTAAAAACGGTTTTAACATAAAATTAAAATCAACTTTTAACAATTTTAAGCTTTTCTAAAATAATTCAATCACTTTTTAACCTATTTTAGGTATTTTTACAGATATTTAAAGCTTCTTACATCCAAATATACTGCCTAAATAATGAATCATTTTATTTCCGTAAATGATGTTTCTGACCTAAATCAATTAGTAAAAGAAGCATTAATTTTCAAAAAAGTTCCAACAGCCGATAAACATTTGGGTAAAAACAGAACAATCGGCCTGTTGTTTTTTAACTCAAGCTTACGTACACGCTTAAGTACACAAAGAGCGGCCCAAAATTTGGGTATGGAGGTTATTGTAATGAATGTAGGCAGCGAAGGCTGGAGCCTTGAAATGGAAGATGGCGTAATTATGGATGGCGATAAGCCTGAACATGTAAAGGAAGCAGCAGCTGTAGTGGGTCAGTATTGCGACATTGTTGGTGTAAGGTCATTTGCTGGACTTACCAACAAAGATGACGATTACAACGAAAAAGTATTAACGAATTTTGTGAAATATTGTGGGAAGCCAATTCTAAATTTAGAATCGGCAACTAGGCACCCACTCCAAAGTTTGACAGACGTAATTACTATTCAAGAGCTTAAAACTAAACCAAGACCAAAAGTTGTACTCACTTGGGCCCCACACGTGAAGGCATTGCCTCAGGCCGTTCCTAATTCATTTGCCGAATGGATGAATGCGATTGATGTTGATTTTGTAATTGCCAACCCCGAAGGTTATGACCTTCATCACAACTTTGTAGGCAAAGCCAAAACGACTCATAATCAGGCAGAAGCTTTTGAAAACGCTGACTTTATTTATGCCAAAAACTGGTCATCTTACACAAGCTATGGTAAAATATTAAGTAAAGATGCTGACTGGATGGTTGATAGCCGTAAAATGGCCTTAACTAATAATGCCAAATTCATGCATTGCTTACCAGTAAGACGAAACTTAATTGTTTCAGATGAAGTTATTGATTCGCCAAATTCGGTAGTTATTCACCAAGCAGGAAATAGATTGTGGGCAGCACAAGCAGTGTTAAAGATGTTAATTTTGAATTTGATGAAGAAAGAGTCGCCTTATTTGTTTTAAAATTTTTTAAAAAAATCTCTTAAAATCAAGTTTTAAACTTAAGGTAGCAAACGGCAATTTCAAGATGGGGTATTTTCGCTAATTATGATTAAACAAGCACTTTATATTGTAAAAATAGGTGGTAATATCCTTGATAATTCACAAGCGTTGGATTCATTTCTGACAGATTTTGCTTCGATTAAAATACCGAAAATATTAGTGCATGGCGGCGGTAAAATTGCCACAACATTGGCCGTAAAAATGGGAATTGAAACGATAATGATTGAGGGTCGTAGAATTACTGATAAAGCCACGATTGATTTAGTAACAATGGTTTATGGTGGCCTAATTAACAAGAATTTAGTAGCTCAATTACAATCGAAAAAATGTAATGCAATAGGGCTAACTGGCGCTGATGCAGGCACTATAATTTCAGAAAAAAGACCCATAGCAACTATTGACTATGGATATGTTGGTGACATAAAAAAAGTAAATGGTAATGCAATAACAAATTTAATAGAATTAGGTTTTTGCCCGATTTTTGCTCCTCTTACCGCCGATATACAAGGCCAAATTTTAAATACAAATGCAGATACAATGGCCAAAGAAATTGCGGTTTCATTATCTGGCTTTTTTGATGTAAATTTAATTTATTGCTTTGAAAAAAATGGCGTATTAAAAGATATAAACGACGACAATTCATTTGTAAACCAACTGTATATCAGTCAATATCAAACAGATAAACAAAATGGTATTATTAATAAAGGTATGATACCAAAATTAGACAATGCCTTTGAAGCCAAAAAAGAAGGTGTGAAAAAAGTGGTAATTTGTCATGCTCAGCATCTTTTAAAGTATGGTACAGATAAACAAATTGGAACAGAAATATCAATTTAAATGAGCAAGAAACAAAAACTCAATAAGGTAAAAGGAATGTTTTTTGGCATTGCAATTGGAGATGCTTTGGGTGTACCTGCAGAGTTTATGAGTCGAGCACATTTACGACAAAATCCAATTCTAAACTTCACCTCAAATCATTATAATGCTGAAAATCGTGGTGTTTGGTCTGACGATAGTTCACTTACTTTTTGTTTAGCAGAAACAATAATTGAGGGTTTTTCAATAGACCTATTGGGCCAAAAAATAAAAGCTTGGTTTCAGGAAAACTATTGGGCTCCAAAAGATGTAGCTTTTGAAATTGGCATTGCAACTCATAACGCAATTGACAGGCTGGAAAAAGGCGTACCTGCCTCTGAATCAGGCGAATCTGGGGAATATTCAAATGGAAACGGTTCTTTAATGCGGGTAGCGCCCTTGGCTTTTTATTTGTTAAATGAAAGTATAGAACAGCGTTTTCAAATTATAAAAGCAGTAAGTTCAGTAACCCACGGGCATATTCGTTCAGTAATTGCCTGTTTTTTTTATATTGAATTTTTGCAAAATTTAGTTCATTCAACTGATAAATTTGAAGCTTTCGAAAACGCTCAAAATACCGTTCGTGATTATATAAATTCAACCTCTTGCAACAATGACGAAAAAGCCCTATTTCTCCGGCTATTTTATGATAAAATTCAAGACCTCGAGGAAGACGAAATATTTTCATCAGCCTATGTAATTCATACGCTGGAGGCTAGTATTTGGTGCTTTTTAAATACCGACAGCTATGAGTCAGCAATATTGAAAGCGGTAAATTTAGGTCACGATTCCGACACAACAGGCTCAGTAACAGGAGCTTTGGCAGGTATATTTTATGGTGTTGAAAATATAAATCCAGCATTTGTAACAACTATTGTAAGAAGTGTTGAAATCGAAAATTTGGCTGAAAGATTTTACAATTTAATAGAAATATAACATCAAAAAATCATTCAGGAATTTCTCAAAATAAATGAATTTGCAAACTGAAATAACAAGTGAAGTTATATCGCTATTAAAGCAGCTAATTGCCTGCCCTTCAATGAGTAAAGAGGAAAACAAAACTGCCACTCTAATTTCAGAATACTTTAGTGCCCATAACATACCGTATTTTAGAAAAATAAATAATGTTTGGGCGAAGAATAAATTTTATAACAAAAATTTACCGACAATCCTCATCAATTCGCATCATGATACTGTAAAACCAAATGCAAATTGGACTTTAGACCCCTTTCAGCCAATAGAAAAAGAAGGTAAAATATTTGGCCTTGGGAGTAATGATGCTGGGGCAAGTCTAGTGAGTTTATTGGCCAGTTTTCAATATTTTTATTACCGATCTGACCTTAAATACAACTTGATATTTGTTGCTTCTGCAGAGGAAGAAATTACTGGAAAAAATGGCTTAGAATTACTATTTAAAGAAAACGACCTACCTCCTTTAAGCTTTGCGATAGTAGGTGAGCCAACTTTAATGCAAATGGCAATTGCCGAAAAAGGGTTGATGGTTTTAGATTGTAAAAGTGAGGGTGAGGCAGGCCATGCCGCCCGTGATGAGGGAGTTAACGCTATTTATAAGGCATTAAAAGACATCAATTGGATTCAAAATTATAGTTTCCCAAAAGCTTCTGATTTGTTGGGACCTGTAAAAATGACCGTAACTATAATAAATGCTGGCACTCAGCACAATGTTGTGCCCGATATTTGTCACTTTACAATTGACGTGCGTGCCAACGACCAATATACATTAGATGAAATTTTTAAAATAATTACTGGAAATATTGAAGCTGAAGTACTGCCACGTTCCATGAGGTTACAACCTTCAAAAATCGACCCTCAACATCCATTAGTACTGGCTGGCAAAAAATTAGGCTTGTCAACCTATGGCTCACCCACCACATCCGACCAAGCAGTAATTCCTTACGAATCTCTAAAAATTGGCCCAGGTGATTCGGCCCGATCGCATACTGCCGATGAATTTATCTACAAAAAAGAAATAGAAGATGGTATTGATATTTATATAAAATTATTAAGCAGTATAATTTTTTAAAAACTAAAAATATTTGGTTTTAAATTAAAACGAATAAATCGAGTGAAATAATAAAATTCGTTTAATTTGTGAAATTCGTTTCAAAAAAATAAAATAAATATGAAACTCTGGCAAAAGGAAAATACTAAAATTTCAGCAAATATTGAACAATTCACCATCGGTCGTGACGCTGAAATGGACTTGCAATTAGCCAAATATGATGTGCTAGGTTCAATGAGCCATGCAATTATGCTTGAAAAAGTAGGGCTGCTTACTGCCTCAGAATTAAAAATACTAATTCCAGAGTTGAAAGAAATTTATAAAAATATTGTTGAAGAAAACTTTCAAATCGATGCCGGTATAGAGGATGTTCACTCACAAATAGAGCTGCTACTTACAAAAAAATTAGGAGATGTTGGCAAAAAAATTCACTCAGGCCGTTCAAGAAACGACCAAGTTTTGGTAGATTTAAAGCTGTTTTTTAGAGATAAAATTCAAGAAATAGTTGGCTTATCTAAAGTTCTTTTTGATAGTTTACAAAATAAAAGTGAGCAATCTAAGGATAAACTTTTACCAGGCTATACCCATTTCCAAATTGCCATGCCTTCAAGTTTCGGCCTTTGGTTTGGCGCTTATGCCGAAGCATTAATCGACGATTTGGAAGTATGGGAGGCCGCCTATAGAATTACTAACAAAAATCCTTTGGGTAGCGGGGCAGGTTATGGTTCGTCTTTTCCATTGGATAGAACAATGACCACAGCACTTTTGGGCTTTGAATATTTGCATAACAATGTGATTTACGCCCAAATGAGCCGTGGCAAAACAGAACAGTTTATTTCATTGGGCATCAGCCAATTGGCTAGTACAATAAGTCGCTTGGCAATGGATATTTGCTTGTTCAACTCCCAAAACTTTGCATTTATCACGCTAGCCGATGAGTTTACAACTGGTAGTAGTATTATGCCACATAAAAAAAATCCTGATGTTGCAGAGCTTTTGAGAGGTAAATGTAATAGACTAAAAAGCTTACCCAATGAACTTGCCTTGATCTTGAGCAACTTGCCCTCGGGATACCATAGAGAAATGCAATTGTTAAAAGAAATCGTATTTCCTGCCATCACAGAGTTGAAAGATTGCTTAGAAATGGCTAACCAATTAATATTAAATATATCGGTGAATGATCATATTTTAGAAGATAAAAAATACGATTTAATATTTTCTGTGGAGCGTGTAAATGAACTGGTATTAAGTGGCTTACCTTTTCGTGAAGCTTATAAAAAAGTGGGCGAGGAAATCGCTGATAGGATTTATAAAAGACCAAATAATCTTTCGCATACCCATGAAGGGAGTATTGGTAATTTGAGAACTTATGAAATAAAAGAAATGATGACATCAGTTTTATCAAAATTTGAATTTGAAAAAGCCGATAAAGCAATAC
>JANMZR010000129.1:0-1960 GCA_031383555.1 Cytophagaceae bacterium | reverse complement strand
AATAAGTCAGGCTTCTCCACATCCATTCCAGCGGGCCAAAACGGAAATATTTTAACCAAATTGGGCTAAATATCAGTTGGAAAACCCAAATGCTGATTACGATATAATACAGTTCATATCGTTGCAGCTTGCCATACATGGAAAAGCCATAGCCTAGGAAAATAATGTTACAAATAATCGAATGGGTGATATAGTTGGTAAAAGCCATTTGTCCAACTGCCGCCAGTGATTTTTGCAAGAAAGGCAATAGACCTGATTTGACAAATAGCATGATGAGAGCCACATGACCACAAGTGGTGGTGATTCTGCCAAGATGATAGGTATTAAGGGATTTGGCGAAAGCTAAAATTGAAAAATTATTCGATACAATAAGATTCCCCTCAAAATAATTGGTGGTAATGCCAATACCGTAGCCAATCAAAGCCATTATCAGGTAAAATCGGGAAGTGCGGGCAGCTTTCAAAATGCCATTTTTAAAAAATGCCATGCCTAACAACATCATAGCCAAAGTATCCCAAAAACCGTAACGATAAAAAAATACGGTTTGCATCATCATATTTAGAGGAGCTTTGTGCTTCACGATACTCAAATACCCTTTGCTTCTGGCTGCCATTTCTTCATTCAATTGCGCTGGGGTTGATTTTTTTTCTTTAATTTTATCTTCCCATTTTGCAAAGGCAGCAGAATCTGTTTTGCTCAAAATTACCCCTTTGCTTTTCTTTGAAATTGCTGCTGTGGCTTCTTCATATGCATTTTTGGTTTGGAAATAATCGTTAACTTCTAATGCCGATGCCACAAGAAGCATTAAAGTAACTACCGGTATGAGTTGTTTGCTTTTGAGATGTCTGAAACTAAATGCAAACATTCCAACGATTCCATAAGCATACAATATTTCACCATCCCAAAGTAGTAAATAGCAATGGATTACTCCAAACAGCACCATCCACATTAATCTGCGGAAAAAGAGGTCAGTTACCGCAATGCCTTGGTTGCTCTCAACCGAACGACCCGTGAAAAGCAAAATTCCTGCTCCAAATAGCATCGAAAACATACCCCGCATAGTACCTTCAAAAAATAAGGTGTTCATCCACCAAACAACAAGATTCAAGCCTGTTGCCCCTCCGTTATTGGTGGGATCTTCATATGCTTTAAACAAGCCAAAGCCAGTAATATTCATTAATAAAATTCCAAAAAGAGCAATACCTCTGATGATATCCATCGAGTTGATTCTCTGGGTTTGGTTGGTTGGGTTAAGGGTTTCTTGGGTTAACATAATTGAATTGAGATTAGAGATTAATTTAATTTTTTTTATCAATTTTTAGGGCGCTTCAATTTTTTAATGGTAAGGATTTGAAATAATTTTCGCCTTTGTTTGTGTCTTCACAAAGGAATATAACATACTCATTTACAAGTAATTAAAATGTTTGTGAGGACACAAACATTGGCGGAGAAAGGTAACTACCTCTTAAAAGGTTGCATTTTCCAATAAGTCAGGCTTCTCCACATCCATTCCAGCGGGCCAAAACGGAAATATTTTAACCAAATTGGGCTTATAATCAATTGGAAAATCCAGATACTGACAACGATATAATATAGTTCATATCGTTGTAGCTTGCCATACATGGCAAAGCCATAGCCTAGGAAAATAATGTTGCAAATAATCGAATGAGTGATATAGTTGGTAAAAGCCATTTGCCCTACTGCTGCCAAAGCTTTTTGTAAAAAAGGCAGAAAACCTGATTTGACAAAGAGCATGATGAGAGCGACATGACCACAAGTGGTGGTGATTCTGCCAAGATGATAGGTATTAAGGGATTTGGCGAAAGCTAAAATTGAAAAATTATTCGATACAATAAGATTCCCCTCAAAATAATTGGTAGTAATGCCAATACCGTAGCCAATCAAAGCCATTATCATATAAAATTGGGTTGATTTAGCAGCTTTTAATATACCATTTTTG
>JANMZR010000126.1:0-13723 GCA_031383555.1 Cytophagaceae bacterium | reverse complement strand
GGCTTCATTTTCCTATCAAAAAAATTATAAAACTTACTATTTTTGGGCAGTTTTGTGGTGGTGAGTCTATCAAAGAATGTGATGCAACAATTAACTCTTTAGCCAATAATAATATCGGAACTATATTAGATTATTCCGTTGAAGGAGAAGACTCTGAGCAATCATTTGACCACACTTTATCTGAAATTTTACTCACAATTTCCAAAGCAGCCGATAACAAAAATATTCCCTTTTCAGTGTTCAAAGTATCAGGTATTGGTGATGTTGAATTAATGGAAAGGGTACAGAAGGGCGAAACGCTTGACGAAGAATATATTGCTGCCTTTGATAAAATAAAAATTCGGTTTAATAAAATAACTGATTTTGCAGCCAGTAATCATGTTAAGCTTTTTATTGACGCTGAAGAAAGTTGGATTCAGGATATAATTGATAAATTGGCCAATGATGCTATGGAAAAGCATAATAAGTTTGAGACAATCATTTACAATACCTATCAGTTATACAGAAAAGACATGTTTCAAAACCTGAAAGATATTACAGAAAAAGCCCAAAATTCTGGCTTTAAAGTGGGTGCCAAATTGGTTAGGGGTGCCTATATGGAAAAAGAAAGAGATCGCTCTCACGAAGAAAATTATTCTGAACCTATTCATACTAGTAAAGAAGAGGTAGATAATGATTACAACACTGCAATTGACTTTTGTTTAGAGCATAAAGAGGTGATTTCTATTTGCCTTGGAACTCATAATGAATTCAGCTGCAACCACTTGGTTGTAGGCATGGATAAATTAAATATCCCGAAAGATGATAAACGTTTTTACTTTGCGCAACTTTTGGGCATGTCTGATAACATTTCTTTCAATTTGGCTAAAGCAGGCTATAATGTGGCCAAATATGTGCCTTATGGACCAGTTAGCTCAGTAATGCCTTATTTATTTAGAAGAGCCGAAGAAAACACATCAATGGCCGGGCAAAGTAGTAGAGAATATAAATTATTACAAACCGAATTCAACCGAAGATTGAAGCTTAAGAATTCTTAATTTTTATGCTTTTTAAGGCTTATCAAATTTGAAAATTAATTTAAAAAGCAACAACCCTTTTAAGTAATTTTTCGGGAATCTATTATCCATAAGACGTATCTTTGTGGTCAAAAAAATTAATCATGCGCTCAACTTATAAATATTTCCTGCTTACTCTCATAATTATTATAATTGACCAAGCCATAAAACTTTCAGTTCATAAATATATTGAACCAGGTTTCATTGGGCAGATAAGTGTAATAGGGGATTTTTTCAAACTTCATTACGTAACCAACCCTGGAATGGCGTTTGGCATTACACTTGACTTTGAAAACGGCAAACTAATGCTTACGGTATTCAGATTAGTTGCCATGATTGGAATAGGGTTTTATTTGGTAAAAATGGCCAAAACCCAAGCCCATACTGGGTTATTATGGTGCATAGCATTAATATTAGGAGGTGCAATTGGCAACCTTGTCGACAGTATATTTTACGGAAAGTTTCTTGATAATGCTCCTTTAGGTACTAAAAATCCTTGGTTTCATGGTCAAGTAATCGATATGTTTTTCTTTGACTTTTGGGAAGGTATGATACCCAATTGGGTACCCATTTGGGGCGGCACTTGGTATTCAACCCCGATATTTAACTTCGCTGATGCCAGTATTTTTGTAGGCGTTGTTACAATTTTAATATTTCAAAATAGATTTTTTGTTGAAAATAAAAAATCGGAAGAAGCTATTCTCGAAATGCCTATTTCTGATTCGGAGGTTGAAAATAGAGAATAGCTTTTATGATAATTAATTGTATTAACAATTGAAAATTCTGTATTTCCAATTGCTATATACTAAACCTAACCTATCAATATATAAGCCTTACTCAACTGTAACCGACTTAGCCAAATTCCTTGGCTGATCAACATTACAGCCCCGTAATACTGCAATATAATAGGACAAAAGTTGCAATGGAACTACTGAAAGTAATGGGGTTAAAAGTTCATCGGTTTTTGGGATCTCTAATACATAATCAGCCATGGTTGGTATTAATTTATCACCCTCAGTAACAATGGCAATTACCTTACCTTTTCTGGCTTTCACTTCTTGTAGGTTCGACACCACTTTTTCATAGGAACTATCTTTCAATGCAATTATAACTACGGGCATGTCTTCATCAATCAGTGCTATAGGTCCATGTTTCATTTCTGCTGCTGGATAACCCTCCGCATGAATATAGCTTATTTCTTTTAACTTCAAAGCACCCTCCAATGCCACCGGAAAGTTATAACCTCTACCCAAATAAATAAAATTGGTGGCATCTTTAAATATATTGGCCGTCAATTTGATGGCTTGCTCAGTCGTATTTAAAACTCGCTCAATTTTAGCCGGAATTTTTTCCAATTCAAATAATAAACTTCTAAAATTATCTTCTAAAATTGTTCCTTTTTTATGAGCAATCGCCAATGCAATTTGGGTCAATGTAACTACTTGAGCAGTAAATGCTTTCGTGCTGGCTACTCCAATTTCTGGGCCCGCATGTGTATAAGCGCCTGCATGTGTAGCTCGTGGAATGGATGATCCTACAACATTGCAAACACCAATTATAATAGCTCCTTTTGACTTTGCAAGCTCAATAGCCGCTAAAGTATCAGCTGTTTCGCCAGATTGAGAAATAGCAATTACTACATCACCCTCATGAATTATCGGGTTTCTATAGCGGAACTCAGATGCGTATTCAACTTCTACAGGTATTCTTGTTAACTCTTCTATTATATACTCAGCCACCAAACCTGCATGCCAAGAGGTGCCACAAGCCACTATTAAAATTCGCTTAGAAGCTACGAGTTTATCCATATAATCTCTCAGGCCTCCTAACACTAAATGTCCATCTTCAGCTTTCACCCTTCCTCGCATACAATCTGCCACTGAACGGGGTTGTTCAAATATTTCTTTGAGCATAAAGTGTTCATAGCCACCTTTTTCAATAGCTTCTAATTCCAATTCAACCGTTTGTACATAAGGTGATTGCAATATATTATCGATATTTTTTACCGTTAATTCACCTTTTCTTACTACGGCAATTTCAAAATCATTTAAATATATTACTTCTTTTGTATACTCAACTATTGGTGTAGCATCTGAAGCAAAAAAGAATTCATCCTCTCCCACACCAATTACAAGCGGACTTCCTTTTCGTGCAGCAATCAATTGAGTTGGATCTTCTTTTGTCATAAGTACGATCGCATAGGCGCCTACAACTTCCTGCATAGCCAAACGTACTGCCTCTTCCAACTTACACCCTGTTTCCTTTTTTATGTCTTCTATAAAATTCACAAAAACCTCAGAATCAGTATCACTATCAAACTGATATCCCTTTTTTTGCAGATTCTTTTTCAGCGAACTATAATTTTCAATGATTCCATTATGAATTATGGCAAGGTTTTCACTATCCGAATAATGTGGATGGGCATTAGCATCATTGGGCTCACCGTGCGTTGCCCAACGGGTATGGCCAATACCAATTTTACTAGAAAGGTTTTCATTTTTAAGGCTTGCTTCCAAGTCAGCTACTTTACCTTTCTTTTTGTACACTTTAAGTCCTTTGTTCAATAAGGCTATTCCTGCACTGTCATACCCACGATATTCTAATCTTTTAAGACCCTTTATAATTAAAGGATAAGCTTCTCTATGGCCTACATAAGCTACAATTCCACACATATTTTTCTATTTATTTTTACAATCAGTATTATATTGCTTATTATACTTGTATTACCTATATTTTAATAATTATACCATTAATTAGAAAATGCAATATATTGCTGATTTTCTCAAAATGAATTTTAGTGCAAATTAAAAAAAAAGGACTGCTATTCCTAGCAATCCTTTTCTATATTCTAAACTTTGAAATCAATTATATAGCAAAAATTTAAACTTTACTCTTATATCCTATTTCCCCAACTTAGAATAATATACTTTTAATTTAATATTGTTTTTATTAAGTATTAGTCTATTCAATCGATAATCAGGCCCTGCAGCAATAAACAGTCCATCGTTCTCGATATTTCCTAACAAAACTTGCTGAATATAGCTCGTTATATTAAAAAGATATTCTTGCTTGGTCGCATTATAGATAGCGGTTTGAGCTGTAGCCCCTACTTCAGAAGGCAATGCCGAAAGCTCTCCAGTGGCGGTTCGAGAAGGTCTTTTATTATTAGTTTTGTTAGGCAATATTAGATTCAATGCAAATGTGGGTGTAATGCCTGTTTGTAAGTTAACTGGCTTTAAAAGTAATTCAACTTTGTTTATTGCCACATCACCATCTTTTATTAAGTTTTTCAAACTCGGAAATTCGATTTTTGTTGCTATACCAGACGATGCTTGTACATAAACTTCTTTTGTACTATTTTGAGGCTCAAGCATATCATTTGGCTTTGTAAGTTTACTCAAAATAGTTCCTGACCTATCGAAACTTATATTATTAAATCTGTTATTATAGGCTTCATTGGAAGTAAAACTTACAAAAAAGAATTTTCTTAAAGTATCAACTTTGCCTTTGGTATGATAAAAAAGGCCAATATAGGAAGGCTTTAATCGAACAGCGGAAGGTGTATTATTGGGTTCAAAACCCAATATTGAGGAGTTTTCATTCTCCCCCGGCACTAAAACCATCCCTTTAAAATATTCTTTAAAACTAACCAAGCCCGCTCCTGCAGGTTTACCCGATAATGATAGCAATTCTTGCCCAAAAGTAGGGCTTAAATTTACAATTAAAGTGTTCATTGAATCCAGAACCGCTCCAACCTCTCTTTTTTTAACAATTGGCCGTGGTTTAAAAAGTCCAGTTGAAGCCAAAGGAACGGGGTCATATTTAAGTTGATCATTGATATAATAAGTGTTTTTTGAATCGAGTGATTCCAGCAATCTTTTTGTTAAATTACCAGTGTTTTGGCCAATTTTTTCCAGTACTCTATGCACCGTAAAAGATTGGGGCACCAAGGTGTCGCCTAAAATATATTTATAACCCAAAAAAAGTGTTATTGAGTCTAAAACTGAATTGGCATCGGCTTTAATGGAGTCGACATTTGCAATTTGGAAAAAACCCTTAGCTTTAAATTTTCCAAAAACAGGGTCATTGTAGTTGCCCACAAGTATTTTATCAGTGCTCGAACTAATTATTGAATCCAGCAAAATAGTTGAAGCACTAATTGTTAAAGTATCCGTAAAGTTGGTTGAAATAAGGTCGGTGGGTTTCAATATTTCCGAACCAATTTGTGTGGTAGGGTCTTCACATGAGGTAACCACAAAAAACAAAAAAAATATCGAAATTTTAAGAGGCTGCCAATTCGGAATAAAAGTCATAAAACTGTTGGAATGCAACATTACTTTCCATGTATTCAATAGTTTTTTCAGGAAATTCATTAAATAAATCATTTATATTTTCGCTCAAGTTCTCCTCTGCTTTTAAAATTTTATCGGAATATTGCATTCCTAATTTTATAAATCCAGTAAAATCATTGGATTTAATATTTTTTAACATTTCCTCAGTCATATCTGGCATAATAGCCTTATGTAGCACATCTTCCTTAAATGTATGATTGAAGTCATTATTAAATACACTAAAAATTATTTTACTGTCTTTAAAAAGCACATTATTTTTATAGATAGTTCTTAAATACATAGGTAAAAAAGCCGTAAACCAATCGCTACAATGCACCACATCGGGTGCCCAACCTAATTTTTTTACAGTTTCAATGGCTCCCTTGCAAAAGAAAATAGCACGCTCATCATTATCATCAAAAAAGGTGCCTTCTTTATCATGAAAAACGGATTTCCTTTGAAAAAAGTCTTCATTATCAATAAAATATACCTGAATTTTAGCGGTAGGCATACTCGCCACTTTAATGATTAAAGGCTTTTCATCATCCCCCACAGAGATACTGGTTCCTGAGAGCCTTACCACTTCATGCAGTCTATTTTTGCGTTCATTTATATTTCCAAATCTTGGTACCAAAATCCTGATTTCCATACCCATATCTTGCATTTTTATTGGCAATTTTTTTAGATATTCGGATGCTTTAGTAATAGATAAAAAAGGATCAATTTCACTTGAAACAAATAGTAAATGTAACTTCGACATTTTTTGGGGGATTAGGCTGGTTAAGGCTTATTTAATCTAATTTATTTGCAAATTTACGAAATTTTAGCGGCATTTTCTACTTTATTGTGCTTTCTGTTTTATTATTGTGGTTTGGTTTTTATCAAATTCAGCAAATTTCAAACAATTATATTTTAAAAAGAAAAAAACAATGCTTGTCTGTACATCTATATTGGAGTTGAAAAACCATATAAAAAAGGCTCGTCAAGAAGGTAAAACTATTGGCTTTGTGCCCACCATGGGGGCCTTACACAATGGCCATATTTCGTTGATAGACAGAGCAAAAGCCGAATCAGATATTGTGGTTTGCAGTATTTTTGTAAATCCAACGCAGTTTAACAATACCCAAGATTTGGCTGTATATCCTCGCACTTTGGAGGCCGATTACGCCATGCTAACACTTGCATGTTGTGATTTTGTATTTGCACCATCAGCAGCAGAAATGTACCCAGCACCTAATCAAATAAAGTTTGATTTTGGCAATTTGGAGCATGTAATGGAAGGGAAATTTAGGCCGGGTCATTTTAACGGTGTTGGACTTGTGGTTTCTAAACTTTTCAATATTGTAATGCCTGATATTGCCTTTTTTGGTCAAAAAGATATTCAACAATGTGCCGTTATAAACAGGTTGATTATTGATTTATCGTTTCAGATTAAGTTAGTTATTTGTGAAACAGAACGTGAAATTGATGGCTTGGCGATGAGTTCTCGAAACCGAAATCTTAGTGTTGAACAAAGACAAATTGCTCACAATCTTTATAAAAACATGAAAGATTGTAGGCAATTATTAGAAGACGGAAAGCCTGTTAATGAAGTGAAAAATTATCTACAAAGTGCTCTCAAGCAAATAAATGGTATAGAATTGGAATATTATGAAATTGTAGATAGAACTAGTTTAGAATCAATTGAAACCTATATACCCAACAAGTCGGCTATGTGTATTGCTGCTTTTTTGGGTAAAACTCGCCTTATTGATAATATTTTGATTTGATTTTTCTCAAAATAAAAGCCAACTTAATTCAAAATACTTTAATAATTTTGCATAATCATTTTAGAAATAAAAAAATACAATGCTAGTACATATCATGAAATCGAAGCTTCATAGGGTGAAAATAACCCAGGCAGAGCTTAATTACGTTGGATCAGTAACCATTGATGAAGATTTGATGGATGCGGCTGGCCTACTTGAAAACGAAAAAGTACAGATTGTCAATAATAATAATGGTGAGCGATTTGAAACTTATGTAATTCCAGGTGAGCGCAAATCTGGAACTGTATGCCTAAATGGTGCGGCCGCTCGCCGTGCCGAAGTGGGCGATATTGTAATTATTATTTCATATGGAATTATGACGTCGGAGGAAGCAAAAGGCCATAAACCGAAGCTCATTTTCCCAGATTCCAATAATAGATTGGTATAAAAAAATCTAGCGTATTCTTTTTATTGTAGATACTTATTTCAAAGCTTAAGTTAAAGGTAGGCAGCAAATTATTAAACATCTTTGATTCATGATTTCATTAACCACAATATGTTAAAAAATATTTTTAAATATGTATTATCCTTAGGCTTTGCTGCTTTATTGCTCTATTGGACACTTAAAGATTACGATTTCGCCGAAAATTTAGAAAAACTAAAGTCAGCAAATTTCTTCTGGGTTTTTATATCTGCTATTCTTACCATTATTGCGCATACAAGTAGAGCCATCAGAGGAAAAATGCTTTTGGAGCCTATGGGCTATAAACCAAGCACTTTAAACACTACTTTAGCTGTATTTTTAGGGTATTTTGCCAATTATATCGTGCCTAGGTTAGGCGAAGTTACACGTTGCACAACTTTAACTACTACCGAAAGAATTCCTTTTGAAAAATCATTTGGTACAGTGGTTACTGAGCGTATTGTGGATGTTTTTATGCTATTATTAATTCTAATTTTAAATTTTGTTTTAGAATTCGACCGCCTTTCCTCCTATTTTATTACCTTTTTTACTGATAAGTTTAAAGGGGGCTTAAATTTTTTAAATGTTGCAATAATTGTAATTTCACTAGTTTTAATCATTGGATTGTTTTTAAGAGCTTGGAAAATCTATAAAGAAACCATCCTTAAAAAGCCAATTATTAATAAAATAGCTATAATGTTTAATGGGCTCCTTGAAGGACTCACAAGTATAAAAAACTTAAAAAATCCATCAGGATTTATTGCTCATACCTTATTGATTTGGTCAATGTATTATCTAATGACTTATGTTATGTTTTTCGCATTGGATGAAACCAAAAACCTGGGCATGTTGGCTGGCCTAAGCACCATGGTAATGGGTGCCATAGGTATTGCAGCACCAACACCAGGCGGCTTGGGTACCTATCATGCTTTGGTAGGTAGCCTTTTGGTGCTTTATGGCTTATCAACTGATTCGGGTAAAACGCTAGCCATATTTTTGCACGGCTCACAAATGGTAATTACAATCACTTTTGGAATTATTGCCTTTATTATTTTGTTTTTTGTAAAAAAGAGGAACAGTATTTCAAATTCAACAACAATTTAAAAATGACTTTCGAAAAAATAGTAGCTATTGAAAGTGCATTAAAAATCATAAGTCATTGGAAATCAATGGGCTGTAAAATAGTTTTCACTAATGGCTGTTTCGATTTAGTACATTTAGGGCATATCGATTATTTAGAAAAAGCAAGAAATAAAGGGGATAAGTTGGTACTTGGCCTCAATACAGATGCTTCAGTAAATAGGCTAAAAGGAGAAAAAAGACCATTGGTCAACGAATATGCCCGCTCAAGAATGATGGCCGCTTTCCAATTTGTTGATCTCGTAATTTTGTTTGACCAACCTACTCCTAAAGACCTAATTGAGCAGATTGTGCCAGATATTTTAGTAAAAGGCAATGACTATACTATTGATACAATTATTGGCGCTGATTTCGTTATTAAAAACGGGGGTAAAGTTGAAACAATTGACTTGGTTGAGGGTTATTCAACCACCAAATTAATTGAAAAGATAAAGGGATCTTGAGCGTTTGGAAGCGTTTAATAGTTTGTTAATTTGGGAAGTTTATTCAAAACAAATTAATCCCCCTTTAATAATTTGAACATGAAAATTTATTAATTTTAACAAAAAAATAAAACAAGAAAAAAATGATATTAATATTAAGTTTATTGATAATGGGCGTTTCTGCTTTTGTAAGTTGGAAACTGAAATCAAAGTTTAAAGAATACTCACAAATCGGCTTATCATCTAATTTGAGTGGAAAAGAAATTGCTGAAAAAATGCTTCGTGAAAACGGAATTTTTGATGTAAAAGTGATTCAGGTGGATGGTCAATTAACAGACCATTATAACCCAGCTGACCAGACCGTTAATTTAAGCTATGATGTGTATGCTGGGCGCTCTGTGGCTTCTGCTGCCGTGGCTGCTCATGAATGCGGCCATGCAGTACAACATGCAACTGCCTATTCTATGTTACAATTCCGCAGCTGGATGGTGCCTTTTTTATCAATTGCGTCCAATTATATGCAGTGGATATTATTAATTGGCATCGTGATGATAAACACTTCAATAATTCCGCTTGGAATTGGGGTAGCCTTATTCTCATTAACAACAATATTTAGTTTGGTAACACTACCAGTTGAATATGATGCCTCCAATAGAGCTTTGGCATGGATAAAAACACATAATGTTGTAAATGATCGGGAATTTGATTACGCCAAAGATTCACTAAAATGGGCAGCCCGCACTTATTTAGTAGCTGCTATCGGTTCTATTGCTACCCTTTTATACTACGCCAGCATGCTTTTAGGTAGAAGCGACGATTAAATTGATAATTTATCTTGTTAAAAACTCTCTCCAATCGGGTTGCCTAATCGCCCTATCCCTAGGAGAGTGATTTTTGAACCAAATTAAATTGATTTAACAAAACAAACTGGTTTTTCTATAAAATATTTTTCGTAATTTCAGAGGCACAATTTTTATTTGTGCCTTTTTTAATTCTTAAACTATGCAACTAATACTTCATCAATTTAATCTGCAACTACGACATACTTTTACCATTACGCATGAAAGCAGGGATGTACAGCCAACTCTAATAGTTGAGCTACGTGATGGCGAATATTGTGGTTTTGGAGAGGCGACAGAAACGCCTTACTATGGGGTTACTATTCAAAAAATGATTCATCAATTAGAGGCAATAAAACCAAAAATTGAAACTTATAATTTAGAAAATCCAAAAGAATTTTGGCTGGAAATGTCAAGTTATTTACTTGATAGTCATCCTTTTGCATTATGTGCCCTCGATTGTGCAGCTTGGGACTTATGGGCAAAAAAACGAGGTGAACCTTTATACAAATCATGGGGGCTTGATATTTCAAAAAACATAATTACAGATTATACAATTGGTATTGATACAATTAAAAAAATGGTTGAGAAAATGGCAGAAATACCTTTCCCCTTGTATAAAATAAAATTAGGTACTCATAAGGATATTGAAATTATAACTGAACTCAGGAAACATACCGATGCCATATTCAGAGTAGATGCTAATACCGCATGGACAGCCCAACAAACCATTGAATACGCTCCAAAACTGAAAGAATTGGGAGTTGAATTCATAGAACAACCTTTAAAACCTGACGATTGGGAAGGAATGAAAATGGTTTTTGCAGCCTCTGCTTTACCAATAATTGCAGATGAATCTTGCATATTGGAAGCCGATGTAGAACGCTGTGCAGGTTACTTTCATGGAATAAATATAAAATTGATGAAATGTGGTGGCCTCACTCCTGCCCTGCGAATGATTGAAAAGGCAAAAAATTTAGGCTTAAAAACGATGGTGGGTTGCATGACAGAAAGCACAATTGGTTGCTCAGCCATTGCACATTTACTTCCTTTGCTCGATTATGTGGATATGGATGGCCCACTTTTGGTTAATGACACTATTTCAAAAGGAATAGCTATTGAATTTGGTAAAGTTATCTATGCCAACGAAAATGGCACTGGCGCTCGACTAATTTAATATAGTAAATTTTGATTACAATATTAAATTAATTTTTAAAATTTCTAAATCTTAATGTATCAAATACAAAAAATACCAGGTAGAACAGTTTTAATAGATAACCAAGAATTTCTTTGGTTTGGGGGTACCTCATACCTTGGCTTGGGCCATAATGAAGCCTTTCAAAAACTGATACAAATGGGTTTAAATAAATATGGAAGTAACTGGGGTAGTTCAAGAAACAATCCAATCAAAATAGATATTTATGAACATTTGGAAATTTTTTTAACTGATTTTACAAAGGCTCCATCAGCAATTTCTGTTTCATCAGGGCTGTTGGCAGGGCAAATTGCTTTAAAATATATTGAATCAAGTTCACCAAATTCAACCATAATTTATGCGCCCAGAGTGCATCCAGCGTTGTGGGCAAGCGATTTTAAACCAACAAATATAAGTTATGAAACATTCATTCAAAATATTAATAATCAAATACTTAGCATTAATAATGCCGATATTACATTAGTTGCTGATGCTGTTTCATCACCGCATATTGAAAATTATACTTTCGATTGGGTAATTGATTTACCAAAAAGTAAAACAATCAATTTAATTATTGATGACTCCCATTCTTTAGGTATTTGCGGTAAAAATGGTGGCGGAATATTCAATCAAATAAGACATAATAATAATGTCAACTTAATAGTCGTTTCTTCCTTAAACAAGGCCTTAGGAGTGCCTGGTGGGGTGATCTTTTGTCATCAAAATACTGCCGAAAAAATAAGGAAATTACCATTTTATACGGCTAGCTCACCAATGTCACCCACATTTGCCTATGTTTGTGCATTCAGCAAAAATATTTATTTTAATTCTTTGAAAAAATTAAATGAAAATATTGTAATTTTTAATAGTTTAATTTCAGTTTTAACCGATTTACAACAATTAGACAATTACCCTTCTTACTGTTTTCAAAAGGAAGGATTAACTGAATACTTGCTTGAACATAAAGTAATTATTCCCAGCTTTGCCTACCCACTTCCAACTGATAGTAAAATTACTCGACTGGTTATCAGTAGCTTACATACAGAGACTGACTTAAAATTTCTTGCTGATTTATTAATTGAATTTTACAAATAACAATAATTATGAATAAAAATATACTTGCCTTGTTCCTTTTTTTTATGAATATTGAATTAAACGCTCAAAATGATTTTTTGAAAAATCTGATGGAAACAAAACCAGCCGAATTTTCAAATATCTTGCAAAATCAGCAAAAATATGAAGTGCAAATACTTTATACTCAAATAGATAGAAATAAAAAAAACAAACCAACATTCAAAACCTTCGCTTATAATGCTGACCCCAATCATTATTTCTACCCCGCCAGTACAGTTAAATTACCTGCCAGTATACTAGCTTTGGAAAAAATCAATAGTTTGAATATAAAGGGTTTAACAAAAGAATCAACCATGATTACGGGAAAAGATAGGGACGGTCAAACCGAAGTAAAAACTGATTCTACCTCTGCAAATGGTTTGCCTTCTATAGCGCATTATATTAAAAAAATATTGCTCGTTTCCGACAATGATGCTTATAATAGATTATATGAATTTTTGGGGCAAAAATCATTCAATGAAACCATGTGGAAAAAAGGCTTTACTAATTCTAGGTTTACCCATCGGTTGCAAACTTCCATGCCAACCGATCAACATAAATATACCAATCCAATTCAATTTTACAATAACCAAGCGCTTGTCTATCAACAAGATGGTCAAATTAATAACGAAAATTACTATCCAAAAGAAGCAATTAAAAAAGGGATAGGTTATATGGGAGCTGGTGATAAATTAATTAATGAACCGCTTGATTTTACCCAAAAAAATAAATTTGCACTCATTGATCAACATTTATTGTTACAAAAATTAATTTTCCCAAAAGCATTTTCAAAACAGCAAAGGTTTAATTTAACGGAAACTGATTATCAATTTCTTTATAAATACATGAGTCAGTTACCCACAGAATCTACTTTTCCAAAATATGCTAGCCCGGATTACTGGCCAACCTATTGCAAATTTGCTTTATTTGGAAGCGAAAAAGAGACTATTTGGCCCAAAAACATAAGGATTTTCAATAAGGTTGGCGATGCTTATGGGTTTCTACTAGATAATGCCTATATAGTTGATTATGAGGCAGGTATTGAGTTTTTAGTTTCTGTTGTAATTCTTTGTAATGACGATCAAATATTCAATGACGACAAATATGATTATGATACCATTGGCTTTCCGTTTATGAAAAATTTGGGTAAGTTACTGTACGATTATGAAGTAAAAAGAGTAAAAAAATATAAGCCAAATTTGAGTTCAATGGTATTTGACTATGATAAAAAATTAAACTAATCGAGTAGGAGGTGGATAATTATTTTATCCACCGACCTCTCACACCACCCTACGTGCCGTTCGGCATAGGGCGGTTCGTAAAGTTACTAAATTTCGTGAACGCTTGACTAAAGGTTGTTAGTTTGATACTCTCAAAATAGGCATTGGTTAGGGTAGTTGAAAGTATAGGACTTATG
>JANMZR010000115.1:0-4962 GCA_031383555.1 Cytophagaceae bacterium | reverse complement strand
TAATTGTAAAAGAGGGAGAAATTACTTTAACAATTGAAGGTGTTGAAAACCAATTAAAAGTTGGGGATGTGGCTATTATTAAACCAAACGACACGCATGGAATTGTGAATAATGGCTATAAAAAAGCAACATATTTGGTTATGATTTACGCTAACAAAAACAGTGGAAATATTCCAATAGCTAAACCCGAAATCACAAAATCACATATAGTGTATTGGGATTCAACGGTTTATAAAACTCATAATTTGGGTGGAAGGCGCAATTTTATTGACAATAAAACAGCTCAAGCCAAACGTTTGGAAATGCATACCACTACTTTGCTAAAAGGTAAGCAGAGCCACCCACCACACCAACATAGAGCAGCGGAAATACTGATTCCGATTGAGGGAAAAACTGAAGAATATATTGATGGTCAATGGATTAAAGCTGAAATAGGCGATATAATTTTTCTAGAATCAAATTCATTGCATGCCATAAGAAATGTAGGTAGGAGGAAATGCAGTTATTTTGCATTCCAATTTGAGTAACTTCAATTTGAAAATTAGAAATTTTCAGTTAATTCAATTGCCTTTTTACTTAAAAGTTCTTTTGCATTTTTAATAGCAAATTCATTTGAAATACTGGAGGTTTTTAACGAAATAATTTTGCTCAAACCTAGCGCTAATAATTGGTTATCAGCAAGTTCATTCACTCCACAAATACCATAAACTTCAATGTTTTTTTCTTTGGCTTTCTTGCAAACTCCAGCCACCACTTTACCATTTAAAGTTTGCGTATCAATTTTACCTTCTCCAGTAATTACTAAATCAACGCCATTCAATCTTTCGTCAAAATTGTTGGCTTCTAATATTAAATCAATGCCTGACTTGAGTTCGGCATTTAGGAATGCCATTAAACCATAGCCTAATCCACCAGCGGCACCCGAGCCTGCAATAAAGTGGAATTGTTTTTCAAAATGCTTATTTACAACTCTTGAAAAACTTCTAAGTCCTTCATCTAATTCTTTCACCTGCTGTACATTAGCTCCTTTTTGTGGGCCAAAAACATAGGCAGCGCCATTAGTTCCGTAAAGGGTATTCTCTACATCACAAGCTACTTGTATTTTTATATTTTCCCATGGTTTTTGCATTGATGATGAAATTGAAACAACTTTTATCATATTTTCTCCAGAAGCTTTAAGTCTTTCTGCATTTTTATCAAAAAAGCGATAACCTAAACCTTCCGCCATGCCCATTCCTGCATCGTTAGTGGCACTTCCACCAATACCGATAATAATTTCCTTAGCACCTTTTTCGATGGCATTTCTAATCAATTCCCCTGTACCTATTGTGCTTGCTTTTAATGGATTACGCTCAATTCCAGCTAACAAATGTAAGCCTGAAGCATTGCTCATTTCTATGATTGCTGTCCCATTTTCTAAAATATGATATTGTGCAGTTTTCCATCTGCTTAAAGGGTCATTTACAGTAATCTCATATTTTTTTGAAATATTGTTGCCAATAATTGCATTAGAAAAGCCCTCACCACCGTCTGCCAATGGGAGCTTAACTATTTCAGCATCAGGCTTTACTGAAAGTATTCCAGCTTCAAGTATATCACAAACTTCTTGTGCACTGAGAGAGCCTTTAAATTTATCGGGGGCGATAAGTATTTTCAAAAGGGAGTAATGTAAAGTGTAAAACCGAAAAATGCAAAAGTTTAAATATTAAGGCACTGGATCATGCCCGTGGCCACCCCATGGATGGCAGCGGCCAATTCTCTTGATGCCTAACCAGCTACCCTTTATAACACCATGCTTTTCAATGGCTTGCACCATAAAAACCGAACAAGTTGGGTCGTATCGACAACTATTCGGAAAGAACGGCGACAACATAGCTTGGTATATTTTTACAATAAAAATAAAAATTGACTTCATAAAGTAAAAATATAGCTAATTTATTTAAATGTCAAAATACATTAAATATTGGGTTGAATTGTAACTTGGATAGGCTAGCGAAAGGGATGGAAGCAGCATCCTTTTATGTGCTTGCTATGGCTGATATTTTGCAAATAGATTATGCACAAAAAAGATACAGCGCACAGCTCGATTCCTGGCAAAGCCGGGGATTCGCCCAAATGATTGTTCAGTATTTTGCCTCTTTCCCTTTTAAGCTTTATCTTTGAATTAAAATTTTTTATAACAAATCCCAAAAATAGTTAAAAAGCTTTGTTGATTTTTTCACTATTTTTATTTTAGGAATTGTTATTTAATTCAAATTCGAACTTTTAATCGCCCAAAATAAAAATAATGCTTTTAGACATAAACTGGAATATTAACCCCCGAATTTTTGAAATTGACGCTTTTCAACTTTTTGGCAAAGAATTTGGTCCGATTGAAATTCGTTACTACGGCTTACTTTTTGCACTCGGTTTTATCATTGGTCAGCGGGTTTTGGTGCATATTTTCAAAAAAGAAGGTCATCCAGAGTCTGATGTAGATACACTTACCATTTATATGGTTTTATCTACAGTGATAGGTGCGAGAGTTGGCCATTATTTGTTTTATGAATATCCTTCAATAAAAACAATGGGAATTGGGCCTTGGCTTTTGGAAATGATTACTCCACCATATAGCGGCCTTGCCAGCCATGGAGCAGGCATTGGCATATTTGTGGCGCTATTTTTATATGCCCGTACCAAAACCAACCAATCGTATTTATGGATTACCGATAGAATGGCTATTACCGTCGCAATAGCTGGTTTTTGTATCAGATTAGGCAATTTTATGAATTCTGAGATATTGGGAAAGCCAACTTCAATGCCATGGGGTGTTAATTTTATGCAAAATAATGAACGCTTTAATTCGCCGCTTTTACCTCGCCATCCTGCGCAAATGTATGAGTCATTGAGCTGTTTAGTGCTGTTTTTTGTGATGATGTACATTTGGAATAAATACAAGTCTAATACTCCAACTGGTCTTTTAACTGGCTTATTTATGATTTGGGTATTTACATTGCGCTTTTTTTATGAGTTTATTAAAGAAAATCAGACTATTTATGAAGAGGGCATGAAGCTAAATACGGGCCAACTTTTAAGCATACCTGCTGTAATATTTGGTATTACAGTTTGGTATTTGGGTAGTAAATATGACAAAAGGAGAAAGCTTGAAGGTTGAATCTTATTTTAGAAAATTTAAACTTAATTCTTGTCTTTTGAGTTATTGTAATAATGAATAGCTAATTAGAATTTTACATTATAAAAATTTACGATTTTAAATGCCCAGAACTACATTGAGTAAAACGAATCAAACTATGTTTACTAATCATTTAATCATAATAATTTAATATAGCTTATTTTTTGATGTTTTATTTTTGTAGATAAATTTTCAATTTTTTTTAGAATTTCATGAAAGAAAATATCAAAATATCAGTAATCATGTCGGTTTTTAATACTGAATTTTATTTGGTAAAAAGAGCCTTAAATTCGGTATTAAATCAAGACTTTAAAAATTTCGAAATTATTGTAATTGACGATGGAAGTGACAACGACCCTCAAAACAATTTACTAAATTTTGTAATTGAACACGAAACAAAAATCACCTATTTACGTCATAAAAATTGCAGTCAAGCCAGATCTATTAATAAAGGCGTAAAGTTTAGTTCTGGAGAATATATAACAATGATAGACGCTGACGATGAATATAAACCCAATCATCTAAGAATGTGCTTGAAGGAAATAAAAAACTTTGATTTGATTTCTACATATACAGAAACCATAGTTGATAAAGAGGAAGACTATTATGTACCCGATAAAAACGATTTGAAAAAAGTGATTCATGTAGATAATTGTATTCTTTTTGCAACTTTGTTTGGTAAACGAGAAGTATTTAATAATGTAGATTTTATTGGTGAATATGCTGCAGATTCAAAATTTTATGAAGCAGCTTCAAAAGTATATTTGGTTAAAAAAGTTAATTTAAGAACCTATATCTATTATAGAAATATTCCCAATAGTATAACTTCTAACTTAAAGTTAAAAAACCTTATAGAGTTAAAATTATCAACACTTTATGCCCCTTCAATTAACTAAAAAAAACCTTATTTTTAGTTGTCTAATAACAGGAACCTATGATGTGAATAGAAATACAACGCTAAAAAACGACGACTTTTCTCTTGCCAAAGAATGGTGTGATTCTATTAAAAAAACAAACCTAAATGGGGTTCTTTTTCACAATAACTTATCAGTAAAAACCTGCGAAGAAAATTCTAATGAAAATATTGAATTTATAAAAATTGAGTACAATAATTTATTCAAACCCAACGTAATTCGATATTTTTTTTATAGTGATTATTTGGAAAAAAAATCACTTGAAATTGATAACTTATTTTTAACAGATATTTCAGATGTTGTCGTTTTAAATGACCCTTTTATTGTTCCTTTTTTTATTGAAAATCCAGATTTTATTTTTTGCGGCGATGAGCCTACAATTCTTGAAAATGAATGGATGAGGAGCCATTCAGAACATTTGAGAGCAAGAATTGATGATTATTTGAATTTTGAAGAAACTTTTAAAAATAAAGCACTTTTAAACTGTGGAATTATTGGAGGAAATATGAAAATTATGAAAGAGTTTATTGACAAACTTATCGCAATTCATCAAACCTATAATTTCAATAATGATTCTGAATACACTGGTGATATGGGTGCTTTTAACTATTTAATTCGCACCCAATTCAACAAAAGATTTTTTCACGGCTTTCCCATAAATACAGAATTTAAAGCCTACCAAATTAATCGGAATGATTGTTGGTTTAGGCATAAATAAATTCAATATATTATTAATAATTTATACTTTTAAAATTGAATGCATTGATCGTTGCATTATCCATCCCTATTTTTTATCTATATTGTTTTATTTATATTTTATATAAAACTAGAAAAAGCAAAATTCGTCAATATTTTATATTAAATGCCCCTTTGAAT
>JANMZR010000080.1:0-1662 GCA_031383555.1 Cytophagaceae bacterium | reverse complement strand
CTTCCATCATTCTATTGATAACTTTGGTTTGAGCCTCGTTGAGTTGTGTTTGATACTTGTCAAAAAAAATTGTTTTCTTTAATAAAAAATTAATAGTCAACATAAAATCTTGCTGTGCTTTTAAAATCACTTTAGAAAAATAATGTATCCATTCCGTTACCTCATTGGTTCTTTGGGCTTTTTTTAATGCGGTATAATATGATTTTTTATCCGCTTCAATAGCCGTAGATAAGCTCATTAATAAGGGTTTTTTCACGCCTTGTGCTAAAGTTTTTTCCGCAATAATTCGCCCTATTCTTCCATTTCCATCTTCAAATGGGTGTATTGTTTCAAAATACAAATGTGCAATAGCCGCTCTTATCATCAAATTGTGAATGGGTCGTTTTCCATCGGGTTTTGTTTCATTAAACCAATTAAAAAACATTTCCATTTCTGCTTGAACTTGAACAGAGGGTGGTGCTTCAAAATGTACTGTTTCCTTGCCAATGGCTCCAGAAACTATTTGCATTGGCTCTGAGTGTCTTCGATATTGACCACTATTAATGTTCTTATTGCCCAACATCAATAAATTATGCCAGTCAAAAAGTTGAACTTCGGTTAAATCATCATTTATATTTTCTCGGGCTTTTACCAATAAAATAGCAATGCCTTCTGCCCTTTTATCTTTTATAGAATGACCAGGGGTGGTATAACCTAAATTTTTACGAATACTGGAAACCAGTTCAATTCTACTTAAAAATTCCCCTTCAATGGCAGAAGTTTTTATTGCTTCTTTTACCAAAACAGACAAAATAGTTTCTGTCTGTTCAACACCCGATAGACTTTGAACATATCCTTGGCTTTCGCCTGCCAGAGCCGTAAATTCCAAGGCAATTGCAGTAAATTCGCTTTCCTTGTAGCGAAATTTTAGCCAATCTTCCTGTTCCCAATTATACTTCATGAGCCAATTAATTTATTTATTCGGCTCAAATATAATAATTAATTGAGCCGATTATCTGTTTTATTGGGCTCAAATATTTGAAAAGACCAATTATTCTACTTTTTATAACTTTTACATATAACCCAGCTTCCATTTTCAGTCTGTATTGGTTTGTTGATATTGCTTTTTACTAATTTTTGGGGAGTTGTCCCAGGATTATCACCAAGAGAAGTCATCGTACAATGTAGTTCTAAGTATTCTCGATGATTACGCATTCTTAACATCCCTTTACCTTGATCTGGTTTTTAACGAATGACGTGAATAGTATCGATATACGGTGTAAATAAAAAGCAAAGGACGAAAACTTACTTATCAGTAATAAATTCTGATCATTGCATAGTAGAATTCAATCATTTTTAGATTTTTTCAAGAAATAGATAAAGTACAAAGGAAAATTTGGCCCTGCTTTAACTATTTTTACATTATGAATTTATATCCCAAAAAAATCGGTTATGTTCAAATCATTTGCCTGGCATTTTATATACTTTTCGTATGCCCAGTATTTTGTCAATTTAAATATGAGACCCTCACCAATGCCGATGGATTGTCACAGGGCATGGTGTTTGACATTATACAGGACAAAGAAGGCTTTATCTGGGTGGGTACTAAAGATGGACTTAACCGATACGATGGCTACGGCTTTAAAGTCTTAACCAACGAACCAAATAATGACAAAAGCTTAA
>JANMZR010000003.1:0-15441 GCA_031383555.1 Cytophagaceae bacterium | reverse complement strand
GTAGTTTATATTTCAAAAAAAATCCAAATAAGAGGTACAATAAAAAAGTAATAAAATAGGGAATTCGTCTGGTGGCTAGCTCTTCCATTTTTAAGGTTGAAACAATTTTTATTTTATACAAATAATAAATAACCGAAGCGGGCATTAAAAAAGTACAAAGGAATAGTAAAAAAAGTAGATTTTCCTTGAATCCAATTTTTATAAGCGACTCAACATTTGCAGATTGATATGACTGTAAGCTTGCAATCACTTCAGGTGATATATAAAATAACACACCAAAAATATAGGTTGGAAGCAATAATGGATGAAATAGAATTGAAATAAAATTAGCAATTTTTTCAGACAAAATAATTTTAGTTAAGTTCTTTTCTAAGTCTAGCTACTGGAATTCCTAATTGTTCTCGGTATTTGGCAACAGTTCGCCGTGCAATATTATAGCCCCGATCATTTAATATTTTTTCTAATTTATCGTCAGATAGAGGGCTTGATTTCGACTCATTTTCGGTCATTTCTTTTAATATATTTTTCACTTCCCTGCTGGAGGCATCTTCTCCAGAATCGGTTGCAATCCCTTCCGAGAAAAAGTGTTTTAATTGATAAATACCAAATTCCGTTTGCACACTTTTACCATTTGCAACTCTAGAAACGGTGGAAATATCCATCCCAATTACGTCAGCTATGTTTTTAAGAATCATTGGTTTAAGCTTGTTTTCATCGCCATCCAAAAAGAATTCATATTGGAATTTGACAATTGCATCCATTGTGCGAAGCAATGTATTTTGCCTTTGTTTTATAGCATCTATAAACCACTTGGCAGAGTCTAATTTTTGCTTTATAAATGTTACCGTTTCTCTAATATTTTTATTTTGCTTATCACTTTTATGATAAGTGTCGAGCATATCAGCAAATGAATTGCTAATTTTCAATTCTGGAGCATTTTTCGAATTGAGGGATAATTCAAATTTTCCACCATTATTTACTAAAATATAATCAGGAATCAGGTATTGATTGATGCTATTATTGGCGGTATTACCTGGCTTTGGGTCAAGTTTTGTGATCACTTTTATTACTGCTTTTAACTGATCATTATCTAGATTTAGTTTCTTTTGAATCTTTTCATAATGTCTTTTTGAAAGCTCTTCAAAATGGTCGTCTATTATTTTTATAGCCAAATGGACATTTTGATCATGAACATCTTTCCGATCTAATTGTAAAAGAAGGCACTCCTTTAAGTCACGTGCGCCTATACCTGAAGGGTCAAATCGTTGAATTCTTTTAAGGATTTTTTCAAGTTCTTCTAATGATGTTTCGATTCCTTTTGTAAAGGCAAGGTCATTTACAATCGACTCAAGATTTCGCCTTAAATAGCCATCATCGTCAAGCGAACCTATTAATTGCTCACCTAATAAATGCTCATACTCATTCATTTTTAAAAAGCCTAATTGTTGCATTAACAGCTCATTAAGGCCTTCTTCCGATGCAAAAGGTATGTCTTTTTCGTCCTCATCACGAGCACCATCACCATACATTTTGTAGCCTGATTCATCTTGCAAATAATTCCCAATTTCAAGGTCGTCATTATTAGAATATTCGTCTGAATAATCGTTATCAAAGTCATCATCTGTATCTGCATTATCATTATTTTCCGATTTCTCAAAATCTTCTCCCTCTTCCAAGGCCGGATTAATCTCAAGCTCTTCTTCTACCCTTGCTTCCAATTCCGAAACAGGAATTTGCAACAATTTTATAAATTGAATTTGCTGAGGTGAAAGTTTTTGTTGTAAATTTTGATTTAATCCTAATTTTTGCATTTGTATACTCGAAAACTAATAATTGCGGCTTCTAGCGAAATTACAATGGAAATTACCTTTTTGCATTTTTTCTTTAAAATTACTATTGAAAAAGTTATTTTCTAAGAAATAGGTGCTTCTATTAATAATTTGGTTCTACAAGATATAAAGTCATTTCAAAATTAATGTTTCACTCTAAATCCTTTAAAACCAAAAATTGTAATAATAAGTATATTTTAGAATCAAATTATCAAATTCTACTAGCTATTTTTCCTATTTTTAGCTATTTTATGTACCTTTGCCATCTTCTAAAAATACAATTTTCAGTTTAAAATATTGAATTGAATTTTATCCTTTTTTTTAAACGTAAAGTATTATTAGAATTATTAGTAAAATATTATTTAGAAAAATTGAATTAATAAAGTTTATGGTAAAGTATCAGATAAAGGAAATATTGAAATTGGTTGATTTTGGTCAGAGAATCACTGCAAAAGGTTGGGTGCGCACTAAGCGTGAAAGTAAAAATGTAATTTTCATTTCCTTGAATGATGGCTCTACAATTAACAATATTCAAGGCGTTGTAGAGTTGGGTAGAATTGATGAAGAAACGCTGAAATCAGTAACTACAGGATCATGTATTGCAATTGATGGGACATTAATTGAATCACAAGGTAGCGGGCAGGCAGTTGAAATTCAGGTAGATAGCATCCATGTCTATGGAAGTGCAGATCCTGAAAAGTTTCCGTTACAACCCAAAAGACATTCTTTGGAATTTCTTCGAGAAATAGCCCACTTAAGGCCACGTACAAATACTTTCAGTGCAATTTTGAGAATCAGGCATGCCTTAGCTTTTGCTGTGCATAAATTTTATAACGACAACGGTTTCTTTTATTTGCACACACCAATTATTACAGGTTCGGATGCCGAAGGTGCTGGTGAAATGTTCCGTGTTTCTACATTAGACCCTAAAAATCCACCTTTGAATGAAGACGGATCAATCGATTATTCACAAGATTTCTTTGGTAAAGAGACAAATCTTACGGTTTCTGGGCAGCTAGAAGGAGAGTTAGGCGCATTGGCACTTTCTAAAATTTATACATTTGGTCCAACTTTTCGTGCTGAAAACTCCAACACAACACGTCATTTGGCTGAGTTTTGGATGATCGAGCCTGAAATGGCCTTTTATGAGTTGGAAGACAATATGAACTTGGCCGAAAGTTTTGTAAAATATGTTATAAATTATGCAATTGAAAATTGTGCTGATGATTTGGCCTTTCTTGAAAATAGATTAACAGAAGAAGAAAAAACAAAGAAAGTTGAGGAAAGGAGTGATATGGCCTTATTGGAAAAGTTGAAATTTGTAGTTGAAAATGATTTTGAGAGGTTAACTTATACTGAAGCCATTAAAGTTTTATTGAATTCAAAGCGGCATAAAGAAGGTAAATTTCAGTACCCAGTTGAATGGGGAATAGACCTTCAGAGTGAGCATGAGAGGTATTTGGTTGAAAAGCATTTCAAAAAGCCAGTTATTCTTACCAACTATCCGAAGCAAATAAAAGCTTTTTATATGAAGCAAGATGAGCCTTCAGATGCTGCTCCGGGACCAACTGTACGAGCTATGGATGTGTTATTTCCAGGGATTGGTGAAATAATTGGTGGCTCTCAGCGGGAAGATAATTATGAAAAATTATTGCAAAGAACAAAGGAAGTGGGTATACATGAAGAAACCATTTGGTGGTACCTCGAAACCCGTCAGTTTGGTTCAGCACCTCACTCAGGTTTTGGATTAGGCTTTGAGAGATTGGTGCTTTTTGTGACTGGGATGGGTAATATTCGTGATGTTATTCCTTTTCCGAGAACGCCAAAAAGTGCAGAATATTGATGAGTTTTTGCGCAAGGGGGCATGCTCCCTTGTCTAATGTTACGCAATCCTTTGTGTCAACACAAATGAAAAGCCATTACTGAAAATTAATTGAAAGTTTGTGTAGAAACAAACTTTGGCGGAGGGGGTTTTTAGCAACGCATACAAAGTGGACACGCCATTTTGTCTACTTGCATTACTTTGATTTATTAACAGTTTATTTTCCCCATTAAATGATATTAGCTTTAATTATTTCTTTGTTTTGGATATTAGTTAATACTTATATTGGAGTATATTCAGAGAGAAAGGTTTCTGCTTTTATGCAAGACAGGCTAGGCCCAATGGTGGTGGGCAAGTTTGGTTATTTACAAATTATTGCTGACCTGCTTAAGCTTTTTCAAAAAGAAGATATTGTGCCTACTTTAGCCGATAAAAGACTTTTTAAATTGGCCCCATGGATTATTTTTATATCTATATTTGTAGGCTTCTCAGTAATTCCATTTTCCTCGGATACAATTGGTAGTAATACAGAAACTGGAGTATTTTTTTTATTAACTATTATTTCAATTGATATTTTTGGAATATTAATGGCTGGCTGGGCCTCCAACAATAAATATTCGCTTTTCGGGGCTATGCGATCAGTAGCGCAATTGGTTTCCTACGAAATTCCAATGGGAATTTCCGTTTTGACAGTAGTGGTCTTGTGCCAATCACTTAATCTACAGCAAATTAGCTTTCAGCAAAGTATATTTTCAGAAACAGAAAACTATCTTTTTTCCATTAAAGCATTGGGAATTAGTACTACTGAAATAGGTGGGTTTTTAACCTGGAATATTTTTAGAATACCAATTTTAATGCCTGTTTTTATAATATTTTTTATTGCTGGCTTGGCAGAGTGTAATCGTGCTCCTTTTGATATGCCAGAAGCAGAATCTGAGTTAATCGGAGGTTTTCATACGGAATATTCTGGTATGCGATTTGGAATAATGTTCCTTTCAGAATATGGTATTATGCTGTTAATTAGTCTTTTAGCGGCTATATTATTCTTCGGCTCTTGGAATTCTCCTTTACCAAATATTGGAAATATCAAATTAGCAGAATGGACAACAGGAATTCCTGGCTCAAATTCAGCCATTTTTTTTGGTTTATTTTGGTTGGCAATTAAGGCTTATTTTGGAGTATTTTTACAAATGTGGGTCAGGTGGACTTTTCCGAGGCTAAGAATCGATCAATTAATGTATCTTTCATGGAAAGTGTTGCTCCCATTTTCAATTTTATTATTTTTACTGGCATGTTTATATAGATTTCTAATGTTTTAATCTTTATTGAAAATTAAATTTAAAAAATCCCAATTGAATTTTATTATCTTATTATTTTAACTAAAACGCAAAATAAAGTATTTTCAAACACACACTTAAAAAAAAAATTATGAAGAATTTCAAAATTACTTTACTTTTTTTATCATTTTCAGTACAAATATTAGGTCAAAATCCAGCGGCTGACGGTTTCAATTTGGCTGGTTCTGATGCTAAAGCCATTGAAGTAGCTGACAATGTGATGAAAGCTATGGGAGGACGTAAAAATTGGGATAAAACCAGGTATATTACTTGGAATTTTTTCGGCAATAGAAAACATATTTGGGATAAGTGGACAGGTGACGTGCGTATTGAAGGCGTGAAAGATAAATCAGTTTCACTTTTAAATGTAAATAATAATACTGGCAAAATATTCAGAAACGGCGCTTTAGTAACAAATTCTGACTCCTTGGCAAAATACATAAAAGCGGCTAAAGGTGCATGGATCAATGACTCCTACTGGTTGCTAATGCCTTTCAAAATGAAGGATTCAGGTGTAACCTTAAAATATATTGGTGATTCAAAAACTCAAAATAATGAAGAGGCCCACCTTTTAACTATGACTTTTAAGGAAGTGGGTAATACACCACAAAACAAATACGAAGTTTGGGTGACTAAATCGGATAATTTAGTTAAGCAATGGGCCTACTATGCAAAAGATGGAAATGAAAAACCTGGTTTCACCTTACCTTGGGTCAACTATCAAAAACATGGTAAAATTCTGATTTCTGGCGACAGGGGTGAAAGAAAATTGACTGAAATACAAGTTATGAAAAAGGTAAATGCTAAGACATTTAAGGAAATAGATCTTACTAATTAAATTGAACATTTTCTACTGTTAAAAGTTATTTCTATTGTATAAGGCATTTAGAAATATATAAATATTGATGAAAGAAACTAATTTAAAAACTGGCGTAATTATTGTGAATTTGGGTACACCTGACTCCCCAAATACACCTGATGTTAGAAAATACTTAAGAGAGTTTTTGATGGACGGTCGAGTAATTGATGTACCTTATATACTCCGCTGGATATTGGTCAATTTAATAATTGCGCCTTTTCGTGCACCAAAATCGGCCAAAACATACAAAAAACTTTGGGAGGAAAGAGGCTCACCATTGAAATTTTATGGGCAAGATATTGAAAAAATGCTTCAAGAAAGGCTTGGTAATAAGTACATTGTGAAACTGGCAATGCGGTACCAAAATCCTAGCTTAACCAGCGTTTTGGAATATTTCAGAACATCAGGTGTAGATAAAATTAAAATAGTACCCCTATTTCCACAATATGCTTCAGCCACTACAGGCTCCATTTATGAGCAAGCTATGTCTATAATTAGTAACTGGCAGGTTATTCCTGAAATTCAATTTACTAATCAATTTTATAATCATCCTATATTTATAAAACACTTTGTTGAAGCCTCAAAAAAATATTTGGCAGCTCAAAATTTTGATCATTTATTGTTTAGTTACCATGGCATACCAGCAAGGCATATTCGTAAAGGTGATTTTACAAAAGAAACCTGTAAGTTTGGAAGCTGTTGCGACCAGATTGGGCCTAACAATCAACTTTGTTATCGTGCCCAATGTTTTGCTACATCAAGAGCATTGGCAAAAGTATTGGACTTGAAACCAGGTCAATCAAGCACTGCCTTTCAGTCACGATTGGGCCGTGACCCATGGTTGGAACCTTATACTGAGGATGTTGTGCAGTCATTTCCCAAAGAAGGCAAAAAGAAAGTATTGGTATTTTCTGGCGCATTTGTGGCTGATTGCCTCGAAACTACAATTGAAATAGGGGAGGAGTATTTGGAATTATTTATGCATAATGGTGGTGAAATATTTCAATTGGTAGAAAGTTTTAATAATTCAACTACCTTTGTTGACTTATTGGAAGATATTATTACAAAGAAACAGAACTAAGATTTTTTTTAAGAAATAACTAAAATTATGGCCAAGCAGACACATTGCTCATTTTGTGGCAGAGGTAAAAATGAAGTTGAGATGCTGCTTTCAGGCATCGACGGGCATATTTGTAACGATTGTATTGAACAAGGTTACCAAGTAATTCAAGAAGAATTTTCCCCTAAAAAGAAAAAGGCTAAAGATGTAAAACCAAGTAAATTTAAGTTGGTAAAGCCTATCGAAATGAAAATTTTTATCGATCAATATGTAATTGGGCAAGATGAAGCCAAAAAACATTTGACCGTTGCGGTATATAATCATTATAAACGATTAATGCAGCCAAACAATGATGATGATGTACAGATTGAAAAGTCAAACATTATTATGGTTGGTGAAACAGGCACTGGTAAAACATATTTGGCAAAAACTATTGCTAAAATACTCCAAGTGCCTTTTTGTATTGCGGATGCCACGGTAATTACAGAGGCTGGTTATGTGGGTGAAGATGTTGAAACGATATTGACTCGCCTACTTCAAGCTGCTGATTATGATGTTGAAAAAGCCGAAATGGGTATCGTTTATATTGATGAAATAGATAAAATTGCTCGCAAATCGGATAACCCTTCTATTACTAGAGATGTATCAGGTGAGGGGGTACAACAGGCTATGTTAAAGCTATTAGAAGGAACTATTGTGAACGTGCCACCTCAAGGAGGCCGAAAGCACCCCGATCAAAAAATGATTGCTGTAAATACTGAAAACGTATTATTTATTTGTGGAGGTGCTTTTGATGGAATTACTCGCCATATTTCAAAGAGAATAAATACTCGGCCAATTGGCTTTGCTGGTGATGAAAACTTGAAAAATAGAATTGAAAAAGAGGATATATTAAAATATGTAAATGCGCAAGACTTGAAATCGTTTGGGCTTATTCCTGAGCTTTTGGGAAGGCTTCCTGTTCTCACCTATTTGCATCCACTAGACCGAGATTCACTTGTAAGCATTCTTACTGAACCAAAAAATGCATTAACTAAGCAATATGAAAAGCTTTTCGATATGGAAGGAATTGCGCTCGATTGGGATAAAGACGCTTTGGACTATATTGTGGACCAAGCAATGGATTATAAGTTGGGCGCACGTGGGCTACGTTCCATTTGTGAGGCTATTATGACGGACGCAATGTTTGAACTACCATCCGAAAAAAATGTAAAAGTATTTACAATATCCAAACAATATGCGATTGAGAAGTTTGAAAAAACTACTTTTCACCAATTAAGTAAAGTGGCATAAAGTAATTTTGGTTGGAATTAACAATATTTTAAGAAAAAGGTTGAGATTATTTCTCTGCCTTTTTTTTATTGGAAAAATTGGTAAACCCAATAAATTCAATTAATTATCTCGAAAATACTATTCTTTTTTCCTTCTTAATAATTTCTTAATATGGAAATTTAAAATTCGTTTGACCTAAATAATTAATTATTGTAATATTCCAAGAAACATTGCATTAAAATAAGAACAACTTATATTAATATTTTTAGAAACGTTGCATTTTACTTATATTTTCATAGGCTTAATAAAGAACTTTTTAGTCTGCATTTGCAACCATGTAATTCGTTTACATTGGTAGCCTAACTTTGCTGTCAGCATTGAGAGGGATTTTTAAGCTAATCAAAAATTATAAAATCAAACAAAATGAAAATGGAGAAAAGTAAAAAACTAATAGCCTTGGCTATAATTTTAGCAACTTTCGGGAGTGTAAGCGCTAATGCAAATGAATTTAAATTTGAAAAAGATCCAAATAAAAATATAACAATTCAAGAATTTGGCAATCTTAAATTTAAGATTTCAATAACAGAAAATGTAAAAGGAATGGCGAATTTTAAAATATCAGATGAAACAGGAAACATAGTTTTTGATGATAATATGGATTCGCAGGTGTTAAATAAAAAATTATTTGATTTGTCTAACTTATCAGATGGGAAATATAATTTTACCGTTCGGTTGAATGGCACCACTGAAGTTCAAACTATTTATTTAAAAACTCAAATTAACAGGTCGGCTCTAATAGCCTCAAACTAAATTTTATAGTATCCTTCTCAATTTTCCGTTGAGCAAATAATATTGCTCAGCGGATTTTTTTTGTAAAATTCTAAATAGCTAGAAATGCTTTGTTATTTTTGTACCAGTTAACGTTTGGTTAAATTAAGAGTTGCTTTTACTCAAATTTGAACTAGGCTCTATTAAAAAAATGTGCAAAACGAAATAGTATTTTTTACATAAATTATATAAGCACTATGCTAAGCAATTGGGGATTCAGAATTTTTATAATTGTAATACTTTCATTTATTTTTTTTTACACCTTTAATTCAGAAAATTCTGTTGAAAAGCCATCTTCACTAGAATATTCGTCTCGCTTAAAACAAGAAAGAATAGGGAAGGATAAATTTTTTAAGGAGAACGAAAATTCGCCTATTGAAAACAAAAAAGAGTTCAAAAATCTTGATTATTTTGAAATAAAAGAAAAATACAAAATAGAAGCGGTATTAGAAATTGAGAAAACAGAAACTAAAAATATTTTAAATACTACTGATAATAAGGCAGATACATTAATAAAATATGGTGTTGCCAAATTTTTGATTGATGGAAAATCTTTTCAATTAACTATATTTAAAACTGAAAATAGTAGGCTATTTTTTCTTCCTTTTCGTGATAAGTCATCGGGTTCATCCACATATGGTGGAGGTAGATTTTTAGATATTCCTATAACTGATGTGCTTGGAAATAAAGTAGTTATAGATTTTAATCTGGCTTATCATCCTTATTGTGCATATAATCATACCTATATTTGCCCTGTGCCTCCCAAGGAAAACACTTTAGATATTGAAATACTTGCAGGAGAAAAATTGTTGGCCAGTTCTAAATAATATATTTTTTTATTTTATTTTTTTTGAATTCAAGTTAAAAATGCAACCCCATATTTAATTCGATTTTGTCATAAATTTCCAATTGATATTTTTCGTATAGCCAAAAGGTTTATCATCAGATACATTGAGTGTATCGCCTTTCAAAGATCCGTTACTATCCTTACTGACAGACAGTTTGGTAAAAGAATAGGCACCCTTTTGGTAATTAAAAGAAACGCCATCATCGTCGTATAAATTAAAACTGCCAATTACAGTACCAAAATGGCGAACTTCTAAAGGAAATATTTCCCCTGCTTTAGGGGCTTTCCGATGAACTGGAACCATAGGAATTATACCTCCATTTTTAACAAACAGAGGTATTTTATTAAGAGAAGGCGAAATTGTAATTTCCTCATTTTCACCAACTAATTCACCGGTATAGAAATCATACCATTTGCTGGTTGGCAAATAAACTTTTCTGCTTTTTTCGCCAGCAAACATCGGAGCTACTAAAATGTAATCGCCCATCATATATTGGTCTTTGATATCTTTTTTGATACTCATTGCATATGGATTGGTTGTTGCATCCAATTTCCCTGTTTCTGTTTCAGACTTAAAGCCAAAACCTTCAACAAGATTCATCGCTCTAAAAGGCGGTTTGCCCTCAAAGTAATATTGTGCAAAAGTTGTATAAAGATAGGGTAAAAGCTGCATCCGTAAATTAGCTACATCACTCACAGCTTTTTCTACTTCTGGAAATGACCAGGGTTTTGTGCCATCAGCCCATGCATTTATCATAGCCATGGGCGAAAAACAAACCGATTGCATTCGTCGCACCCATTCCTCCGGAGTTTTAGAGGCCCGTACTTCGGGAGTCCATAAAACGCCAATAAAGCTGCTATTGACTAAAGCTGTTATAAAATCTTTATGACTGTAATAATCATTGTAAATCACATATGGAAAATTGCTGGCACCTGCATTGGATGCTCTAACCAAACCATAGGTCCGTTTATTTATTTCTTTATACCAGCTTCCTGTCATGTTTTGAACCATCAAGCCATAAATCTGACGCATCTGCTCGGCATCTACACCTGAAGGAAAAAAGGCTACATCTGGCCAAACCCAATTATCATATCCATCTACCTCGTCAATTTTAAAGCCGCCCACTCCAATAGTAAGCTGATTTTTCATAAAATGCTCTTTGAATAAATTTCGAGCCTGCGGGATAGTAAAATCAGGTACAATTCCATTCCAAACGGTATGAGAGCCAGAATATTTTTTTATTTTTGGATATAAAGATGAGCTGGGTGAGACATATGGATTAAGCCAAAGGTTGGCAGATATGTTTTTTTTTGATAAGCTATCCAAAAAACCTTTCGGGTTTGGAAAACGAGTTGAATCCCACTCAAAAGAACAGGGATAAGACATACTGTGCCAGCCAGGTTCTACACCAATAAAATCCAATGGAAAATTATGGTCGTCAAAACTTTTTACTTCCTTTAAAATATCATTTTGGGAATAAAGAGTGGGTACACGCTGCGTAAAACCTAAGCCCCATTTAGGTGGTAAATAACCACCCCCATTCATCAAATTATAGCGTTGCACTACATTCATAGGCGTTGGGCCGCCAAATACATAAACAGTAGCGCCATCCGCAGGAATTAAAATTTCAACAGCATCAGAATAGGGTTGTGATGACCAGTTTTTGTCGGTGTTACGGTCACTCATAACAGGAGGATTTTTCGTGTCAGTTCTTACTCCCGTTCCTGCATAAACCGTGATATATCTTGCAACATCAATTAAAACACCATAACCTTTCGACGACACATAAAAAGGAACAGGTGCATGGGTTCTGCCATTGTCATTGCCTCCATAATGGTCGACATGCAGGTTTAATATTCGTCCTCTCTGATTGACTGTTTGAAAATTTAGTCCTAAACCAAAAAGCTGTTCTTCTTTATCCAAAGGAAACCGAAAATAGGTTTTATGGTTGATTACTTTAAGCTCAATATCTGATTTTGCAATTGGAAAGGTTGTATTGGGTAAATTTGACATCGCCCTGAGGTTAGGCTTTGCTTCAACCACACTCAAAAGACTTATTTTTTCTGGTCTTCCTACATTTATTTTCCAAACGCTCGGATACACCTTTTGCCATTTTGGTTTGGATTGTGCAAATGAATAAAAATTGCAAAAAAGTAACGATAAAATGGCTAAGCCTTTTATTTTTTTCATTAATCTATTGAATGATTTTTATTAGTTTTTAGCAAAAAGAACATTATAAAAACATACAATGTAATTTTTGGCAAAAGAATCTCAATCTTATTGTAATAAAAGAGATATAAATTCAATTTTTTACTAAGCTAAATTACAATTATTACTGTAACTTATTAACAAATAGCGGAAAATTTCAATAGCATAAAAAATACTTTTTTTTGAACGAAAATTCTTGTTAGTCTACCAATTGAATTATTGTGGTTTGCTAATCGTGTTATATGATAGTCTTTTTTTACAAATGGCAATATATTGTAAATGATGGTTAAAGCTTCAAACCAAACCTTGGCTTTGATATTGGCATTTAATTTGGTGATAATTAATTCTACGTGAAATAGGAAGCTTATAACCACCTACAAGCATAACTTGGCGTTTTTGCCATGCCTCAACAAATAGTTGATTTACCAAATAGCCCCTGTGAATACGTTTGAAACTTTCTCGGATTGCTAGATTTTCCTCAAATTTTTTCAAAGTATAGGCAAACATTTTTGATACTCCGTTTTTAAAGTATACCATAGTATAATTGATATCAGCGGCCATATAAACTACCTGTTTATAGTCAATTTTCAATTTTGACGTTGACTTTATTTGTTTTTTTAAATTGTTTTCGGTTCTCATAATTTTGTTGTGTTTAGATTTTTTATTAATTATAAAGGAACCATTTCCAAATTACTTCCCGGGTCATAAATAATGGTTCCATTTAAAGTAATTGAATGCACAGAAAATATACCAGCGGGAATAACAATGGTATTCGCATTACTAATGATTACATCATCAGTTGCGGTGGGTACATGGCCACATGACCATATCATTGGGTCGTTCCAAAGGCCAGAAGCTAAGGTTGCACATGTTGAAAATTCATATGCACCCATATCGAAAATTCCGATTCTAATTCTATTTGTAATATCATTAATAGGTAATGAAGTTGTTGGATTACTCGAATTGATGGCTGGGCTAAAATTTTGCAAAGCCAAACCGTCGTCGGTTGTTGAGAATAAATTATCAGGGCCATCTGGGTCGGCTGCATTGGCAAACAAAGGGTCTTGATTAATATTGCCTGTGCCTGGGTAGCCGCCTTCCACATCAGAATAGCTTACAGTTGCTGTATTTCCTTCAATACTGCTCACTTCTACGCCTTTTCGATTTCCCCAAAATATACAATTTTTTATAGTTGGGTTTGATTGTCCCCAAACAAAAAAATCTAAATTTAACATTGCACCGCTGCCATCATCAGCAGTATTATTTGAAAATCCACAATTTATGAAAATAGGCGAAGAACCATCCCAATTGTAAATGCCACCTGCCGTTGTTGCTGTATTATTTGAAAAATTACAATTGGTGAAAATTGTTGAAGCATGGGTTGCAAAAATCGCACCTCCACGATTTGAACTATTGCCATAATAATTACAATTTGTGATGGTAGGAACTGAGTTTTGAATAAGCATTGCCCCCCCTTCAAAGGATGAATTATTAGCTATGAAGTTACAATTACTTATTAACGGATTTGTATTATATCCTGCATACATTCCCCCTCCTTGACTTCTTGCAACGTCAAAAGTTTCAATTGTGTTGCTTCCACTTTCATTGGCATTGGCCTGCCTAATCGTAAAACCATCAAGTAGGGTAGTATTGTCATCATTTAGTGAAATTATGACGTGATGTACATTATCAGATGTTACAGTTGGAGTGCCAATATCGCCACTCAAAATAGATGGGTTTACGGCAATTGTGGCTATTGTTCTTTGGCTTAATAAAGTTTCTGTTCCAACAAAGCCGCCATAAAGTTTCGTTTGGTTTTTTAGCAAGAAGGCATAATCTCGAGAAGAAGAACACCCTGAACAGCTAATAGGGTAAGCAGTAGGTTTGTAAGTTCCTGCCGCAACCCAAATTTCATCATTAGTACAAGGATAGGCTAAGGCATCTTGTAAATTGACAAAAGCATCTACCCAACTTGAGCCATTATTCCCTCCAGTTGCGTTAGCATTTACATACAATATTATCACGGCAGTATTGCCATTAGCACGTTCATAAGCTCCCATGTCAATTGTTGAATTGCTGATTCTTGCGGCTCCTGTAATATCGGTTGCAGTTAAATTATAAGCATTATTACCCGCATTAATAGCTGGGCTGCAGGGCGTTAAAGCCAAACCGTCGTCGGTTGTAGAGAAAATATTATCAGAACCGTCAGGGTCTGAAGAATTAATAAATAATGGATTTTGGCTTATATTTCCAATACCGGCATGCCCGCTTTCAATATTGGTATAGCTTACATTCGCTTCATTACCTACAAGATCACTCGGCAAATTGTTCATTGTATTTCCCCAAAATATGCAGTTTTTAATAGTTGGATTTGAAGGCCCCCAAACTTGAAAATCAAGACTTAACATGGCTCCACTACCACCATTTGAACTATTGTTTGCAAATGTACAATTGGTGAAATTTGTATTTGAGCCATCCCAATTATAAACAGCCCCGGCAGTTTCGGCAGTATTATTTGAAAAAACACAATTGGTGAAGTTAGGTGACGCATGAGTGCCAAAAACTGCACCACCACGGTTGGAATAGTTCATTGAAAAAAAGCAATTAGTTAAAGTTGGTGAGCCATGTTGGTTAAAAAAGGCTCCCGCTTCAAAATCGCTTCTATTGTCAATAAAACTGCAATTGTTAATGGTTGGGAATGAATAAAAGCCAATAAAGCCACCGCCCTGTATTTTTGAAACATTAATAGTTTCGACTGTTAGATATTCATTTTGAATACTTGCATTTCCTTTGGTAATTGTAAAACCATCTAAAACCGTATTAATATCGTCACTTATTGACATTACCACATGAATGGAATTATCAATATAATCACCGATGGCTCCAATATCGCCACTCAAAATACTTTGATTTGCAGCTATTACAGCTTGTGTTCTTTGACTTAATAGGGTTTCTGTTCCTGTAAAACCTCCATACATTTTTACACCATTGATGAGATGAAAAGTAAAATCTCGTGGGTTACTACTTGAAACACCTACAGGATAAGCACTTGGCTTGTAAGTTCCTGCTGCTACCCAAATTTGTATATTGCTACAATTACTCGTTCGTGCGGCACTCAAACCTGCTTCCAAACTCGTGTAGGCATTTTCCCAAGTTGAACCATTGTAGCTACCTGCTGCATTGTCATTTACATAAATAATGCACAAATTTGCCTCATACGCCCCCATATCAAATATACCTATTCGTGTAAAATCAGTTATGTCCTTTGTTGGAGTTGTGATTGCAGGGTCGCCAGAGTTAATAACGGGAGAGGTATTTTGCAAAGCCAAACCGTCGTCGGTTGTTGAGAATAAATTATCAGGGCCATCTGGGTCGGCT
>JANMZR010000452.1:0-3379 GCA_031383555.1 Cytophagaceae bacterium | reverse complement strand
AAGGGTTCTGACTACATCTTCCATATTATTACCATCTTTCATTTCAATTACATTCCAACCAAAAGCTTTGTATTTAACTTTAAGGCTACGGTTGTTCATTACTTTTTCGGTAGGACCATCTATTTGCTGGCCGTTTAGGTCAATTATAGCAATCAAATTATCCACTTTATAATGTGGTGCAAAAGTAGCAGCTTCCCAAACTTGACCTTCTTGCTGTTCGCCGTCGCCCATGAGGCAGTAAACTAGACCTTTATCGCTATTTAATTTCTTACTCATGGCTGCTCCAATTGCTACAGAAAGACCCTGACCCAATGAACCAGAGGCAATTCTAATACCCGGAAGGTGCTCATGCGTAGTCGGGTGCCCCTGCAAACGGGAGTTTAACTTACGGAAAGTGGCCAATTCTGGAACACTAAAATAGCCACGATGTGCTAATACCGAATAGAAAACTGGTGAAATATGACCGTTTGAAAGGAAGAAAAGATCTTCATTGGTGCCATCCATATTGAAGGATAGAAAGTTGCCTTTACCTTTTCTATTGTTTATTTTCATTTGTTGAAAATAAAGACCAACTAGCAAGTCTGTGCATCCTAAACTTCCCCCAGGATGCCCACTTTGGCAAGCATGCACCATTCTCACGATATCTCTACGCACCTGCGAACTTATTCGTTCTAATTCAGTAATTTCCATTTTTAGGGATAATTTTATTTTATTTGCTTTTTTAAATTAACTTTTGTTATAATTCTAATAAAAAATAGAATCGCAAAAGTACTTTTTTTTCTTTGTAATTCAGATAAACTTTTATGGTAAATAATGGTAATACAACAGTTTTTAAAAATTATACTATTTCTTTCTTTTCTTTTTAGCTGACTTTTTTCTTTTTACAGATTTTTTTACCGATTTTATTCCTTTAGAATATTTTCGATTTTTAGCAGATTTTTTAGGTTTTATTACTGGTAATTCTTCTTCTATCGTGCTTTCATAAACTGCTGAATTGCCTGCATTATCAGTAACTATTAGTTTGATTGGTCCCTTGTATTTTTCAGTAGTATCTGCTTGAACCGACCAAATCAAATCTTTTTTAAAATCATAATCCATCAAAACAAACTGGCCATTTACCTCGACTTTGAAGTTTTTTATGCCAGATAACTCATCGTTAATTTTAAAGGACAACTTAAGGGAATCTTTCACGATTGGCTTAATATTTGGAGCTATATTATCAGTTAAAATTGCGAAATTGCCAAGCTCCCTAGCCGTAAATTTAGCTTTTTTTCCTTCCCATTCAGTATTCAGAGGCCTTATTGAATTCCCATAGATATTATAAACAGCTGAATTTTTTGAATTGTAGCTTCCACTTGTAACATATTCAATGTCAATAGGTTCCTTTATTGGAATAGTCGCTTGGCCTATTTGAAAACTACCCATACGATCGATTATTTCAAGATATAACGTGTCATAAAGACTTTTTTCTTTAAAGCGAATTTTAATATTATTAGAATTTAGATTTATTTTCTGATTTGAAAATATCGTTTTATTGAAATTAGTTACTTGTTGCAATCCCCCCACTTCTATAAATTGGGGTAATCCTTTTCTTAAATCGTATAAGTAAGTAGCTGTATTGTTTTTTATAAATTGAATTGCTAAATTTTCTATTTTCCCATTTACTCCCAATTCACAAACTGTTTGAGGGTCTTTACAGTTTTTCAAATTGATTATTAAAGTATTTTCATCTACTTGATATTCAATTGATTCTGGTAATTTATTTGGTTTAAAGTTTAATATATTTTGGGTCGTATCTCCAAAAATCTCAAAACTTAGCTTTGATAAATTCTCGTAAGAGTCCCAAGTTTTTATTTCAATATTATAAGTTTTACCGGGTTCAATTTTTAGTTTTCCTGCGCTTTCATTAGGTTTATAAATTGGTAATTCGTCATTCCCGTCTGCCAGCATGAGACGCTGGTATTTTTTGCCAATTATCTTTTCCAAAGCATAATCAATATGTACATTTATGTCTTTAGAGTCTTCAACTGGAATTTTTTCTAAATGATAATAAAAGCTTTCTTCACCATTTACAAACATTTCTATGCACGAAATCCCATAGGAATTGTTATTATAATTCATTTTGTCGAAAGCTAGTAATTCAACAGCAATTTCACCTTTGGCAAGTATTGGGGTACTTATTTTATAGCCATCAGCAGTCTTTTTGGGGTAATAATATTGTCTACCGACAAGTTTATTTACTCTTGAATCAATATTTAATGGCTTCAAAATAAAGCTTTGTATTTGAGGGGAATAATTGTCCTTAATTTCGTCAAAACCGAAATAAAGTGGGTTTAATAAATTATTGAACTCATTTCTTATTTCAAAATGTAAGTGTGGACCACCTGAGCCACCTGAATTACCCGAAATTGCTATTATTTGTCCTTTGCGTATTGGTATTTCATTGGCCTCTGGTTTTATACTTATCTCAAATGTTTGCAGTTCTTTCCTTTTTATTTTGCAGTATTCGGCTATTTTTCCTTCGTAGTTAAGCAGGTGCCCGTATACAGTTGTGTATCCGTTGGGGTGCTTAATAAATAAGCCATTGCCATAGCCTCCTGTTGATACTCTTATTTCAGATACATAGCCATCGGCTGCAGCATATATTGGTAGGCCAACTCTTTGCTCTGTTTTTATATCAAGGCCGCCATGAAAATGCATAGAACGTAAGTCGCCTAATGTTCCCGAAAGGTGATTGGTAACACCTGGCCTAATTGGAAACATAAAATAGTTTTGAGGGTAACTTAACTCTTTAACTTTTTGTGAAAACGCTACAATAGATGTATAGAAAACTAGAAATATGATTAATTTGTGTTTCAATTTTAATTATTTAATGTAAAAAATTGTAAATGATTTATTTGCTTATTTTATTTCACAAGTTAGCATATGAGTATCTTCAATGTAAGCTTCGAGTTTATCGCCAATTTGTACAGGTCCAACGCCTTTTGGAGTGCCTGTGAATATAATATCACCAACTTTTAACGTAAAAAACTTAGAAATATGTTCAATTATGGCATTGATATCCCAAAGCATTAAGGCCGTATTTCCATTTTGAACTACCTCATTGTTTTTCTTTAGTGTAAAATTTAAATTTTTCAAATTCTGAAATTTTTCTTTTGAAATAAATTTTGAAACTGGCGCTGAACCGTTAAAAGCTTTGGCTTTTTCCCAAGGTAGCCCTTTTTCTTTAAGTTTGGTTTGCAAATCTCTAGCTGTAAAGTCTATCCCAATACCTATTACCCTTCTTTTTCTAGTGATATACATTTTGAGGTGGAAATATTAGTAAAAATAAACAATATAGGAAAAAACATAAGCAAAGAATTTGCCCATAAATATTATA
>JANMZR010000435.1:0-3375 GCA_031383555.1 Cytophagaceae bacterium | reverse complement strand
GAGCAAGGTTATGAAGTGGTGGGTATGACCATGAAAACCTGGGATTACGCAAGCTCGGGGGCATCCACAAAAGAAACAGGCTGTTGCTCTCTCGATAGTATTAATGATGCTCGCAACATTGCAGTACAGTTAGGTTTTCCACATTATATTTTAGATATCCGTGAAGAGTTTGGTGATGCCGTAATCGACTATTTTACAGGAGAATACATTGAAGGACGCACGCCTAACCCATGTGTAATGTGCAATACGCATATCAAATGGGATGCACTTTTACGCCGAGCTGATAAGTTGGATTGTGAATTTATCGCTACAGGCCATTATGCCAATATTCGCCCTTTTGGGGATAGGCATGTTCTTTCTCGGGGTAAAGATTTGAACAAAGATCAATCCTATGTGCTTTGGGGGGTGAGTCAAGAAAGTTTAAGTAGAACTATGTTGCCATTGGGTAACTTGCATAAAACCGAAATAAAACAAATGGCTCGTGATATGGGTTTTATGGATTTGGTAAATAAAAGTGAAAGTTATGAAATATGTTTTGTACCTGATAATGATTATCGAGGGTTTTTAAAAAGACGTATTGAGGGCCTTGAGGAAGCTGTGGCGGGTGGAAACTTCATTATGGATGGAAAAGTAGTGGGTACTCATGAAGGCTATCCTTTTTACACTATCGGCCAACGCAAAGGCCTTGGGCTGGCTTTTGGGCATCCTGTTTTTGTAACTGAAATCAGAAAAGACACCAACGAAGTAGTTTTAGGTATTGACATAGATTTGCTAAAAAACGCTATGACTGTTGGAAAATTGAACCTTCAGAAATACGATAAAATTGAAAAACCTTTGGAAACCGTTACTAAAGTACGTTATAAAGACCCGGGTACATCAGCTACAATTATGCAGGATGGCCAGAAAATGGAGGTTGATTTTCACTTGCCAGTAACTGGAATTGCGCCTGGCCAAGCCGCAGTTTTTTATGAAGGCGACGATGTAGTTGGAGGAGGCTGGATATTGAAATCGATACGAAAATAATTAGAATAATGTTGGAGATTATTGTTTTTATTGTGAAATATATTCCCAAAAATCCAAAAATATACCGAAAATCATTCTATTTTAACCATGAAACATTCGAGGCCAGATTTTCAAAGGTTATACAATTTCTTTCAAAATTATTGAAAATGAGATCATTGTATTTGGTTTTTTTGAATGGGAAAAAGAATATTAATCTAAATTCATAAATAATTTCCATCTAATAAATTACGTTAATTTTTCATAATTAGTATAAACGGTTTTTAATAATCAAAATATTTTACAAAAATTGCAAGAAAAACTATTAACAAACAAAAAAACAATGTCCAAGAAAAATTTAATTATATGCCTTATTTTTTCAGTAGTATCACTTAATATTTTTGCTCAAAATGTTAACCAAAATGCTAATTATCAATATAATATCGATTTGAATAATGTGGTGAACGACGAATTACAAGTGACCTTAATTGCGCCCAAAATCACCCAAAAGGACATCGTTTTTAATATTCCCAAAACAGTGCCAGGCACCTATTCAACAGATGATTATGGTCGATATGTTTCGAATTTTAAAGCTTTTGATAAAAAAGGAAAAAAACTAAAAGTAAATAAACAAACAGTAAATACTTACAAAATATCGAAAGCCAATAAGCTTTATAAAATCACTTATAATGTGGATGATAGTTGGGATTCGCCCGAAATAGAAGGTGTACACATATTTGAACCTACTGGTACAAACATTCAAAAGGATACTTGTTTTGCAATAAATACACATGGATTTTTTGGATATTTTACTGATATGAAGGCAATCAATTATGAAATTACCTTTACAAAACCAGCAGGGTTCTACGGTTCTACTTCAATGGAGGCAGTAAAAACGGATGCCAATGAAGATGTTTTTTTAATGCCTAATTATCAAACTTTGGTGGATGCCCCCATTCTATATTCAAAGCCCGATACCACAATTTTGAATATTGGTGGGGCAAAAATATTAGTTTCGGTTGTTTCCCCAACTAAAAAATCTACTTCAAAAGAAATAGCCGAAAACCTAAAAATATTATTAGAGGCTCAAAAAGAATATTTAGGAGGTAGTTTCCCAGTGAATAAATACGCTTTTTTAATTGTTTTGGCGGATGTGCCAATGGGTACTAGTTATGGTGCATTAGAGCATTCTTATTCTTCATTTTATTACTTACCAGAGGCTACTTCCGAGGAGCTATCACAAACAATTAAAGACGTTGCTTCCCATGAATTTTTTCATATAGTTACTCCATTAAGTATTCACGCTGAGCAAATTGGTGATTTCGATTATAACAATCCTAAAATGAGTAAGCATTTATGGATGTACGAAGGCCTTACCGAATATGCAGCGGGTCATATGCAAATGAAGTATGGATTGATAGAAATACCTATGTACCTCAGCATGTTACGTGAAAAAATACTTTATATGAAAGGGCAAAAAGACAACTTGCCGTTCACAGAAATGAGTGCTGATGTTTTGGTAAAATACAAAGATCAATACCAAAACGTTTACAATAAAGGGGCTTTAATTGGCTTATGTTTGGATGTGAAATTGCGACAACTATCTAACGGTAATTATGGTACCCAAAATTTGATGAAAGATTTAGCTAAAACTTATGGTAAAAACGTGTCATTTAAAGACGATGAACTTTTTGATAAAATAACGGCTTTAACTTTTCCTAAAATAAGAGAATTTTTTACTAAATATGTAGAAGGACCAGAACCTTTACCATTAAATGAGGTTTTGAATTCGGTAGGTATAATGTTTAATGATTCGGAAAAGATAAAATCCATAAATCTTGGCAATGTTGCGCTATCCTTCAATCCTGAAACGAAAAGATTATTTGTAGCAAATACAAATAACATGTCAGAATTTGGAAAAAAAGTCGGTTACGAAGTTGGTGATGAATTTATTTCATTGAATGGAAAGCCATTGACAATGGAAACAGTACAAGAGGTAATTGGCGATTTTCGTGAAAACGCAAAGGAAGGAGACCCTTTTGAAGTGGTATTAATGCGAAAAAATAATAAAGGTGAATTTGTTGAAAAAAAGCTTTCTGCAGTTTTAGAGGCGAACGAGTCCATAATGACAAACGTATTAAGGCTAGTTGATAATCCAACTGAAGCGCAATTAAAGTTGAGAGAAGCTTGGTTGGATCCTACTAAAAATTAATTTATAACTTTAAATATTAAAATTTAAGCCTTTTTTGTATTCAATTCGAGAAAGGCTTTTTTTATAAAAAAGAAAACTGATTTATGGTAAAAAAGTATTTTTTAACAGTAACCTTGTTATTCATAATTACAAATTTGATTTTTTCACAGAAAATCGGTAAATAC
>JANMZR010000418.1:0-7907 GCA_031383555.1 Cytophagaceae bacterium | reverse complement strand
AAATATTTTTTCATTTTTTGCAAATAATTTTAAAATGTTTTTTTAAAGAAATAAAAGTAATAAACTTGCCTCATTTTTCACAACAGGATGTAATAATATTGTATTTAGGTTATAGATAATTTCACCACAAAAGTCGTTCCTTCTCCCTCCACACTTTCACATTCAATAGTTCCACCATGCCCTTTCGTTATAATATCATAAGCCAAACTTAGTCCCAAACCTGTGCCTTGTCCGGTTGGTTTGGTGGTGAAAAAAGGTTGGAAGATTTTGGATTTTACTTCGTCAGTTATGCCAGTGCCATTATCTTTTACTTTGATAATGATTTGATTCTCAGATTTCTCAGTACTTAAAGTAACTAAAGGTTTTTCAATATTCCGAACAGCATAAAATGCATTATTAATCAAATTCAACAAAACCCGCCCGATATCCTGCGGAATGATTGCAATTTTTGTGAGGTTTGGGTCAAAATCAGTTTTAAAATCGGAATTGATATCCTTATTCGCAGAATCCCGTGGATCTTTTGCTCTTAAGCCATGATAAGCCAATCTTAAATATTCATCGGCTAAAGCATTGATGTCAGTCAATTCCTTTACGCCAGTACTGGCACGGGAGTGCTCCAGCATGCCTTTTACGATAGATGATGCTCGTTTGCCATGTTCAGTGATTTTTTCAAGATTTTGGGAGAGATCACTAAAAATCTCCATATCCATTTTTTCGCCCGGTCTAATTCCTCCTTCGGGGGTTAGGGGGCTTTTTAGTTCTTCTAATAATTCAACAGAAACCTCTGAAAAATTATTGACAAAATTCAATGGGTTTTGTATTTCATGAGCTATCCCTGCGGTGAGTTCGCCGAGGCTGGCGAGTTTTTCGGATTGGATGAGCTGGGTTTGGGTGGTCTTTAAATGTTTAAGCGTTGTTTCTAAAACTTTATTGGCTTTTTGTTTTTGCAGGTTGTTGCGATATAAAATAAAAGCAATAATACATAACACGCCTAACCCCCCGGTTAATCCATATTGTTTTAATTTATTTTGATAATTCGTTTTAGCCAACTCAATTTCTTTTTGCCTTGCTTCTTCCTTTGTTACCATTGCCTGGATTATGAGAACATTTCCCGCCCCAAATAAACTGTCTTTAACAGCGGTTGCTATTTTATAATAATAAAGGGATTTATTCGGGCTGACAGAATCATATAATTGCGCCAATAAATTTGCAGAAAGTAAGATACCCTTTTTGAAAGAGCTTTTTTGGCCGGATTCAACGCCTTTTATTGCATAATAGATACTTGAATCCGGCTGATTCATCTGCTTGTAAATAGCAGCTAGGTTTGAATAAATAAACGAACTATTACGATAATCATTATTCTTTAATGTTATCTGAATACCTTGTTGATAAAACTTGACAGCCGAAGCCTTATCGCCCTTCATGGCTTCGATATCACCCCGAACCCTGTAAAGTTCTGCTGCCATATCTTTATAATAGTTAAGTACATTAAAAGCTTTCTGGTTATAGTACAACGCAGAATCAGCATTATTCATGGCCTGATATAGCAACCCCAAATTGTTATAAGCAATTGCTACACCTCCTTTGTTTTTAATAGTAGAGTCAATCTTAAGTGCCGTAAGAAATAACCCAATCGCTTTGCTATAATTTTTTAAATCCGTATAAACAAATCCCATACGTCTTAAACAAGCTGCCTTTTCAAGCTGGAAATTATTGTCTTCACTTATTTTCAAAGCACTGTATTGCAATTCCAACGCCTTCGGAAAATCGCCAATTCCTGTAAATGTGAGACTAAGCCTATTTAATGTATTGGCTTCACCCCTGAGAAACTTAATTTTTCTGGCCAGGCTCAAAGCCTTTTCGCCGTAAAAAATAGAAGAATCAGTATTTGAATACCTGAAATTAGAACAGAGTTCTGCTAATACCCACACACGGCTGGTATCATTTTTCACAACGAAAAACTGTCGATGCAGACTGTCGGTGTGCTTGTTTTGAGCAAAACCAACACTACAAATAAGTGCGAGAAGTAGAGTAAGGCTTAGTGTTCTCATATCATTCTTTTTTATTCCATTTCAAATAATTTATCCATTGTTACTTCATTGTCAATTTCTTCTAAATAATACTTGTTTTTTAAGGCTGGATAAGTGGTGAGTAGTGTGGTAAAAACAGCCTTTTTTGTTTCGGTGGCTTGCTTAAAAATTGTTTTTTTGAGTCGTAATTGAGCTGAATAGGTATTATTTATAGCAAAATTTTCTTTCGTAAACTTTGCTTCGCACAAATGGATAATCTGGTCGGCTCTATCAATAAGCATATCTATTTGGGTTCCGGGCAGGGTATCATTGCCTTTAAATTTCCATGAGCTATGCTTTGTAAATACCCCACTGATTCCTAATGCCGCTTTTATCTGATTGAGGTGCATCATACAAATATTTTCGAAGGCATAGCCACTCCAAGCAGTATAGGCGCTTTGTTGAGATAACTGCTCCCAAACTTTGTTTCCAAGCCTTTTGTTTGGTTCAATAAATTTAAGGTAAAACAATGAATATAAGTCGGTTAGTTTATAAACAGATTCCTTTTTTTTATTGAGAAATGGATGAAAACTTGCAATAAAATCGCACTCAACCAAGTCTTCAACAGCCCTGGACAGCGAGCCTTCGCTTAAGCGAGTAGTAAGAGCAAGTTCGGTTCGGGTCATGCCTTGTGGGTGGGTAGCCAAGGTTTCTATAAGGGCGATATGATGCTCGGCATTTCTGAAAAGTGAATGATACAACTGGGTATATTCGGCATAAAGCAAGCCCTGTTGTGAAAAACAAATTTCATCTATAAGTTGGGTAGCACTTTTGCCTTTACTTATTTCTTTAAGATAAAACGGAATCCCTCCCATAGCCATATACAGTTCCAATATTTGGTATTGGGGCAAGTATACACCCAAATTTTGAATAAACTGTTCGGTTTCATGTAAATTGAACGGCATGAGCTTGATACGTTGCGTAATACGGTTGTACAAGCCTCCACGGGCATTGATAAGATTTTTCCGAATCCATGACGAAGCCGATCCACAAGCAATTAGCAGCACATTGTCCATTTTGGATACGTGCTGATTCCAGAAAAATTCAAGGGCAGAAATAAATCCAGATTTTGGCGTGTCCAACCACGGCATTTCGTCTATGAAAACCACTTTTTTAGTAGAATTTTGAGGCAAATCAAACAAATAATTTGCCAAATACCGAAATGCCTCCTGCCACGATTGTGGCATTATGATTTCCTTTTTTCGCTGGGTGCGAATGAGATATTCTTGGAAAAAATTATCAAGCTGTTGCTCCTTTGTTGCTCCTTTTGTTCCCGAAATATCAAAAACCAAATGTTTTTGCAGATGTTGACGAATCAAGAAAGTTTTGCCCACCCTTCGTCTGCCATACAAAGCCAAAAATTCTGCTTGATTGGATTGTAGGATTTTGTCTAAATTTCTTTTTTCTTTTTCTCGCCCAATGATAGTTTGTGCCATAAATATTATATTTGGAGAAATCTATGTGAATATACTATATTTCTCCAAGTTTAAAATAATTTAATTTATGAAATCAGTAATTTCACCACAAACTCCGTTCCCACACCCTCCACACTTTCCACCTCGATTGTCCCGCCATGACCTTTGGTCAAAATATCATACATAGTCTGAATCACAGATTTAAAAGGATTTATGGATTTCACTGATTTTATTTTCTTTTTGATATTCATATTCTGTGCAATCATTTAATCTCATTAATCTGTGATTCAGACAATTGGTAATTTAACAATAAACGTCGTTCCTTCACCCTCTTCACTTTCCACCTCAATAGTCCCCCCATGCCCTTTTGTCACAATATCATAAGCCAAACTTAGCCCTAAACCTGTGCCTTGCCCAGTGGGTTTGGTGGTGAAAAAGGGTTGGAAGACTTTGGCTTTTACTTCTTGAGTCATGCCAAATCCATTGTCTTTCACCGAAATAATAAGCTGATTATCATCTTTCTTGGTTGTAACTACAACCATTGGCTTGTCAACAGATTTTACGGCATAAAATGCATTATTAATCAGATTCAACAGCACCCGTCCGATATCCTGCGGAATGACGTTGATTTTTGGTAAATCTGGATCAAAATCAGTCTTAAAATCAGAATTGAAACTTTTATCCTTAGCTCGTAAACCATGGTAGGAAAGTCTTAAATATTCATCAGCCAAAGCATTAATATTGGTCAATTCCTTTTCGCCTGTGCTTGTGCGTGAGTGCTCTAACATCCCTTTTACAATGCTACTTGCTCTCTTGCCGTGATGATTGATTTTTTGTTGGTTTTGAGTTAGGTCAGATAAAATTTCTTTTAATAAAACTTTATCCATTTCTTCTTTGTCAACTTCTTCAATAAGTTCTTTCGCAAGTTCTACACTCATTTCTGAAAAATTATTGACAAAATTTAGCGGATTTTGAATTTCATGAGCTATTCCTGCAGTAAGTTCGCCCAAAGAGGCCATTTTTTCTGCTTGAACGAGTTGATTTTGTGTAGCTTTAAGTTTAACGAGAGCTTTTTCGGCTTTTTCACGTTGTAAATCAATCTCTGCCTTTTGGGTATGAAGCAGGGTGTTTGCTCTTTGTTTATTTTTATTGTTGCGGTAAAGTATAAAGCTGAATATGCCCAAAGCAAGCAAAATGCCAGATAAAATATAAATTTTAATTTTATTTTGAACTTCTGTCTCACGGGCTTCAATTCTTCGTTGGGTACGAGCTTCACGTTCTCGCTCTTCATAAGCCAATTTTTCCACCTGTTTTGCTTTTTCTTGATTGAATAAGCTATCTTTTGTGGCAGCGACAATTAAGTGGTATCTGAGAGCCTCAGCAGGATTTGAGTTTCGGTAAAGTTCAAAAAGCAAATTTGCAGATTCGATAATATAAACCGTTCTATTTTTTTCTTGTTGAATTTTAAGGGCTTTTTTTGCATAAAATTTTGCAGAATCAAGTTGTTTTCTATCTCGATAAATCAAAGCAATACCGTTATATGCTTGTCCATCTAGTCCGTTTTCATTATTTGATTGACTCAAAGAATCAATTGAACGACGAAAGTAATTCATTGCAAGGTCGAGTTGTTTTTTCTTGTAATAAACTTCCCCAAAATGCACATAAAAGGTATTTGATGAAATTGGTTTTTGTACTTTTAAAGCATATTCATAGCCTTTTTGTAGATAAATTAAAGCCGAATCTAATGAACCCCAATCTTTGAAACAGTAACCCATTGCAGTATTAATTGGAATGATACTCTCAGGTATATTTAACCTTGTCATTATTTTTTTTGCTTGTCTATAATAATTAAGCGAATTCTGAAAGTCAAATTTATTGTAGGCATAACCAAGATAACTGAGAGTTCTTGATAACTCATATTCATTATGATTCCTTTCGCAGATTTGCTTAGTTTCCGAAAGAATCGAAACAGCTTTATAATAATCTATTTCAACTAAAATAAAACCAACACTGTTTCCACACAACATTGCTCCTTTGTCGAAACGAATTTTTTTTGCCAAATTAAACCCTTTAAAACCATATTCCAATTGAACATAATTATTTGTACTTGTCCATAACATTTTTTCATAGATTAGCACACGCATTGTGTCATTATTAGCTTTGGAAAGCTCCTGTTTTAGGCTATCTAATTTTAAATTGCTTTGTCCAAAAGAAAGGCTTATTTTCAATAAACAAACGAGAAAAACTGAAGTATTTTTCATAGAAATATTTTATTAATCAGTTGGCAGTTTCACAATAAACTCCGTCCCCACACCCTCCACACTCTCACATTCAATCGTCCCTCCTTGCCCTTTGGTTACAATATCATAAATAGTCAGAATCACGGATTTAAAAGGATTGATGGATTCCACTGATTTTTTTGCATTTTATTGTTCATTTTCTGAGTAATCTTTTAATCCCTTTAATCTGTGATTCAGACAATAGGTATTTTCACCACAAACTCCGTCCCCACACCTTCCACGCTTTCACACTCAATAGTGCCCCCATGACCTTTCGTCACGATATCATAAGCCAAGCTCAGCCCCAAACCCGTGCCTTGTCCAGTAGGTTTGGTGGTGAAAAAGGGTTGGAATATTTTCGCTTTTACTTCGTCAGTCATGCCTGAACCGTTATCTATTACTTTGATAATGATTTGATTATCTGATTGCTCTGTTTTTACCACTACCATAGGTTTGTCAACATTTTTCACTGCCCAGAAAGCATTGTTTATCAAATTTAAAAGCACCCTTCCAATATCCTGCGGAATGACTGCTATTTTTGGCAGATTGGGGTCAAAATCAGTTTTAAAATCGGAATTAAAATCTTTATCTTTTGCTCTGAGCCCATGATATGCCAGTCTTAAATATTCATCTGCCAATGCATTGATATCTGTGAGTTCTTTTTCTCCGGAACTAGCTTTGGAATGCTCTAACATACCTTTTACGATAGAGCTTGCTCTTTTACCGTGGAGGGTGATTTTCTCCAGATTTTGTTTTAGGTCATCTGCAATTTCATTGGCCGATTGCTGGTTGCCTACTGCCAATTCTTCTTTCATTTCAGCAACCAATTCTGTTGAAACCTCCGAGAAGTTATTTACAAAATTCAAAGGGTTTTGAATCTCGTGGGCAATGCCTGCGGTGAGTTCACCCAAAGAGGCGAGCTTTTCTTTTTGTATGAGTTGGACTTGTGAGGCTCTTAATTCGGCAGTTCTTTCTCCTACTTGTCTTTCAAGTGTTTCGTTTTGGTTCGCAAGGATTTGATGATTTTCTTCAGAAAGTTGCTGGACTTCTACTAATTTTTTCTCTAAAATACCACTGGTAAAAGCAAAATTGCGGAAAAAATAAATAGAAAGCACAAGGGGCAGCCAGTTTACATAGATGTGATATAATAAGGCCTCTAATTGAAAATTATCACCCAATCCAATATCTTCGTTGGCAATGACCCCATTAGAAATAAGCTTAAATAAGATAAAAAAGACTAAATAAGAGCTAAATCCAAATACGATGATACCTGCATCATGAAATTTTTGATGGTACGCTTGATAGCCAACTCTGATGGCTTCGATTGTAACCAATAAGAAAGGTACAAGAGTTCCGAATAACCAATCCCTTTGATATATAAAAATACTGGCAATAGAATACGCTACTAGAAGCCAAAAGTAGGTTTTACGCAATTTGGAGAAAAGCAAATAAACGGCTATTAGTAAAAAAAGATTAAACAATATAGGATAAAAAATATGCGTAATTATACTTACATGACTTTTGAAGCTTACATCATGACTCATGTTGAATTCCATGTGCATAATATTAGCCAAAGCTGCTAAAAATGTAGCTAAAGAGAAAAATAGATTTGATTTTTGTTTTTTATAAAAAAGGAAAAAACCGAAATGGATAATGGTCAGCACAATAAATATCCCTATGTAAACGCCATGTAAAATAGGCAAATCAGGTTCTATTCGATTGAATTGACCAATGCCTAATACATCGTTAATGCCAATCCTAAAAGTAGTGAGCGGGATAGAATTAGTAAAATAAGCTAAATCAGGCTGCACCGAAAATCGGACCGCCAACACTTGGTCGGGTTTGCCAAACTGAAAACCTAAAGGGTCGTTGAGTGGCAAAATGGCTTTTATTTCCTCTTTATTTGAACTGACTACGCCAAATTGCTTTAAAAGTTTTCCGTCCAAATAAATTTCAGAAGCTATAGATTGATAGATAATAAAGCCTAATGACTTGTTCAATAGGCTACTGTCAATATGAATTTTGAGCCGAAACCAACCGATATTTTCTTTTCTTATTTGCGGCAAATGATGGATAGTCCGTGCAGGGTCTATACTTTCCCAATCCGAATCATCATAATCAGCTTTTGCAAAATCAGGATTATC
>JANMZR010000400.1:0-9194 GCA_031383555.1 Cytophagaceae bacterium | reverse complement strand
ATTTATTTTGACAAAATTACTCTTCGCTATTTTATAATGAAAAAAATAAAATATTGGATTTACAGAAAATGATTTTTGGTAGTAGTTTTTCATGATGAGTTAAACTTTATGGTTTTAAAAAAAAGTAAATATTTAATTTTTCAATCTTATTATTTTTTATTTGAAATGATTCTCAATCAAGCCAAATAACATTAGGTATAATTGCAAGCTTTTTACTAAAAAAAGAAATGGTATAATAGGCAGTTTATAAATTTTATTATTCTGATAAATACGTTTGTAAATGTATAATAAAAATAATATTATTCCAAAAAAAATTATTAAGTGGTTAATGTATTGATATACAACTACTTGCAATCACTTTTCATAAATATTTATGTCATTTCTCAGCAATATATTTATTTTAAAAGGTTTTTTATAGTTTTATTCTCCTAATTAGTATATACCAATATTTTATTTTTTTCATTATAAAATAGCGAAGAGTAATTTTGTCAAAATAAATAGGCCATCATCTCCTTCTTTTTACGATTTTCCTAATCATAATTTATAAAAAAAATCAATTTTAATTGATAGTTAAAATCAACTTTTATTGAAAGGAACCGCTATAAAAACTCATCATTTTCTAATAAGCTCACTGAGGCGATTCGTAATTCTTTTATGTAAAAAAAACACCTTTCATAATAGACAATTTCCAATTAATTATTTTTGGCTTTGTTTAAGTGATTATATGATAAAAACGCCTGCAAAAAGACCCCTTCCGTCATTCGGCTTTGCCAGAATGCCAGAGCTTCGCTCGTAAGTTTCGCACTTTGTGCTCACTTATCCAAGGGAAGGATTGGCCAAATCCCCTCCTTGGAGGGTAAGCAAAGTACGAGAGTACGAACCTTACGAGCGCTAGCTCTGACGTAGTCGGCGGGGTGGGTTTTGCATTTACATATATTAAATTAAACAAAGCCTTATTTTTTATAGTAATTGTCATTTCGACGATAGGAGAAATCTACTAAAGTTCATTTTATGACCTTATTTAGTAGATTTCTCGTGCCTCGAAATGACAAAATGCAACACTTTTTGCCTTTTATATCAATTATTTATTTTGGAGAGATGTCTATAATTTCAAAAGGTGCTATTTAAATACACTACATACATTTTTATCTATTCAACTTTCGATATTGAACAATGTCTTCATTTTCAAATCGGAAAATAGAAATACCAGATCGGTTATCTCCCATTCCAAATTTCAATTTATTTTCTCCTTTATCCAATTGTCGTGTTTCAGTATTAATTATCCTGCCAGTTAAGTCATATTGGCTAATGGTCCAAACTGAAGCACTGCTGCTATTAATATTGATGGAAGTTTCATTGCCAAAAGACGGATTAGGGTAAAAGTTACCCACCATTGATTTTTCAATTTCATTATTTATAACAATTACTTTTGAATAATCTTTGCTACCATCCTTATCTACCATTTTTAGGCGGTAGTAATTGAGTGGGGAGTTTTGAGTTGTGAGGGGTGAGTTAGCACCTGATACCATTCCTGTGTTCGATTTTGAATTTGACTCATCCAAATAAGAATAGCTTAATTTCTCTTTTGTATTTCCAGCACCATTAACTTTTCCAATCATCTTGAAAGCTTTGGCATCTTCACTTCGCTCTACTTCGTAATGACTAAAGTTTAGCTCAGCACTCGTTTTCCAGGTTAATTCATTGCCTTTAACGGTAGCTTTACCTTTGAACGAAATTAAACGAACTGGTAGAGGCGCTTTAATTAATCCAAAGCTAATGTCATTAGCAGCTGCCACTCTTGCATTAGTATAAATTGGTAAACCACTACAAGAAACTGTAATTTCAGCAATTCCGTTTGGTGTAGCATCTCCTGCTGTTCCAAAAGCACCTTCACCCGAGAAAGCTATATAGCCAGTTGGCAGTTGTGGAGCTAAGCTTCCAGCAGCTGTGGTATGGAAAACAACCCTATAAGTACCTTCAAAAACAGGAGCAAATGCATAAGCGCCAGCCACATTAGGAATCGTTTGTAAAATAGTAATGCCTTGAATTAATGATATATAGGCTAACGAAGTTACATCCGTACCTGTAATTACAGTTGGATTGCTTGGCTCTTCCACTATTTTACCATCTATAACAATTGAAGGTATACAGTTAACAACTACATTATAAGTACAAGTGCTGGTATTTCCACAGGCATCTGAAGCGATATACGTTACAGTAGTGGTACCACTATTAAATACTATTGGAGTGTTAGGGATTTTCGCAGGTGTGGCTAATATTGTAGCGCCAGCCAATGTATAATTCACTGTAATTAAATCAGTACTTGTACAGTTATCAGATAACGTTGGTAGTGCCAATACTAAGTTGGAAGTACAATTAGCCAAACATGATTCTACGTTTATTGGCGCTGGAGCCAAAGGACAAGTAATGCTCGGCGGCGTTACATCCTTAACCACGATTGTTTGAACGAAGGTGCCCACATTATTACAAGCATCGGTAGATGACCAAGTCCTTGTATATATTTTAGCACATTCTTTTTCAAATGTTAAACAAGCAACATTAAATTGAATTGAACCATTTACATTTTGTTGTTTCCTGGCATAAATTCGCCACTGCCCTGTCGCTGCACCTGTAAAGTCTTCAAATTTAGTAACAAAAGTGATGCCGGGTAGGTCTGCAATTGTTTGAGCTGTGGCCACTCCTATTGGTCTGAAATTTCCAGCACCTGTTAGAATTGAATTGCTATTTTGCCAAATTGGAAAGCCTGATGAGTTAGGATAAAGCGAAGGGGAGAAAGTTCCTAGGTCTTCACAAAAACCACCTTGGCAAAAATTACCCACCAGTACAATTCCCTGACCATTTGGAGCGATCAATACAAATTCGGCTCTACCTTTACCTTGATTAGTTACGAAAGATAAATCTGCTTTTTTCAATTGATTAGCTTGTTGCGAACTAGCCACAGCTATCGGGAAGAAACTACCCGATGCATTTATATTTCCAGATCCATTTGTTGAAAAGCAGGTTACCAATGCATCTACAAAAGTAAGCGTACCTGGTGCGCTGCAGTTATCAGTTACCGTTGGAGGGGCAACCGTATATTCGCAATTGATATCTGCTTCTACGTTTACTAATGCTGGTCCAGTAATAGTTGGCGCCTGTGTATCGGATACCGTAATTACCTGGCTTCTGGTAGAAGTATTACCGCAGTTATCAGTAAAAGTCCAAGTACGGGTGATAATTGTAGTGCAAGCGTTTACATTGTTTATTTGATCCACTCCCAATGCTATGATGCTGCCCGAACAGTTGTCCACTGCAGTTAAATTTCCTGGAGCTGGTACAATTTCAAAACATTGATAACTTGCTGAAGCAGATATTGAAGGAGGCACAGGAGGCGTAGTATCTTTTATAGTAATTATTTGGGTACGGGTTACAGCTGGATTTCCACAGTCATCCATTACATTCCAAGTTCTGGTAATGGTTCCTTCGCATGCGTTTCCAACGTATTGTCCATCCACTCCCGCTACTGATCCACCAGCGGAACAATTATCTGTCCAGCTTAAGTTGGTCATGGCTGGCACATTACCTATGCATTGCACTGATATTGCCTGAGGAGCGGCCGCCAATACAGGAATTGTAGTATCTTCTATTGTAAAGGTAGCTATTGTAGTGCTAGTGTTTCCACAAGCATCGGTTGCGGTAAAGGTTACTGTTACAGCACCTGTTGCCCCGCATAAATCACTTAAAGTAGTGGAACTATTGCTCCAAGATACATTGCCACACACATCAGAAGCTACAGCTCCCCCATGATTGGCTACCCAAGCATTCAAAGTAGCAGCATTTCCAGCGCCATCACATTGAACAATATTGCTAGAAGCAGGAGTTGTAATAGAAGGTGGAGTAGTATCCTCAATGGTAAAGGTCGCCGTTGTAGTGCTTGTATTGCCACAGTCATCCGTAGCCGTAAATGTTACCGTCACCGCTCCTGTTGCGCCACATAAATCACTTAAAGTAGTGGAACTATTGCTCCAAGATACATTACCACAAGCATCAGAAGCAACTGCTCCCCCATGATTGGCTACCCAAGCATCGAACGCATTCGTATTTCCAGCGCCATCACATTGAACAGTATTGCTAGAAGCAGGAGTTGTAATAGAAGGCGGAGTAGTATCCTCAATGGTAAAGGTCGCCGTTGTAGTGCTAGTATTGCCACAGTCATCCGTAGCCGTAAATGTTACCGTTACAGCTCCTGTTGCGCCACATAAATCACTTAAAGTAGTGGAACTATTGCTCCAGGTTACAATGCCACAAACATCAGAAGCTACGGCTCCCCCATGATTGGCTACCCAAGCATTCAAAGCAGTAGTATTTCCAGCGCCATCACATTGAACAGTACTGCTAGAGGCAGGAGTTGTGATAGAAGGCGGAGTAGTATCCACTGCACTAACTCCCAATGTACTTGGATCACTGGTAGCGCAACCACTACTTGCTGTTACGGTGATATTACCTGTTGCACCACAGATGGGACTTGAAGTCACTTCAATTTCATTGGTGCCTTGGCCTGAATTGATAGTCCAACCAGTTGGCACTGTCCAAGTATAAGAAGCGGCATTAGTCACTGGTAATATGCTGTAAATTTTCACAGAATTAGGACATACAATTGCATCTCCTGTAATAGCACCTGGAGTAGCCGGTGCCCCTAAACTTACTGTAATACAACTTTGTGTAGAATAATCGTCATTTGCATCAATTGACCCAACTGTTCCTGTACAAATATCATCTATTAAGGCTCGATAACAGGTTGTTATAGACGTGCTGATATTATTGATAATATTATAGTTCAAAGTATTAGTTGTATTTGGAATGGTTGTCCATGTTATCCCTCCATTTGTGGAGCTTTCCCATCTTAAAACAGGTCCAGTATTTCCGATGACTACAATTGAGCCTACCGCAGGACTACACACAGCCAAAGTGGCAGGAGAGGCGATGCCGCCAGTAGTTTGCGCACTATTTGCTGAATAGTATAGGAAAATACTGGTGCTTGAAGTACAGCCTGGATCAGTATCAGTTACCGTTCTTCTTATTTCATAACTGCCTGTTAAAAAGCCATTGGGTGTTAAAATTAAATTAGTTATTTGGGTTTTGGATAAATCTTTAGAGGTTACTGCAATAGCAGTAAAGGGGCCTCCATTTAAAGAGTATTCCCAGATAAAGGTCTGTCCAGAACCAGTGGGCACACTTCCCACAACATTTTGGTAGGATGTATTCCCACAAGCAGAATTATAAATGGGCTGTGAACCTTGGAATGCAAGCGTGTTAGGCGTACACTGTCCTTTTGAATCAAAACCATTAAAAAACAGACATAATAGTAGTAACGGTGTAATTAGCAACTTTTTTTCATAAGCCCAATTTATAATCGGATTTACAGAAAATGATTTTTGGTAGTAGTTTTTCATGATGTATTAAACTTTAAGGTTTATAAATAAGTAGAAATTCGATTTTTTTATTTTTTAATTGAAATGAATGACAATCAAGACAAATAAATAGTAATATTATTTCAAGCTCTTTACCAAAAAAGGAATGGTTCTATATTAGATTTATGTATTTTATCAATTAAATAAAAAATCAAATTTAATGACATAAACGATGCTATGAATAATCATTACCTAATATTTCTATATTGATAAATACAAACGTAAATTTAGTATAAAAATAATAAAATCAAATAAAAACTAATGAAAACTTATTGAGTGCTTAATGTATTGATATACAGTATGTTATAATATTTTATTTCCAACTAAAGCGCTGAGTAATTGAAATACTTTTTATATAAATTTACTTATTATATATGTAAATAATGTTAATACGTGTATTATATAGGCTTTGTATCTGATAATTTCCATTTATTTTAGTTTTTTAACTGCTAAGTTTACCAAGATTAATGAAATACTTGATGGCGTAAAATGAGACATTAGCATATAATACTGGCAATATTTTCAAATGCACTAAAATTAGAATAGGATAAAAAACTAGGACTGGCCTTCAATCTATTATTTATGATGTTATATAAATTTCTGTGGATTATTTAATACCTAATTTTATTTAATTGACAAAATTCAAAATTAATTATTAAACTCATTTGTTGCTGAAACTTAATTTCTTTATTCTTTTGTCTTGATACAAAAGAACCAAAAAATCAAGGCTGTATTGATTTCTTAACGGTTTTTAAGGTAATTATTTCTAAAAATTATAAACTCACCGACTGCGTCAGGCTCAAACAGTATAATTTTATTAACGAAATTATTTCCTTAAAAACCTAAAATCAATAAGGCCGGTCCCACACCAATAAAACTTGATAACCAACAATAATGCATAAAGAGCTTTTTTTTTATTTCAAAATTTAAAAAATGAAGCAATAAAATTGAGTTAAATTTGACTTTCAAAAATTTTAGTTCATGATATTTAATATATTCAATAATAAACCCGCCAAAGCATTCCCCGAATTGTTGGTGGTAGATATACATTCCCATTTAATTCCGGGAATAGACGATGGCAGCCCGAATATTGAGCAGAGTTTATTTTATTTAAAACAATTACAAAATTTTGGCTATAAGAAAGTAATTACTACGCCTCATGTAATGGAATCCGTTTACCCCAATACCACCAAAATAATTCAGGAAGGTTTGGACTTGCTAAAAAATGCGAGTAAAGAAAATGGAATCGAAATAGAAATTGAGGCCTCAGCTGAATATTTTTTGGACGCTAATTTTGTAAACCAACTGCAAAATGGAGATATATTAAGTTTTGGTGCTGAAAATTATTTATTGTTTGAATTCTCTTTTGTTGCACCAAATTTAAATTTTAATGATATTCTTTTTCAAATGCAGGCAAAAGGGTATATGCCTATTTTGGCACACCCCGAAAGATACAATTATTGGCATAACAATGAAAAAGTAATTAAGAATTTAAAAGACAAAGGCTTGATGATGCAAGTGAACCTATCATCTTTACTGGGCTATTATGGTGTGCCCATTAAAAATTGGGCTCAAAAACTGATAAAGCTTGGTTATATTGATTTTCTGGGTACAGATTTACACCATGAAAGGCATCTTCAAATGATCGAAAAAAACAGGTACAATAAAGAAATAAATAAAATTATTAAGGACAATAATTTTAAAAACAGTACTTTATTTGGTGATTTATGAATTTATGTGAATAAAATAAAGATTACCCCCACCTCTGTTTGTAGGAAGCCAAAGCCTGTGCAAAAGCTACCAACAGGCCACAAAGCACTAAATTCACTACTACCATTCTAAATCATTTTTACTTCCACTTCATTTAATGTTTCTCATACCGTATCATTGTTGGTACCTTGCGCTCTTTGCCTGCCCTTCATAACAATGAGGGCGGAGGGCCAGTGGGCATTTTTTGGGAAACTCCAGCCCGCCCATCTATTACTGAGTAACGAAGCAACTACTAAAGTTATTTATACAAGCTCAGACTTCAAATAGACAATACTGGATTTGTCTCCCTTTTTTTCAGCACCCTGCAAAGCTTGATACAGAAAAAATATTTCCGTAACTTCGACATAGAAAATTTAGTAATATGGTAATCGAAAGAACAAGCAAAGAAGTAATTATTAGACTTCCATCATACGTCGACACTGACGGACTTCAACGTTTGGTTGACTATTTGACATACAAAGAAGCGACTGCTAAATCAAAGGCCAAACAATCAGACGTTGACGCTTTGGCTAGAGAAGTAAAAGAAGGTTGGTGGGCAAAAAATAGAAGCCGCTTTGTAAAATGAAAATAGTAGTTGACACAAATATTATTTTTAGCACATTATTAAACTCAAATAGTACTATCGGAGACCTTTTATTCAACTCTGACAAACATTTTGAATTTTACAGTTGCAGTTATATGCGTTATGAAATTCAAAAGCATTGGGAGCGACTGAAAAAGATTTCAAAACTGTCGGACGAACAACTGCAAGTTTCTTACACACAAGTTCTTTCAAAGTTGAAATTCATTAACGAAGAAATCATCCCAGTAGAAACGTGGTTGGCTTCCGAACAAATCACGAAAGCAATAGACATAGACGATACCGATTTTGTAGCTTTAACTAAATTTTTGAAAGCCACAATTGGACAGGTGACAAAGTGCTATACAACGGACTGAAAAAATTAGAATTTAGGAAGCTTATCAATACAACTGAATTGCTTGCATTACGGACGACCAAAAGCGAGAAATAAAACGACACCCTTTGGGCTTGCCGTTATTGGGGTTGGACGGAATAAACATCAATATTTGCAATTCTATTCAGCTTCAGTTCAAACTGACGAAATGCTATTTAGCTTTTAATTAAAAAACTGAGGATATTCTGTAATGATGGTTTGCATATTCAAATATCGATGGATTTAGTGGAAAAAGCAACCATTTTTTTACACTTCGAAATTCCGTTGGTGAGCTTGGCTCGTTCTTACGCACAACACCAACTGAGGCGGAAAAGTTACGAAAAAATGTTTGTTCTTGTCAAAGAGATTTTATGTTTAGCTGGGTCGTCATAGCCTTATGCATAAACGAATGGCCTCCTGATTACGTCATATACTCTGCGAGAAGCAACTACTAATTTCAGTTAGGAAACTCATAATTAAAATTGGAATTACGTTGAGAGAAGGGCAAAATCTAAAGGAGTTTGCGACCCTCCTACCCCGCTTCTGTTGATAGGAAGCCAAAGCTTGTGTAAAAGCTACCAAGAGGCCACGAGGTCAAATATTTTTTGTCCAAAAAGACCCCTTCCGTCATGCGGCTATGCCAGCATGCCACCTTCCCAAGGGAAGGATTAAGACAGGTATCCCCTCCTTGGAGGGGTGCCTGACGCAGTCGGCGGGGTGGGTTTCAATAGGCCCCGCTTCTGTTGGAAGGAAGCCAAAGCTTGTGCAAAAGCTACCATCAGGCCTAATAATGGTTTGCATATTCAAATATCGATGGATTTAGTGGAAAAAGCAACCATTTTTTCACACTTCGAAATTCCGTTGGTGAGCTTGGCTCGTTCTTACGCACAACACCAACTGGGGCGGAGGAATCCCCTCCTTGGAGGGGTGCCTGACGCAGTCGGCGGGGTGGGTTTCCCCGCTTCTGTTGGTAGGAAGCCAAAGCCTGTGCAAAAGCTACCAAGAGGCCACGAGGTCAAAT
>JANMZR010000392.1:0-11906 GCA_031383555.1 Cytophagaceae bacterium | reverse complement strand
AGGATTTTTCATAATACAAACCTGACCTAAGATAAAGGTTGGCCATAGTAGTTGGCCGAAATGGTCAACCACGGCAATATATGTTGTTAACAATAAAGGCTAAAAGGTAATTTCTTTCCTTTTGTTTCCAAAACTAATGTGGCCTTTTACAAAAGAAAAATTCCGTATCTTAATATTGGAAATGCAATTGAAATTATACCTTTTGTACCAGAAATTAAATGATTGTTTTGGGCATTCCTGCTGGCGGCTGCACCAGCCAGTCTTGGTCGGGCTTTCGCTACTCGCTCTTTTTGTTGTCGGTTCGCCGGGGACGCCCAGTTAGGCAGCAAAAAGCGCTCAATCAATGCTTCTACCCCTTATGCTAGCCAGATTTTTGAGTTTTTGGCTTAAAAGAGAAGTATGGGTTTGTGAATGTGGAATAATAATGTAAATTTGAATTTGATTCTGTGGTTGAAGAGGTCCCCGCCAAATGGCCTAACCTTAGAGAATTTGGTTTTTACCTACCACAACAAAACATACACCTAAATTTATTTAAAGCTATGGATAAAAACCCTGAAAAAAATGATTCGCCTACCAAATGGATATTAACAGCCTATTTTGCACAAGGATTACCATTTGTAGCGATAGCAGCGGCCTCATCTTTAATGTTCAAAAACTTGGGTATTTCTGATTCAAAAATTGCATTTTGGACCTCACTAATAATGTTGCCCTATACTATCAAGCCACTTTGGGGCCCATTTTTAGAAATGTATAAAACCAAGAAATTCTTTGTAGTTACTACTCAACTTTTTATAGGCATTTTATTTGGTTTAGTTGCCTTTTCATTATCCTTACCAAATTTTTTTGTCTATTCTATTGCTTTATTAGCATTAATTGCCTTTAGTGGTGCTACCCATGATATGGCCGTGGATGGGGTTTACCTAAATGCACTTTCGCCACAATCCCAAGCTAAATTTATTGGATGGCAAGGAGCTGCTTACAATGTTGCAAAAATATTGTCGGGTGGTGCTTTGGTTTATTTGGCAGGGCAATTAGAGGTAAAATTTGGTGTGGTCAATGCATGGATGACGGTAATGGGGATTTATGCGGTAGTGATGGTCTTACTATCTGCTTATCATTCAAAAATGTTACCCATCGGGGGCGTTGCAAATAATTCGGGCTCAAGCAATGAAGGCTTTGAAAAATTAAAAGAGGTCGTGATTTGTTTTTTTAATAAGAAAAATATTTGGTATGGTATTATATTCATTATTCTATATCGGTTTGCAGAAGGCCAAGCGATAAAAATAACTCCCCTATTTTTTAAAGCTGCCCGTGCCCAAGGTGGCCTAGGATTAAGCACTTCTCAGATAGGTATCGTTTATGGTGTATTTGGGGCTATTGCTTTTGTTTTAGGTTCTATATTGGCAGGGAATTTTGTATCGAAAAAGGGATTAACTAAAAAGACCCTTTTTATATTGTGTTGTTTTTTCAATCTGCCATTTACTATGTATGCGCTATTAGCTGTATTACAACCAGAAAGTTTATATTTTATTGCCACTGCCGTTGCCATAGAATATTTTGGTTATGGCTTTGGTTTTGTGGGTCTTACACTTTTTATGATGCAGCAAATTGCCCCGGGTAATTACAAAATGGCACACTATGCTTTTGCCACCGGTATCATGAATCTGGGCGTAATGATACCCTCGATGTTGAGCGGTTATTTAAGCGATGTATTGGGTTACCGTAATTTTTTTATTTGGGTGCTTATTGCAACAATCCCTGCTTTTATGGTCACTTGGCTTGTGCCTTTAAAGGAAAATATTGAAATAGAAAACTAGGAATTCATATTTTTTTTCATTTCAATTTGTTTAAAACGTTCTTCCCATACCGTATTTCCATAAATGGATTCATGATCGTTTTCAAGATTCAAAATAGTTGTTCGGCTGCTTCGGTTGGTTGTTGTGAAGGCTTTTAATTTAATAATTTTACTATCTCCCAATACAGGCATTTTATATGGCAAATCATTTTCGGTAGGTTCAGAACCATCAATTGTGTAGCGAATAGTTAAACCAGGAAATTCAATATTTGCATATAATAAGCCATTTTCTATTTTGGCTCCTGGCATGGGTATCCGATAGGCAATTTCATTTAAAAACCCATCAAGTCTTGGTAATTCAATTTGACCTATTTGATTGGCAAATTGATTCCAAGCCGTATTATAAGTATTCTGGCGGCATATAGGTTCCTCTATTTCCATCCACAGTGGGTCTTCAGCCCATGCTTTTTCGGCCAAGGCAATCATCCTTGGGAAAAGCAAATAATCTATTCTTTCAGAATTTCTTATCGTTTCGCTCCATAATTGCCCTTGTAGGCCAAGTATATTTTTTTCGCCTTCCTTTGTCAATTTTAAGGCATTTTTATATTTATTATCTTTATCAATTAGGTTTCCAAATACATCTTTACCAGCACTTTGGTATAAATCAAAAGGAAGAAATTTATAGGTTTGTTCCGTATTAATATACCCCCCCCAATAATATCCAGCCTCTTCTGGGTCTTTATCATAAGCAAAATCAAAATATAAACTGGTAGCATTGGCTAATACTACTTTAAATCCATTATTGGCTAAGTCGTAGGCTACTTCCTCGCCACCGCCTCCCCATATAGTATTCCATACATAGGGCATTAGTTTATGTTCTAATAAACCTAAATTTGGTTTTATTTTCCCATCTTTATGGGCTAAGGCTATTTCTTCCCAACCAGCTGTTAGCATATTTCTTATTTCCAATATATGGTTTACCCTTTTTATGAAATAATCAAATAAATCTTGAATGGTTTTCAATTTGGGTTCCTTTGCTTTTAGGCGCTCACAAGCTGGCGATTTTGTCCAAACGCCGCCAGGTACTTCATCGCCGCCGATATGGATGGCCGAAAGTTTCACATTTGCTTTCATATACAAATCCATTACCTCGTCTACCACTTTTTCAATAAAATGATAGGTAGATTCCAAACCCATATTTACCACATTTCTTCGCCACATTTGTACAGATTCATAATCTGATGCATCTTCCCAATCTGTTAACAGGTATTCATTAGCTGCGGCTAAATCACCTAAATCTCTATATCGCTCATAGCGTACTTCCATGGCACGTACAGCAGCACGGGCATGGCCAGGAAAATCAATCGCAGGGATCACCTCAATATGCCTTGAATGGGCATACCGCAACAATTCTACAAAATCTTCGCCACTGTAAAATCCGTTTCCTGAAGAATTTGGGTCATTAGGATTGTGCCCAGAACCGTAGGAAGGCAAAAGGCAATTCTTTTCATCATACGTATGGCCTCGTCTTCCTCCAATTTCAGTCAATTCAGGCAATCCTTTTATTTCTATGCGCCAGCCTTCGTCATCAGTTAAATGAAAATGAAATTTATTTAACTTATATAAAGCCATCATATCGATTAGCTTCTTGATAGTCTCTTTTTTGTGAAAATTACGGCCCACATCCAGGTGCATCCCTCGATATTCAAATTTTGCAATATCTTTTATTTCTAAATTTGGCAGTTCAAGGGTATTATCAACATTTTTTAAAAGCATGCGCAAGCTTTGTATGCCATAAAAAGTGCCAGCGCCTTCAGTCCCAATTATGGCTATGCCGTTGGTATTAATATGTAAAGAATAAGCGCCACTTCCACTTTTATTTATGCTATTCTTGATTTCAATATGGCCTGTATCTAAGGTAATTTCACCAATATTTCCTTCTACAATCGGTAGATAGCTCCCCAAATATGGTTCTAGCATCTCTGATAAATATTCCGCTTCGGCTTTTAAATGAGGGGCATAGCCAATTTGAAAGGAGGGCTTAATCTGAAATTTACCCTCCTCTTTTTGTAAAAAAACTGGTGTAGGAATAATAGGAGGAAGGTCCTTTTTATCTAATAATGTCAAATTTTTGTAATCCTCAAACCTTGAATTGGCGGTGGGTACAGGCAGATGGTCATTTTCATTTCTTACCACCTGTGCTAAATTTGTAAATGGAGCACAATTTAAATTGTCAATAGATTGTGCTTCTAACTCATTCTTATGGTCGTCCCTATACACAATATAGAAGCCCACAGGCATATCAATGGCCTTAATAGCCCAATTATTTGAGACAAATGGTATGGCAATTTCTGAATTAGGCGATAATGGTTTTGTATCAATTTTTGGTTCTAAACAAAAAAAATCGCCATTAATATGATGAATCTGATACCCTTCGCCTACAGATTCAGGTAATATCATTCTTAGAAAATTAAAATAGATTGACCAATTATTATGCATAATTTGGTCACTATTATTTCTTAAAATCAATTCGGATTTAAATCGATCCATTCCTTCAAATACGTTTTCAATTATTTTGAATTGAATGGCTAAATTTTTCCCTAATGGGTTACTATGAATTGTCATAAACGCAGGCTAACAAAAACAAATCGGATTTAAAATTTTTCTTATACAAAGTTAACAATTTATAGTATTAAGTAGAATAAGCGCTAGTTGCTTTTAATGCTTGATAATTATATTATGCTTAAACAAAGGATAGTTCTGTTTTTATTATTTGGGCATTCCCGCCGGCTACGCCAGGCAGGGTCGGGCTTTCGCCACTCGCTTCCCGCAAAAAAGCGGGAGAGCTTAAACAATGGCTCAATCCCTTATGCGAAACGCAACCGAAAGGTTTTGGGCTAAAATTAAATGGTTTATGGTTTGGGAAAGTGAAATGATTTGTAAATTAAAGCTTTGTGGTGGTTGGCCGAAAAGGCCAACCAAGGCAATATTTGATGTTACCAACCAAGGCTAAATAAAACCCCTAAATGTTAGCGGTTCGGCTTTATGTTTAATTTTTGTTTTTTTAAAGTTTTGTAGAAAAGTAAAATTCTTCATATTGCTACTGAAATAGCATAAACAACATGTAGCCATAGATAAGACATCCATACAATTCGATGTATTTTCTTATACACAATCCAATCGTAAACAAAAAAGGAAAGAAAGAACATATTCCACACACTAAAGAGAAAAATATAAAAAGCCGAGTCAGACAACATATCAAGTGGGAAACGACTTAGAATTGGCTCTAAAAGGAAAAATGTTCCTATAAACAAATAGTGCTTATGGAGAATTGGTTTTTTACGATTTTTGTAACCTAACCATACATACAAAGCAAAACTAGGCATTAAAAACCTATTAGCTTTTACATAGAAAGGCATAACATCCCATCCTTTATATACGGTTGCAAAAACATAAAAAGTGCTAAGTACAGTTCCTGACGCTGCAATCAAACCTACCGTACCCCAGCCAATATGAGCTTTATAATTTCCTTTTCGGATAAAATTAGTTTGGACCAATAAAATAATGAACCATGCAAACATAAACAATCCGTGCACTATGAATTTGGGGTCGCTGTTGCTTGGTTGTTTTACATCAAACAATAGATTATCAGAAAATCCGATAATTGAAAACAGTAATAGTAATATACTTATAATAGTGAAGTAATTTTTTTTCATCTTTTAAATTATCTAGGATGCTGTTTTAAGCTGACCGCTAACTCTCTATTCCTTGGCAGGCCATTTCGGCCAATCAAATGACTCTTTTTCAAACATTTAAAATGTCAAGAATATTTAAATTTTTGTTTGTTTTAAGGATTTTCCATAATACAAAACCGACCTAAATTATTGGTTGGCTATAGTGATTGGCCGAAATGGACAACCACGGCAATGTGTGTTATTACCAACTAAGGCTAAAGCATAATGTTAGCGGTAGCCTTGACTGACATGGTAATGTAGTTATTTATTTTTTTCAATTGGAGTAGAATGAATAAGGGAAATTTTCCATTCACCGTTTATTTTTTTAAAAACAGCACTTTCATTCGATTCCATAGTAAAGCTAGTGCTATCTGACTTATAGTAGGTCTTTAGATACCAGACCGCATAAGCAAAATCGCCTGATATTTTTACTTTCTTAAATTCGAAATCATCTTTCCTGTTGTAATTCCTTTTTGCCATTTGTTTGTACATCTCAGCTTCCCCTTCTAATGCTACTATTTCTCCTCCTTCAATAAGTAAATAATCGGCGGCACAATTAGATTTGTGTTTAGAGAAATCGGTGTTTTTGTTCATTGTTGTATAATCATCTCTCAACAATTTAACGATAGCCATGGAATCCTTTTTGGCTTGAGAATAACTATTTATTGAAGTTATACTTAAGAGTAAGAAAAGAGTTAATTTCATAATAATTGTTTTTAGGTTACCGCTAATGGCAGGGCTTTGTGCCAGGTGTGCAATTAGTATTCTGCCCACAGCTGCTGCTGATTGAAAATATAATGTTGAAATTAAGAACTAAAGCTCAAAGTTGTTTGTCCAGCCCAAACCACAGCTTGGATTTGCAATTGGCTGATGTTTGTTTGTCAAGCCACACTTGCACAGAACCCAATGTTCTAGATTACTAAATGTTATTCGTTCGTGCTACTCCTCATTTGAAGCATTGTATGCAATCTCGGACAGTCATGAATTTTGTCTGCTCAACTTAATACTTTGTCATAAACCTGATACATCAATCGCCCTTTTCCGCCAATGGATTCTGCAAAACCTCTGGAGTCCTTATTGCTTTCATTTACTGGAAAGTATAAGCTGCTCTTCAGACCCAATGATTCATGATAGTCATACATTTTCATGGCTATTGCTTTTGCTAAACCTTTTCCTTTGTATGTATCAGTAACTCCGATACCTAAAATTCCTGCCCGTTTAAATTTTTTAGCAGCCCCAGTTATTAGTTTGAAAATGGCAATCAAGCCAATCTTCCCGTTGAATGTTCGAAAAAGCGGGGTTAAGTCTGGCACAGCAAAGCAAAAACCAGCCGGCTTCCCGTCAACTTCGGCAATCAGTATTTGTTGAGGAGCCAGGGCATCTTTCATAGGTCCCATAAACTCTTTCATTTCAGCATGACTTAATTTTGCAAACTCCCACTCATGAACAAAAGTCTCATTAAGCATGTCTGCTACAATTTCAATGTCTTTATCCCAGTTCTTTTTTGAAACAGGTCGGATAACTGCTGCATCATAGTTTGCATACCGGCTTTTTGCAGCTCTGTATTTTTCGCTGGTAAAATCCACTTCATAATACCACATTGGGTAAGTTGGTTGGAAATTCAGCGATTCAATATAACCCTTGTAATATGGAGGATTCCATGGAAAAGGAAACATTGGATCTTCATTAAATCCGGTTACCATAAATCCCATGGCGTTCGGAGCCCCTCCGTTGGCTGGTGCTATTACTTTGGTTACGCCTCTTTCTTTTAGCCAATTCTCGGCTTGCCGAATCATTTCTGCTACTTCCTGCTCACAGCCCTCAGCAGCAGCAAAAAAGCCAATAAACCCGGCACCGGTTTGCTTTTGGACCTGAAACTTTTTGTTGATAATGGTAGCACATCGGCCTACATCTTCTCCCGATTTTGAAACAACGAACAAACCCAATTCCATCTCTTTAAACATCAGATTCTTTTGGGTCAACATCTTTGCCACATCATCTTCTATTTCAGAAATGTAATATGGATAGTCTTTCATTAATTTTCGTTCCAACGAAATAAACCGCTTTAAAGCTGATTTATTGGATGGGTCAATAGTGGTGACATTACTTATGTTCATAATTTTAGAATTTAATGTGGCTTACTCTAACCGGTTTTCAGCTTCCCCGTTTATTTTGTTTTGTCAAAGTTAATTTCTTGCACCAAAGTTTCAAGTTCGCACTGTCGCCCAAGCATGTCGCAAACGAACAGGGCTTTAAGCAGAAGTGAGATTTGGAATACGTCAGGACGTAACCCAAAGCCAAAAAAATTACAAATGCTGAGGTTAAATTCAAATTCTTTTTTAGTAAATCGTCAGCCTGAACAAATGTAAAATAGTGAATAAAATGCTCAGGAATATTACGTTTGCCCACAATTTATTAAATATGATGTTCAAATAAACCCTCGGTAGCTTTCCTCGTCAAAATTCATAATTTTAATGCTAATTTAAACTTAATTATTAATATGACAAAAAAATCGCCTGATGAGATATGAGCTAATTCGCTCGTCCAGCGTGCCAGTTAAGATGTAGATAGTTTTGCGGTATTAATCCGCCGCTTTTAACGGAGTATTTCGATCCTTGGCCGCAGCCCAAGTACTTTCAAAAACTATTCGATGCATTTGGCGGCTATCAGCTTGAACTGCCGACATTAGGATCGAACGAAGCAATCACAAAACTTTTAGCCAGCCCGCCGACCCTTCTCAACTGGAATCTTATGTAGATTAAAATTTCTAAAACTATAATGTTCATCTTACCTATGAGGCTGGCTGCTGCAATTTTTCGACAGCAAAAGTTTATATGCCTAAATGAACTAAAATCGCTAAAAACAAAAAAATAAACCAAATAAAGAACCAAAAAAAATCAGGTAAAAACCTGCTTCCAATGCGCTAAGTCTCAGTACGAAAACTCCATAAAAAGAAAAAAGGCCTAGCCATGCACTGACCGCCACCGAAGAACTAGGCGTCCTCGATAGTTCAACATAGGTTTCATAGCTTGGCTTTCAGCCGCCAAAAAACCTAAGTTATTAGTAGAAATTACAATTTCATTTTGTTTGAATAGTTTTAGAAAAAAGTATAAACAACATTCTTTACAGCTTTTGAAAGTCGATACATATTATAATAGGACTGGCTGAGAACGATTCCGATTATTTGTTTTTTGGGGTCAATCCAAAAAGCAGTATTATTAATACCTATCCATCCATAATCACCCAAACTTCCTTTGAAATCAGCTTTACCTTCATTTATCCGTACCGAAACTCCCAATGCAAATGCATATCCTTTGTGTCAAGATATTTCTTCTGCGTTCAGGCCAACAACCGGGGTAATGAATTCCTTCATCAGATTTTTACGGATAAATGATTTTCCATTTAGTTTTCCATTATTTATTAACAGAGTGCAAAACTTGTAATAGTCTTCAACAGTTGACATTAGGTCGTCACCACCTGTGTATGTAGAGTCTTTTAAAGTCTTTTTAAATTGCCCCAATGTCAAACTGTAATATTGCGCAAGCTCGTTCTCTTTTCCCTTCGGCAATTGGAAAGTTGTTTTATTCATTTTTAGTGGAAGGAAGATTTCTTTTTTTAAAAATTCTTTATATGAAATCCCACTAACCTTTTCAATCAGATATGCCATGATAAGATGCCCTAATCCATAGTGCCACCTATCCCCAGGCTGATCGATAAGGGGAAGCCTCATATAAGCTTCTATAGAATCTTTGAAACTTGGGAAAGCTATGCTATCATATTTTATAAAAATGCTTTTTAAAGCTCCTGCGTTCCAATAGCTCCCTAAACCAGAAGAATGACTTAATAAATGTCGTAAAGTAATTGGCCTGATGGCAGCAACGTATTCAATAGCGCTATCCTTTTTTACACCAACTTTCTTATCATTCAGTTCTGGAAAATATTTAGTTGCCGGATCATCTAGATTAATTCTTCCCTCTTGTACTAATTTTAAAATAGCCAATGTAATAAGTGGCTTAAGCATTGATTTCATTCGAAAGTAAGTCCCGGTTTGCATAGAAAGTTCTTTTTCGATATTACTGTAGCCAAAGCATTTGTTGTAAATAATCTTCCCATTTTGGGTGATAAGACAAACTGTACCTGCCATTTCTTTTTTGGCTATATGGTTTTCAAAAAGAGTGTCAAGCGCCTGATTAAGTAAAGAAACTTGAGCTTGAACTGATTTTATGCCAATGCAAAGGAATAGAACAGCTAAAAGACTTAATTGTATGAAAAAATGTTTTCGCATAATATCATTTTTAAATAAAGGATACTTCCTGATTATATTTTTTAAATTCCAATAAATGTCGAGTTCATAAATTGCCTCTAATACTTAAGAATTCGCCATGTTTTGAGGTGAATTGCCAAGGTACTACAAGTTTACGGAAAAATTTGCTCACCTCAAAATAGGGGCGGGCGGGCAGCTGGATGGTCACGTTGTACGACGCCAAATTTGGTCGGGAATCTAGTGGATTTCGAGGCGATTGCTACTTTTTTGGATTTGATTTATACCTTGGTTGGCCATTTCGGCCAATCAAACGACTCTTTTTCAACAATTAAGAAGCCAAGAATATTGAAATTTTTGTTTGATTTAAGGATTTTCCATAAAACAAAACTGACCTAAATTAAAGGTTGGCTATTGTGGTTGGCCGAAATGGATAACCACGACAATGATACCGACCTTAATTAATAGTTGGCTAACTTTTTATAGGCTTCTGTTTAAGTTTATAAATCAAAATTCAGCAACAATTCTAGTGGTATTTTATAAATCTTTAGCCCCAAATCACTTTTCTGTAAAAGCCTGTCTGCTGTTTGCTGATTTTGTTTCTTCCAAAGCAGCTATTCTGGCGGCTAGTTCTTTCAATATTTCATTTTCTTTTTTTAAACTTTCAATTTGGCTTTGTTGTTCTTTTACTGCATTCACCAGCGGCATCAAAAAATCAGAATAGGCAAGCGAATACATGCCGGTGGCCGTTTTTTTAAGGCCATTGAAAGGCAAATTAAGTTTTTTTATAATTTCCTCAATATCCTGAGCAATAAAACCTTCGTGTAATACCTTGGTTTTGTCAGCGATATAATTATAATTGACAGGCTGTAGTTGCATGATAAAATTAAGGCCAAGTCGGTTATTTAGGGTAATATTTTCTTTCAAGCGCCTATCAGAAGGGGTGCTCCAGGCTACAGACCCTTCAATTACAGTCACATTTGCATTGCCAATCCGTATTTTATTGCTGGCATCTACTATTGTATTTGCCCCAATAGCAGTAGCATTGTTAAAACCATCTGCAGAAACATTGGCCTGATTCCCTAAAAACGTATTATTATTGCCAGTAATATTCGCATTCCCACTTTCAAATCCAATTGCTGTATTATTTGTACCTAAAGTATTATTTAATAGTGCATTAGACCCATTTGCTGTATTGTAACTACCCGTTGTGTTGTAAAAAAGCGCAGTTTCACCATTTGCTGTGTTGTAACTGCCGGTTGTGTTGTAAAAAAGCGCATCTTGACCATTTGCTGAGTTAACATTACCCGTTGTGTTTTTATTTAGAGCATTTACGCCATTGGCAGTGTTCTTAGCTCCAGTTGTGTTTCTATTAAGTGCCCCTCCCCCTATAGCAGTGTTATAAAAGCCACTTGTGTTTATAGTGAGCGCACCAGAACCGATAGCAGTATTTGAAAAGCCAATGGTGTTGTATTGAAGTGCCCATGCTCCATTTGCAGTATTTTCGATGCCAGTAGTGTTCTCCTTAAGTGAATATGCCCCGCTAGCAGTGTTATCATTTCCAGTTGTGTTATTTTGAAGGGAGCTAAAACCAAATGCAGTGTTTTCATTACCCGTTGAGTTTTCATTTAGAGAGTTTGTACCATTTGCGGTGTTGGACCAGCCGGTTGTGTTAGCTAATCCAGCACCATTGCCCCAAAATGCATTATTTAAGAGTAAATCAATTTTTCCAGCTTGCTGACTATTGGCTTTAAAAAGTAGCGATTGATTATTCGTGGTGCCTATAAAGTCATCAACCCCGGCATTGTTGCCTTGTAAGCTCCATCCGCTGCTGCTGCCAATTAAGTTTGCCCAAACGCTATTGTTTCGAAACCAAAAGGATTGCGTATCAGTATCATATACCAACAAACCTGTGGCAGGCGAAGCTATGCCTGTGCGCTGCGAACTTGTCATGCGGGGTATAAGCATTCCTTTTGTGGTGGAGGTTACATCAAGCATGGCCGAGGCATCAGATTTGCGTCGGTATCGACCTTCAGTTCAGCTGTACCAGTGGCAGCAGTGTCTACCGGTGGCACCTGCGCGGCACCTGTCAGGTCGGTTGTGAAGGTCATCATTT